>JBGAWJ010000016.1:0-21344 GCA_044227605.1 Alphaproteobacteria bacterium
CGCTATCCACCAAATTGATTTAGCAGTCAATAATGGGGAATTCTTAGTTATTGTAGGGCCTTCCGGTTGCGGTAAATCCACTCTATTACGAATGGTTGCAGGGCTAGAGGCCATCAGCAGCGGCAATATTTATATTAATAGCCAAAAGGTCAATGATGTGGAGCCAAAAGACCGCAAAATTGCCATGGTCTTCCAAAATTATGCCCTTTATCCGCATATGAGCGTTTATAATAATATGGCTTATGGCTTGAAAATCGCCCGCATGAGTCGGGCCGATATTGAAAAGCGCGTCCATGAGGTTGCAGAAACCTTAGAAATAAAATCTTTGCTAGACCGCAAACCCCGTCAGCTTTCAGGCGGCCAACGCCAACGGGTGGCCATGGGGCGAGCGATTGTCCGCAACCCGGCTTTATTCTTATTTGACGAACCCTTATCGAATTTGGATGCCAAATTGCGGGTGCAGATGCGTATTGAAATTAAGCAATTACAGCGGCGTTTGGGCATTACTACCCTGTATGTTACCCATGACCAGGTGGAAGCCATGACTTTGGCCGACCGGTTGTTGGTGATGAACGCAGGCGTTGCTGAGCAAATCGGCACCCCTATGGAAATCTATGAAAATCCGCAGACAATTTTTGTAGCTGGTTTCATGGGATCACCCCCCATGAATTTATTACATTGCACGATTAGCACCGACCAAAAAAATGTTATGCTAGACCAGCGCGCGATTATGCCTATGCGAAGTTTATCAACATCTATTGCGGATAAAATTATCGTGGGGATTAGGCCAGAGCATTTGGTCTTCGATCCCCAAGGTGTTTTACAGTTAACAATCGATCTTGTGGAAACATTAGGGGCAGATACCCTGGTTTATTCCCATCTTGGCAAGCAACGGATCGTGGCGCGGCTACCGGGGCATCATCAGGTAGTTTTAGGGGATACGCTTAATTTTCATATCCCCGATAATCGGGTGACTTTTTTTGCAGCCGATACAGGGAAGAAGATAACATCGTAGATTTGGGAAGAAATTTAAACAAGTTTTTATCCTTAGATTGAATCCACCCGCAGAAAATTGGCGATTGATACCCCTAACCTTTGCTAAAAAATGACCTAGGGGGAATGTTACTTAAAACCATTCAATTCCATTTGGATCTCGGGCAAAGATTTCTCCCCAAGGCTTATTAACAGCCCATTCAGTATTTCCATGGTTTCTCGGTCAATTTCCCCATCAACCTGGCTGGGACGGAAATGCCGTTGAAACGCTTTGATAACAAGGGACAAATCTGCTGGATTTGCTGATTTTATTTCATACCCCACTTTCTTCAACCCCTCCTTCACTAAAGAAGGATAAAAAGCATTCGATCTTGGGGAGAGGGAAAATACTTGCGGTTTTGGCCAGACCCCAATCCCTTGGCCAGCAAGCCATTGCCAGTCAAATAACTCACCGGGATCAATTTTCCGCGTGGGGGCAATATCGGAATGGCCTACAATCCGCCGCGCTGGAATAGCATAATGTTGCTGCAGATGCCGAATGACTAGTACTAAGGATTGCTGCTGCTTTAATGGAAATAACCGATACCCATTTTCATGGCCGGGATTAACCAATTCAATACCAATGGAACAATCATTCAGGTTTTCTTGCCCCATCCAGTAACTGACACCAGCATGCCAAGCCCTTTTTTCATCCGCAACCAATTGGTAAATATCGCCATTCTCCTCAATCAGATAATGGGCACTAACTTTAGAAGCTGGGTCACATAAACGCTCCAGCGCCGACTTGCCCGTGATCATACCTGTATAATGAATAACCACCATGTCAACGGATTGGTTAACTGGCCGGTTATTATAATTGGGTGATGGGTCAGAGATAGATGCAGGAAGAGACATCCTCAACCCTCCTAATCCGTTAATCCATAGGCTCTATTGCCGTAATCCCGAATCAGGAAGCGATAACAGGCCCTTGCAAGGTTTTTTCAATGGCACCGGTTAGTGCCACAAATTCTTGTGCCCGCAACGAACAACTAAAGCCAAACATGGTGATGATGGGAAAGGTAGCAACTTTTAACAAACAGCCTCCCTCTTGCGGTATCATTTGAAAATAACGCGGGGCAGATAAGGAATAACCCGCGACTTTACCCGCAGTTCGGGCAAAAGAATTGGCCATATTCAGCAAAGCTGAATTCGCATTTATACGTTCGGCTAAGGTGGTATCTGGGCCATTGGTTAAGGCAGAAAATCTAGCCCCCCTGAAAGATATCTCGCCCTGAAGCGGTATGGGAATGAGGGTGGAGTAATAAAGAATCCCGCCATAAGCACCCCCTTCGGGTATTTTAGAAATAGGAATTTCAACCTGGATGACCCGCGGTTCTTTGATGGTTGCCACGACAGTAAATAATTTTTTATGTTTAGAGCCGCGGAAGAATTCATCCGTCACATCGCGCAAAATATAGGCAAAGAATTTCTTTTCCGGATTGGCCTCTAGCGTGTCGGCCTCAACCGCCGATGAGATGGCCAATTCCTTTTGTAATTTTTTGGCATAAGCCCGGCTGATCAGCGTAGAGCTTTCAACAAAGAATTTTGAATTCATCAACATATTTGTTTCCTTAGCAATTTTATTATTATATTTGTTATATAGTGCGCCATGCTAGCAGGAAAGCATATTGAAAACAATAGATCTTGACCCTGCTTCTTCCTCACCCTACATTAAGGCTACCAGATAGTCGGGCAGCCGCTGTTGACCATTATAGGTTTGATGGAGGAAAGTCCGGGCTCTACGAGTGAGTGATGCCGGGTAACGCCCGGCGGGGGTAACCCTAGGGAAAGTGCCACAGAAAATATACCACCGGCTTGCCGGTAAGGGTGAAAAGGTGCGGTAAGAGCGCACCGCATAACCAGCAATGGGTATGGCAGGGAAAACCCCATCAGGAGCAAGACCAAGTAGGAGTAACAAACCGTAAGGTTGGGTGCTTACTCGCACCGTTGCTCGGGTAGGTCGCGTGAGGTAAATGGTAACATTTATCCCAGATGAATGGCTGCCCTGCGATATTTCGCAGACAGAACCCGGCTTATAGACTATCTGGTTTATTGATCTTATCTTGTTGGATCCATCCAATGATAAAAGTGAGTGGCCTTAATAGGGCTACAGCAGTAGTCATGACCTAAAGTAGGAATAGCCATTTTTATCCCTGGTTTTGGTTCCTAAAATTCCCGTCCCCCACACTAGCTGTTGCAACTTAACCACAGCCACTTTTTTATTTTTGAACAAAAGAAATACAAAATGTAAATAAATAATGAACATTGTGTAGTTTATTATGAAGTTATCTCTGAGACTCCTTGCCTTTCATTAAGATATTGATTTTTATAGCTTATTCCCATAGATTGCCAAATATTCCCATTGACTCCCATAATATCCCATGATATCCCAAAATAAGAAAATACATTTATTTTAAAATTTGTTTTCCTCCTTAAATTATTTTTGCTGCTTTGAACCTGTTTACGACAAAGGTTATGGTGCAATGGCACTCTTTCTCGATACATTCATCAACAAAATCGATAAAAAAGGCCGTATTTCTATTCCTGCGCCTTATCGTAGTGCCTTGGCCACGATGAGCTTTCAGGGAATTGTCGCGTTACCATCCTTTAAACATCAGGCAATTATTTGTGCGGGTATTGACTGGATGGAAAAACTCAGTCAGCAAGTCGGGCGCGTGGATTTGTTTTCTGATGCTCATGATGATTTAACCGCCACTCTCTTTGCTGATTCTAAACAATTGGCTTTCGATAGTGAAGGACGGGTAGTTTTGCCCGACTCTTTATTATCCCATGCCCATATTGAAGAGAGTGCCGCTTTTGTGGGTCGCGGCCAAGTTTTTGAAATATGGCATCCAGCAGCGCTCGAAAATTATAAAACAGAAGCTCGCCGCCGGGCGCTTGAAAAGGGTCGCACCTTAACCCCTAATCCGGGCAATGAATAATATGTACGCTGATTTCAGCCACAACCCTGTTCTTTTAGAGGAAGTCGCGGAAGGCCTAAATTTACAGGACGGAGGGGTATATGTAGATGCAACCTTTGGTAATGGAGGCTATAGTGCGGCCTTTTTATCTCGGGTTAACTGTAAGGTAGTGGGCATTGACCGTGATCCCCAGGTTAGTAGAAAAGCACAAGAATTAAGCCAACAATATCCGGGACGATTTGAGTTTATCCAAGGGCTGTTTAGCCAAATGGAGCAATTGCTTTTGGGCTGCAACATTCGGAAAGTTGACGGAATTGTCTTGGATTTAGGAGTGTCTTCACGCCAATTAGACGATCCAAAGCGTGGATTTTCCTTCCGCTTGGACGGACCATTGGATATGCGCATGAGCATGAATGGGATATCGGCCGCAGACATCATCAACAATTGGAGCGAAAAGCAATTGTCTGAGCTGTTTTTTGAATTAGGCGAGGAGCCCAGCGCACGACGCATTGCCCGCGCAATTGTTTATTCCCGTAGCAATAACCCTATTTTGCGGACAACCCAATTAGCAAAAATCGCTCAAGAGGTTGGCAACACGGTCTCCGCCAAGAAAATTGATCCTGCGACCCGCACTTTTCAGGCTTTACGGATTGCTACAAATAATGAATTGGCCGAATTAGAAATGGGCCTAGAGGCTGCGGAACGTTTGCTTAAAGAAGCAGGCAGGCTAGCGGTTGTGTCGTTCCATTCATTGGAAGATCGACGGGTGAAAAATTTTTTGCGTTCCCGCAGCGCCCCCCCAAGCAACCAATCAAGATATTTACCAGTGGCTAATGAAGCCGTATCCCCACCAACTTTTCGCCTGGTTAGGCGCGATGCTGTCATCCCTTCCCTTGAGGAAATGAATTTCAACAGACGGGCTCGTTCGGCAAAATTACGCCTTGCTGAACGAACCGACGCGGCGTCAATAACGGAGGAATAACCCATGATCCGATTAAGTAATTTATTATGGTCAGTTTTAATTGTTGGAGCAGGAATCTTTTTGTTTCATATTAAATATGAAGTGATCCAGCAAGAGGCTTATTTAGAACAAACGAAACGGCAAATTATCCAAGACCGTCAAAACATCCATTTATTGAAAGCAGAATGGGTTCACTTGACCGAACCTACGCGCCTCAGCCGTCTATCGGAACAATATTTAAAACTTTCACCGATAGTACCCACACAATTGGGAAGCATCAGAAATTTAGACGCCATTTTAATAAGCCATACGTTAGCGTCTTTGAATTCAGCGCCGGTTTCCTCAGGCTTAGGAAACAATCAGAGTAATTTAAGCAATGGCAGCAATTTCTCAAATTTCGTTACTGTGGCCACCCAAAATCCCAACATGCAGCCTATATCATCACTGCAGCAATCCCCCCCCAGAACAAGGCAATGACATTGTAGACAAATGGAAAAATTTGCTAAAGATGCAACACCTCTAAAATGGCAAGTGGAACGTTCATGGAAATTCAGCAAACTAGCTGACCCGAGGTATCAACCGTATCATCCCTCCGAAAGCCACCACCTGACGCAACCCAATTTGGATAGGGCGCAAAATCGGCTGGTTATCGCTGGTTCATTTTTAATCTTGGGGTTAATGGCAATTTTTTTGCGGCTGATTGATGTTAGCTTATGGAACAGCTCAACATCTCCCAGAACGACCCAATCTTTTATCAACACCAATTTGGCAATTGTCAAAAGGGCTGATATTGTTGATCGTAATGGAGTGATCTTGGCCACCAGTTTGCCGACTTACTCCCTGTATGCCAATCCGCGAGAAATGTTGGACAGGCCAGAAGCGGCAGCCAAATTGGCAAAGATTTTTCCTGATCTAAATTATGATCAATTACTCAACCGTTTTGCTAGTGACCGTAGTTTTGTGTGGGTTAAAAGGAATTTGTCCCCTGCCCAAAGTCAAGTAGTCTGGAGATTGGGAATTCCTGGATTGCAATTTGTTCAAGAAGAACGACGGGGATATCCTTTAGGATCTTTGGTTGCTCACGTGGTTGGATTTACTGACGTTGACAATAAAGGTTTAAGCGGCATTGAACGCTCCTTCGATAACCAGCTCACGCAAAGCAGTGACGCTTTAAAGTTATCGATTGATATTCGTATTCAACATATTGTGAAGCAAGAATTATCAGTTGCCATTAAAGATTTCTCGGCTATTGGCGGCATGGGATTGGTTTTAGATGTTCGCACCGGTGAAGTATTGGCCATGGTTTCTTTGCCGGATTTTGACCCAAATAATCCAAGTGCTGCTTCTCCAGAAGAATTATTCAATCGTAACACTTTGGGCGTTTATGAAATGGGTTCTACGTTCAAAATTTTTAATACCGCTTTGGCGTTGGATAGTGGATTGGTCAAAATCACTGACCAATTTGACCCCCGGGTTCCTATTAAAGTTGGTGGCTTTGTTATTCATGATTATGAGCGGGTTAACCGTATGTTAACGGTGCCTGAAATCATGATGCTTTCCTCTAACATCGCATCAGCTCGGATGGCCATGGTTATTGGTAGCAAAAAACAGCAAGAGTTTTTTGAAAAGATTGGCCTATTAGATTCGGTATCTTTGGAATTACCTGAACTTGCCCATCCCCTTTACCCCAAGATTTGGCGGGATATTAGCACCATGACCATTGCTTATGGCCATGGTATTGCTGTAACTCCCTTGCACTTGGCCGTGGGCGTCAGTGCTATAGTGAATGACGGCAAGTTTCATCCGGCCACCCTTGTGGCCCGTTCCCCTCATGATGTGGTTACCAATAGAGAAGTTATTAAAATACAGACCTCCCAACAAGTTAGGCAAATCATGCGGTTAGTGGTAGAATCAGGAACTGGCAAAAAAGCAGATTTAGGGGGATATTTTGTCGGCGGCAAAACAGGGACTGCAGAAAAACAAATCGCTGGTGCTTACAAAAAAGATTCCCGTTTAGCCTCTTTTATTAGTACCTTTCCTGTTTATGAACCACGCTATTTACTTTTGGTGATGGTTGATGAACCCAAACCCAACGCGACATCACATGGATTTGCAACGGGTGGTTGGGTTGCCGCACCGGTTTCGGGCAGGATTATTAAGCGCTTAGCACCCTTGCTTGATGTTTTGCCGGTTAGTGATATGCCTGCTGTTTTCGTTCAAAACAATATATTTATTAAAACTAGCTTGGCAGGAGAATGATGAGAAATGCAGCTCGCCTCCCTTCTTGCATCCGTTCTCCCCTACCGTGACAATCAATGGCCTGATATAGAAGTTTTAGGCATCACTGCTGACTCCCGTCATGTAAAATCAGGGTATTTATTTGTGGCGTTGGATGGCACTCAAGACAATGGCATCCAATATGTTCAAGAAGCCCAACGGCGAGGAGCAATTGCGGTTATCACCAATATGTCTGCCACCCTACGAATACCGGTTATTGTTGTTGAACATCCTCGCCTGTTATTATCGCAATTGGCTGCAAAATTTTATTCGCCCCAACCCTCTTTGATTGTTGCGGTAACAGGAACAAACGGCAAAACCTCGACCGTTGATTTTACAAGGCAAATATGGATGGCACTTGGCATGCAGGCAGCCAGCATCGGTACCTTAGGGATTATAAGCCCCTCGTACCAAAAAACCGGATCCCATACCACCCCGCCCGCAGAAGATCTTCATTATTATCTCATGAGGCTGGCCCAAGAAAAAATTCAAGCGGTTGCTTTGGAAGCCTCAAGCCACGGCCTTGATCAGCTTCGTCTTGATCACATTGAACTGGCAGCGGGCGGGTTTACCAATTTAACTATTGACCATTTGGATTATCACCAATCCATGGAAAATTACCGGCAAGCGAAATTTCGCCTGTTTACCCATTTATTACCGCCCGGCAGCCTGGCGGTCATCAATGCGGATGTTCCGGAATACCTGGCCCTTCAGGAAATTTGTAAGCAACGCCACCTAAAATTAGTTGATTATGGTCGTAGGGCTAGGTACTTGAAAATTACCGGTATCCGCCAAACAACGACTGGTCAACTGGTTACCCTTGATATCCAGGGCCAGGATAAGCAAAAGTTTTTGACATCCATCGCAGGTGAATTTCAAATCTACAATATCTTATGTGCAGTTGGCATGGTCTTGGCAAAATACCCCCATCTTCATAAAATCTTGGAATGTATATCAACCCTAAAACCCGTTCATGGGCGACTCGAGTCTGTAGGTAAAAATCAATATAATTCCCCGGTCTTTGTTGATTATGCCCATACGCCCGACGCCCTGAAGCGTGTTCTAGAAACATTACGCAGAGTAACTAAAAGAAGGCTTGTGGTCGTATTTGGGTGCGGTGGGGATCGTGACAGGACAAAACGACCGATTATGGGCAAAATTGCCCATGAATTAGCAGACAGTGTAATCGTGACCGATGACAATCCTCGCACGGAAAACGCCGTTGAAATTCGTAGGCAAATTATCACTGCTTGCCCACAAGCCCTTGAAATTCCAGATCGGGCACAAGCTATCCAACAGGCTATCCAGCATCTGCAATCCGGCGATGTCTTACTGATTGCTGGCAAGGGGCATGAAACTGGTCAAATTGTTGGAAAAGAAATCCTGCCTTTTGATGATTGTGAAGTGGCAAGAAAATATTTAAACCCGCCAACCCCATAAAAACATCATGCAAAAAAACCTTTGGTTAGGAAAAGATATAGCAAAGGCAACGAATGGGCAATCGCTTACCACCGACTGGTCGGTAACCGGTTTATCAATTGACAGCCGTACCCTTAAATCCGGTGAACTTTTTATTGCTTTACAAGGTCTCGTGCAAGATGGGCATCGATTTATCTCCCAGGCCATCGCCGCAGGTGCGGGCGCCGTCTTAAGTCAGCAACCGATTGACAACCCTACTGTACCTGTGGTGTATGTGGCCGACACCTTACAAGCCTTGGTCAAACTTGGAGATACGGCCCGTAATCGTTCGCAAGCAGCCGTGGTCGGCGTTACCGGCAGTGTTGGCAAAACCAGTACCAAGGAAATGTTGCGGCTGGTGTTATCAGAAGATGGCCAAACCCATGTCAGCGAAGCCAGTTATAACAACCATTGGGGGGTGCCTTTGAGTTTAGCGAAATTGCCTCCGGCCGCAAAATTTGCGGTTTTTGAAATGGGGATGAACCACGCGGGAGAAATTGATCAATTAAGCAGACAGGTGCGGCCCGATATTGCCCTTATTACCACAATTGCTGAGGCTCATTTAGCTTTTTTTGCCAATATATCGGAAATTGCCGATGCTAAGGCGGAAATTTTTCAGGGGATGAAACAGGGCCGGTCAATCGCTATCCTGCCCTATGATAACTCGGAGTATAAGCGTCTTCTTATCCATGCCCAAAAAAACTCTATCAAACATGCGATCAGCTTTGGCCAGAAAACCGGCGCTGATATACGGTTAAAAAAAATTCAACACCTACCCTCTGCCCTAGAAATTGATATGGATTATTTTGGGCGACCCGTTTCTTATGTTTTACCGGTAACCGGCGATCATTGGGCCATGAACAGTTTAGCTGTTTTTGCGGCAGCAGTGGCTTTAGGGATCACGGATCAAAAAATAATCCAAGGGCTGCAAAAATTTACCCCCCCGACGGGACGCGGCCAAAAATTGCATATTACACTGGCAATAAATAAAAGAATCATTCTTATTGATGATAGTTATAATGCCAATCCGGCTTCCATGAAGGCGGCATTTAATGTTTTACAGCATTCATATACCCACACCCCTGGTCGCCGGATTGCCATCTTAGGGGACATGTTGGAACTGGGGGATCAATCTGCCATGCTGCATGCAGAGCTTCATCAAAGCATTTTGAGCAATAAAATTGGCCTTGTGTTTACTTGTGGACCATGGATGGAAAATTTGCATCAGGCTTTGCCTAAAGAAATGCGGGGACAACATTATGAAAACAGTGCGCTTCTTGCCGATCATTTATTATCTTATATAGAAGATGGTGATGTTATCCTAATCAAGGGTTCCCTTGGCAGTCGTATGAAAATTATTGTGAATAAGCTTATTGAATCCGGGAAAAACTATCATGCTGTATAATTTTTTAAGTCCTTTGGCACAAGACTCCATTGTTTTTAACGTTTTCCGTTATATTACTTTTCGTAGCTTTGGCGCTATTCTAACGGCCTTATGTATTAGCTTTATTTTAGGCCCCCGTATTATCCGCTGGCTAAAATCCAAACAAAAAGAAGGCCAGCCCATTCGGACAGATGGACCGGCCAGTCATTTATTAACCAAAAAAGGTACGCCAACCATGGGGGGGGTATTGATTTTACTGTCTCTGATCATCAGTACCCTCTTATGGGCTGATCTCACCAATGGTTTTGTTTGGGTGGTTTTATTTGTAGCCCTAGCCTTTGGCGGGATTGGCTTTGTGGATGATTTTCTTAAACTGACCAAACGCAACAGCAAGGGTTTACGCAGCCGTTATAAATTTTTAGGCCAATTAATGGTTGCCGCCTTGGCTTCACTTGCTATCTGGTGGCTTTCCCCTGAAAATATTGGCGGGCAATTTGCCGTGCCTTTTTTTAGGGATTTCGCTTTTAATTTAGGGCTTTTTATTATACCAGCCTCCATTTTTGTGATGGTTGGCGCCTCCAATGCCGTTAATTTAACAGACGGTCTGGACGGGTTGGCCATTGTCCCCACTATGCTAGCGGCTGGATGTTTTGCCTTGATCGCTTATTTGGTGGGGCGGGTCGATTTTTCTACCTATTTACAAATACCTTATGTTCCTGGTAGCGGGGAACTCGCAATCATTGGGGGGGCTTTGGTAGGCGCCAGTTTAGGTTTTTTATGGTTCAATGCCCCGCCTGCCATGGTTTTTATGGGCGATACCGGCTCGTTATCGATGGGCGGTGTCTTGGGAACAATTAGTGTAATCACTAAACATGAGATTGTATTAGCTATTGTTGGCGGTCTTTTCGTGATTGAAACCGTATCGGTGATTATGCAAGTACTATCCTTTAAATTAACCGGGAAAAGAATCTTTCGAATGGCACCCTTGCACCATCATTTTGAAAAGAAGGGATGGGCAGAGCCGACCATTGTTATCCGTTTTTGGATTATCGCCTCCATTTTGGCCTTGATCGGTTTGTCAACCCTTAAATTGAGGTAATGATGATGGGGGTCACCTGTTTTGCCAATCAAACTGTGGGGGTTTTAGGGCTGGCAAGATCAGGGCTTAGCACTGTGCGTGCCCTGCTGCAGGGTGGCACAAAAGTTTGGGCATGGGATGATTCCCTGGCAAAACGCCAACAGCTTGACTCATTTTCCTTAACACCTGTAGATTTGTCACGGGTGGATCCTAAACAAGTAGCGGCTTTGGTTATCAGTCCTGGTATCCCAACCGGCTTACCATTCATCCACCCGGTCGCAGCCGCGATGAAAAAAGCTAATATCCCTATCTTTTGTGATATTGAACTGTTGTTGCGGATGCACCCAACAACCAAACGTATCGGCATTACGGGCACAAACGGCAAGTCAACCACCACGCATTTGATCGGGCATATTTTAAAAAATGCTGGAATATCTGCAGAAGTTGGTGGCAATATTGGCACCCCTGTTTTTGACCTGAAACCCATGGATGGCAAAGGCGTCTATGTTTTAGAATTGTCGTCGTTCCAACTAGAATTAATGGAAACCTTTTCTTTTGATGTGGGGGTGTTGTTAAATATTACCCCCGATCACTTAGACCGGCACGGCACAATGAAAGATTACGTCAGAATTAAACAACATATTTTCTTGCGGCAACAGGCTTCGCAAACAGCAATCATTGGGATCGATGATGCTTACGGGCGCGATCAAATTTATCCATTGTTGAAAAAACAAGGTCAACAGCAAGTAATACCTATTTCAGGCATCGAGGCAATCAAGGGGGGAGTATATGTTAAAAATGCCTGCCTTATTGACGATATTTCAGGAAGCACCCATCCTATTTTTGATATGGCACAAGCCCCGGCTTTACCCGGGTCACATAATGCTCAAAACGCAGCCGCAGCCTATGCGGCCTGCCGGGCAGTCGGTATGGATGAAAAACAAATTGTTAATGGTTTTAAAAACTATCCGGGTTTGGCCCACCGCCAAGAATTAATCAGCACCATCCGCAATATCCGCTTTATCAATGATAGCAAGGCCACCAATGCAGATGCTGCGGGCAAGGCGTTGGCTTGCTATCAACATATTTATTGGATTATCGGGGGCAAGGCGAAAGAAGGCGGTTTACAAGGGCTGGAATCTTTACTAAACCGGGTACGACAAGCCTTTATAATTGGCGAAGCCAAAGATAATTTTGCCAACTATTTGAAGCAGCATCATATCCCCTACAGCCAGTGCGGCACCCTTGAGGTTGCTACCTGCCAAGCTGCCGATATGGCCTGGCAAGAGCAAAAAAAAGATGGAGTAGTTTTGCTTTCCCCTGCTTGCGCATCTTTTGACCAATTTCGTGATTTTGAACATCGCGGCGAAACTTTTAAACAAATTGTTCGTAAATTATCCCAGAAGGAATGATATGGATCACGTATCAGGCAGCAAAATCTTTAACCGTACAGACCGCAGTGTTTTAAACATTTGGTGGTGGACGGTTGACCGCTGGACCATGGTGGCCATTTTTACGCTTTTATTGCTCGGCGGTTTTATGAGTTTGTCGATTAGTGGTGCAACCGGTGGACGGATTGGTTTGGATACATTTTATCTGGCCAGACACCATTTAATAATGATCCCAGCAGCAGTAATCATTTTATTGTTTTTTTCATTGATGACGCTACGGCAGTTATTTTGGTTATCCTGCATTATCTTAATAGGCATGACCTTTTTAGCAGCGCTTACCCCCTTGATTGGCACAGAAATTAAAGGGGCCAGACGCTGGATCAGGCTTGCAGGTTTTTCCTTGCAACCGTCCGAATTTATCAAGCCCGCTTTTGCCCTGGTGGCCGCCTGGTTATTG
The DNA here is from genome assembly GCA_044227605.1 of Alphaproteobacteria bacterium. GTDB lineage: Bacteria > Pseudomonadota > Alphaproteobacteria > JAEUKQ01 > JAEUKQ01 > JAEUKQ01. Next base: position 12,960 of record JBGAWJ010000016.1, read on the forward strand.
TCGCGCCAACCATCTCCGCTAAAAAATTGGAAAGGCTTTTTATCTTCTTGGACTGGCTCCTTTTTATTATATGGGTTGATCATTTTCTTGCTGATCCGACAACCGGATTTAGGGATGGCTTTCGTTGTTTCCTTAACATGGTTTTGCCAACTGTTCTTTGCAGGGTTACATCGGTTCTGGATTCTTATTGTTTTGGTTGGAGGAGTTGTTGGATTACTGGCGGCTTACACTTTCTTACCCCATGTTGCCGCACGGGTTGACCGTTTCCTTAATCCTGAAAGTGGCGATAATTTTCAGGTCAATCAATCGCTTGCGGCTTTTGCTAATGGTGGTTTATATGGCAAGGGGCCAGGGGAAGGCACGGTCAAAAGAAGTATTCCAGATGCCCATAGTGATTTTGTTTTTGCTGTCATCGGCGAGGAATTAGGGTTGATTGTTTGCATTTTCGTAGTGGGTATTTATTGTTTTATTTTCCTGCGCGGCATGTCCCGCTTGTTGCGTGAATCCTCACTTTTTATTTTGTTAGCGACATCGGGCATCCTTTTGTCTTTCACCCTACAAGCCATGATTAATATTGCCTCTGCCATCAATTTGATTCCCACTAAGGGCATGACCTTACCTTTTATCAGTTATGGGGGTTCCTCCATGCTAGCTGTATCAATGGCCATGGGCATGTTTTTATCCCTTACCCGCCAACGCCCCGGACAAATTGAAGGATTGCCATGAAAAACTCGCAGAAAAATTTAATTATTATGGCGGCTGGCGGCACGGGCGGTCATTTATTTCCAGCAAAAGTTTTAGCCGCAGAGCTTAAGAACCGTCACTATCAGGTGGCTTTTATCTCGGACAAACGGGCTATCCCATTCCGGCACCCTGAAGATAAGGAAGACTGGTATTTTATTGATTCGGCCGGTGTTGTAGGTATCGGTATTTTAAAAAAAATAAACAATTTATGGAAAGTTTTTAAGGGTTTGCGGCAAGCTAAAAAATTGCTGCGGTTTCTGCAGCCAGCTGTGGTGGTAGGGTTCGGGGGATATGCTTCTTTCCCCACCATGCGAGCTGCCCAAAGTTTAGGAATCCCGACCGTCCTTCATGAACAAAATGCTGTCTTCGGTCGAGCTAACCAGCATTTGCTGGCTGGTGCCAATATCATTTGTTTGGGATTACCTCAAATTACTAATTTACCTGCCGATTACAGGCCAAAAATGCGTGTGAGCGGTAATCCTGTCCGCACCGAAATTATTCAGGCGGCCCGTCATCCCTATATCAAGCCGCAACCAGCCCAAGCTTTTCATTTACTCATCCTGGGAGGAAGCCAGGGGGCGCAAAGCTTCTCTCGTTTTATTCCACCGGCAATCGCCCTTTTACCTTTGCGGTTGCGGCAATCATTGATCATCACCCAACAATGCCGCAGTGAAGACCTGGAAAATGTCCAAAGTTTCTATGAAAACCTTGGCCTGAAGGCAAATCTTGGAAAATTCTTCCAAGATGTCCCTTCGCGGTTGGCAACATGTCAATTACTCATCAGCCGAGCGGGGGCCTCAACAATTGCGGAATTATGTTTGGTTGGCCGCCCTGCCCTCCTTATTCCCTTACCCTCTGCTGCCGATAACCACCAGGAAGCCAATGCTCAAATACTCGTGGATAATAGAGCGGGCTGGATGATGACAGAGTCAATGATTAAAGCTAGCCCCGAAGCACTGGCTAAAAAATTACAAGAATTAATGGAAAACCCGGACGAATTATCTTCAAGGGCTGAACGTGCCCGAACCTTGGCAAATGATCAAGCCGTTCATTATCTGGCCAATGCCGTTCTATCCCTAATTAGCAATCAACCCCATGAAGAATAAAGAATACACCCTATGAAATATGTATCAAAAAAAATCGGCATCATCCATTTTATCGGGATTGGCGGCATAGGTATGAGTGGTATTGCCGAGATTCTGCATAATCTTGGCTATCAGGTGCAAGGCAGCGATTTGACCGACAATTCCAATGTCGCCCGGCTGAAGAAAATAGGCATTTCTATTCATATTGGCCATCACGCTTTCAATCTTGGTAAAGCCGAAATTGTAGTGGTGTCATCTGCTGTTAAGAATGATAACGCAGAATTGAAGGAAGCCCGACTGCGGCGCCTGATTATTGTCCGGCGTGCCGAAATGTTGGCTGAATTAATGCGCCTCAAACAATCCATAGCTATCGCAGGCACCCATGGTAAAACTACTACAACCTCCCTAACCGCTGCTTTATTAGATGCCGGCAAGCTTGATCCTACCGTAGTAAATGGCGGAATTATTAATAATTACGGGACTAATGCCCGCTTGGGAAGTGGCGAATGGATTGTGGTAGAGGCAGATGAATCGGACGGCACCTTCATTAAACTCCCATCCACCATCGTCATTGTCACCAATATTGACCCTGAACACCTCGATCATTACGGCTCGGTGGAGGCTTTGCATGAGGGGTTTCATCAATTTATCAGCAATATCCCCTTTTATGGCTTTGCTGTTTTATGTATCGACCATCCTGTGGTACGCCAATTATATGAAAAAATTCAAAATAGGCGCTTAATCAGCTATGGTTTCAGCCCTGATGCTGACCTATATGCCACCAATATCCGTACCGATATTAATGGCGCAACCTTTGACGTAGTTTTCAGCAATCGGACACAGGGAAATTTAAAAAACCTTAAAAATGTGCGTTTACCGATGATCGGTATGCATAATATCCAAAATTCCCTAGCATCTATTGCGGTTGCCAATGAGATTGGGTTGGATGCAACCCAAATATTACAGGGGTTAAGTTCTTTTGGCGGCGTTAAGCGTCGTTTTACCAAAACCGGCGAAGTCCACGGCATTACTGTCATTGATGATTATGGTCATCATCCCGTTGAAATTGAAGCGGTTTTAAAAGCAGCTAGACAGGTTTGCCAGGGCAAAATTATTGCAGTTATACAACCGCACCGGTATAGCAGGCTTAAGGATTTGTTTGCAGAGTTTGCAGCTTGTGCCGATTTAGCCGATTATATGATTGTAGCCGACGTTTATCCCGCAGGTGAACAACCCATCATAGGCATTGACAGAGATAATTTGTTAAAAGCGATTCATCAGCGGGGGAAAACCCCTGCCGAAGCATTACTTAACCCCGTGGATTTGGCCAAGAAGATAGCTGCTGTTGCTAAATCGGGGGATTTGGTGGTGTGCTTAGGGGCCGGAAGCATTACCAATTGGGCCTATGCTTTACCAAGCGAACTCAAGATATTATTAGGAAATAAAAGGTGATGGCCAGCAACACCCCCCCTTCCTCCGCTGGCATCAGGCCAGATCTTCCTAAAGTACGTGGAAAAATTACCTATCAGGCTTCACTTGCAGACATTACTTGGTTCCAAGTTGGGGGAGCAGCGGAAATCATGTTCCGTCCACAAGATGTGCAGGATCTGCAAGAATTCCTAAGGCATAAATCACCCAACCTGCCCGTAACAGTCATTGGCGTCGGATCTAATTTGTTGGTGCGCGATGGAGGAATTGACGGGGTTGTCATTCGCTTGGGACGGGAATTCAACAAGATTGAAAAAAAATCCGCAACCCACTTATACGTTGGCGCGGCGGTTTTAGATACGCACATCGCGCGTACCGCCCAACAAGAAGGCATCGGCGGCATGGAATTCCTGTGTGGTATCCCTGGTACATTAGGCGGCGGCATCCGCATGAATGCAGGCTGTTACGGTCGGGAATTTAAAGATATTGTCGAATCGGTTGATGTGGTGGGGATAGGCGGACTAGTGAAGCAAATACAGCTCAAAGATATCGGTTTTTCTTATCGCCATAGTCATTTGGGAGTAGGCGACATCATTATTGGAGCAACCTTGAAAGGCGTACCCACTGACCCCGCATCGATTGCAGCCCTGATGCAAGATATCCAACAACAACGCCAATCAAGCCAACCTATCCGCTCCAAAACAGGGGGCAGCACGTTTGCCAACCCTGATCCTGTTTTAAGTGGTGGCAAGAAGGCCTGGCAGCTGATTGATGCGGCTGGATGCCGGGGATTAAGGCTTGGGGATGCCATGGTCTCTGACATACATTGTAATTTTTTAATTAATACCGGCCGGGCAACAGCCGCGGATATTGAAGCATTAGGTGAAGAAGTCCGCTTGCGTGTCCTTAAATATTCCGGCATCAATTTGACATGGGAAATTGACCGGGTTGGCAACCCCCTTCTCATTTCCCCAAAAAGGTAGGCAGGGCATGAAGACGAAAAAATATACCAACGTGACCGTTTTGATGGGAGGCTATTCCAGTGAGCGAGACGTATCATTGGTCAGCGGCAAGGCTTGTGTAGAAGCTTTAAAGAAAGCTGGTTATCAGGTAAAAGCAGTTGATGTATCGTCCGATATCTCCCAATTACTTCAACAGTTACACCCAAAACCCGATGTGGTCTTTAATGCCCTTCATGGTAAATTTGGCGAAGATGGGCGAATTCAGGGAATATTAGATATGTTGGAAATCCCTTATACCCATTCCGGGATGTTGGCATCGGCCCTGGCCATGAATAAAGCCATGGCCCGGTTGGTTTTCCAACAATTAGGGTTGCAAGTTGCCAAGGGTTTTGTCAAGAGTCGCCAAGAAATTTTAAAATCAAAAGATTTAATGCCAAGGCCTTATGTGATTAAACCGCTCGATCAAGGATCAAGCTTAGGAGTAGTTATTTTAAGAAATGGTGATAATATCACCTTGCAAACACCAGATATTTTGTGCCCTAATCAGGAGATGTTTTTAATTGAGGAATATATTGAAGGGTGCGAATTAACCGTTGCGGTATTGGGTAATCAAGCGCTTGCAGTCACAGAACTACAACCCGTTGGGCGTTTCTATGATTATGAATCCAAATATTCCGCTGGCAAAACTCGGCACATTATCCCTGCTTTAATTCCAGCCGCAATTACTCAATTGGCCAAAGACTGGGCTTTAAAAGCCCATCAAGGCCTTGGCTGCAGAGGGCTTACCCGAACCGATTTTAGGTGGGATGAACGCTATCACGAAAAAGGCTTGTACATTCTTGAAATCAATACCCAGCCCGGTATGACCCCTTTATCTTTGGCACCGGAACAATCGGCTTATGTTGGCATAACATTCAAAGAGCTCGTTTATAGGATGGTGGAGGACGCAAGATGCGATCATTAAAAGATTTCCTCAAGGCTACAAAACACCCCTTGCCAGAGGTTAAAATTTCCCTTGATCACCACACGCCAACAACCAGCCCCGCGTTATGGAGTTGGAAATTAAGGCCTTTTTGGCAAAAACTGGTTGCCATTCGTCAATTAGATAAAAGGATTTATCTGGGCTTATTGTTAATATTAATTGCCCTTTTCATTTGGACAGGATGGGTTGGCCGCTTATGGGATAGCGCTGGCAAAATGGCTGGTGATTTCAGTGCACGCCAAGGCTTTGGTTTGCAAAGTATTCAAGTTAAGGGACGTGTTCACAGCAGCGCCAACTCACTGCTGGAAGCCAGTCAATTGAAGGATGGCATGCCCTTATTAGCCATTGATTTATGGAGGGTAAAGGAAAATTTGGAAAAACTGCCTTGGATTAAATCAGCTATCGTTGAAAGACGTTTTCCAGATACCATTTATTTGCAAATTGAAGAAAAAACACCCGTGGCTATCTGGCAATACCAGGGTAAATTTTCTTTGATTGATGGGGAAGGATCGATTATCCCCGTAAATGATGTCAGACCATTCTCCCAATTAATGGTGGTGGTTGGTGAAAATGCCCCTAAACAAACACCCAACCTAATCAAAATCTTAGCTTCGCAACCTGACTTACAAGAACGAGTAACCGCCGCTGTTTGGGTCGGCAATCGACGTTGGGATTTGCGGATTGATAATCGTGTTGAAATTATTTTACCTGAAGAAAATCCTGCAGAGGCTTGGGCCTTTTTGGCAAAACTCCAACAAGAACAGAAAATTCTAAATCAACAAGTCAAACGAATCGATTTGCGGATTCCAGGCCGCCTGACAATGTCGGCACTCGGTGAAATATTTTCCACGTCCCCTGCTGTTCGTGGCTTATAAGGCCAAAATATTTTTTTAAAAAAAATTACTTGGCTTTGTGGCTGCGGTTGGATTATTGAAAATTATGGCAAAAAATTATTTATCTGCCAGTTACTGAAAGTTTTTTTTAAGATTATATGCAGAATAAGATGGGACACCCAAAGCCAGATTCTTCAGCAACCACGGCTAGCAATATGAAGAAAAATAAAAGCATCCCCCGCCAAGGGATGTTGGCTGCATTGGATATTGGAACGAACAAAATCTGTTGCTTGATTGCCCAAGCCGACGAACAACACCGGATGCGCATTCTGGGGATTGGCCATCATATGTCGCGCGGCTTGCGCAATGGTTCCATCGTGAATATGGAAGAAATGCAATCGGCTGTTATTAATGCCGTTCATGATGCAGAAAAAAATGCAGGCGTAACGGTACAGAAAGTTATTGTTAATTTATCTGGTGGTTATCCCACTTCCCAAACGGTTAACATTGAAGTTGATATGAATGGCCAAGAAATCAGCGATAAAGATTTACGCAAAATCTTAAATCATGGCAGCTTGTCCGGTCATCATTTAGAAAGGCGCCTTATTCACTCCATCCCCGTTGGATATAGCTTGGACGGCAACCGGGGCATCCGGGATCCCCGCGGCATGTGTGGCCAGAAACTTGGGGTTGATATGCATTTGGTAACAGCAGCTGCCAGTGCGGTGCGCAATTTAACATCCTGTATTACACGGTGCCACCTGGGGCTTAATTCCATCGTGACTTCTTCCTATGCATCTGGCTTGGCAACATTAGTTGATGATGAGATTGATTTAGGGGTTACAGTAATCGATATGGGGGCTGGAACCACTACGATCGCGGTGTTTTTCGATGGCAATCTTGTTTACACTGATTGCTTGCCTATTGGCGGGAATCATGTCACTAATGATATTGCGCGTGGCCTTTCCAGCCCGCTGGTTGAGGCAGAACGCATAAAAACACTTTATGGCCATTGCATCCCATCAACGGTTGATCAGCATGAGATTCTCCATGTACCGCAAATTGGTGAACATGACCCACATCACACCCACCAAGTTTCACGTTCAATCTTGGTTGGTATTATCCAACCAAGGTTGGAAGAAACTTTTGAATTAGTGAGATCACATTTGGAAATGAGCGGTTTTGAAAAGATATCGGGACGGCGAGTGGTATTAACAGGTGGGGCAAGCCAGCTGGGAGGAGTTAGGGACTTGGCAAGCCTTATCCTTAATAAACAGGTCCGTTTAGGGCGACCCCTTGGCATATTGGGATTAGACGATATTACTGCTGGATCCGCCTTTTCAACCTGCGCCGGTTTATTGATTTACGGACAGCAACATAATTTGAGTTTGGGTCGCTCTGAACCCCCTAAGAATATTGATCATAGCGGCTTTTTAGGAAAAATCAGCCATTGGTTAAGGGAGAATTTTTAAATGAAACGTAAAAAAACTGTTTCCAACAACCCGGAAACGATGCAAAACTCTTTAAACAACGATTTACTATCCGCTAAACTAGATTCTCCATTAACCCCTTCTATTTCTATTCCCCCCAACCCTGTGCAGAAAAAAACGGAGCCGGCCATGAGCCTTAAATTATCGATGCCTAATACATCTTACGAGCTAAAACCCAGAATCACCGTAGTAGGTACGGGTGGCGCTGGCAGCAATGCGGTTAACAATATGATCCGCTCCAATTTGGAAGGCGTTGAATTTGTTGTTTGCAACACAGACGCACAAGCCCTTTCCCAATCCCTTTGCCAACATCGGGTACAGTTAGGGTCACAAGTTACCCAAGGCCTTGGCGCCGGTGCCCGACCCGAAATTGGCCGAGCAGCTGCTGAAGAAAGCTTGGAGGAAGTGATTCGCTATATTCAAAATAGCAATATGGTCTTTATTGCCGCTGGGATGGGCGGAGGAACAGGGACAGGCGCTGCTCCTGTTATTGCCCGTGCTGCCCGTGAGCAAGGCATTCTGACTATTGGTGTGGTTACTAAACCGTTTCACTTTGAAGGTTTACACCGGATGCGTTTGGCTGAGGCTGGGATTAACGAATTACAGCAATATGTTGATACCTTGATTGTGATCCCTAACCAAAATTTATTTCGTATTGCTAATGAAAAAACCACTTTTGCTGATGCCTTCCACCTTGCCGACCAAGTCTTGTATTCCGGCGTTCGTGGCGTTACCGATTTGATGGTCATGCCTGGGCTGGTTAACCTGGATTTTGCCGATATCCGTACCGTTATGTCGGAAATGGGAAAAGCTATGATGGGTACCGGCGAAGCGGAAGGTGATAATCGCGCTGTCAAAGCC
>JBGAWJ010000017.1:0-21060 GCA_044227605.1 Alphaproteobacteria bacterium
CCATATTATATATTCCCCCGATTTTGGGGTTTCCAGCTAATTGCATTTCACCAGCTTGGCCAACCAATTGCATCGAGGTAAGAATATGCATGGAAACCCCAGTTGCACCGATCGGGTGCCCTTTCGCTTTAAGACCGCCGGAAAGATTAATGGGTAATTTCCCATCCCGGTAAACCCAGCCTTCTTCAATCGCCTTCTTCCCCTCCCCTATTTTTGTCAAACCCATCGCTTCATATTCGATTAATTCGGCGATGGTAAAGCAATCATGGGTTTCAACCAAATTAAGATCTTTTAAGGATAATTTAGACATAGCGAAGGCTTTTTGCCATGCCAATTTAGCACCTTCAAATTGTAAAATATCGCGTTTCGCCATAGGCAGGAAATCATTGACCTGCACAGCTGCCCGAAATCGGACTGCCTTATTCATAGACTGGGCTGTTTCAGGATCAGTCAAAATTAAAGCGGTTGCCCCATCTGATACCAAACTGCAATCGGTTCTTTTTAGGGGAAATGCCACCATCGGATTTTTATCAGAAAGCGTGCGGCAAAATTCAAACCCTAAATCTTTGCGTAATTGGGCGTAAGGATTTTTCACCCCGTTCAAATGGTTTTTCGCTGCAATTTTTGCTAGAATATCCGTTTGATCGCCATATTTTTGAAAATATTGCTTGGCAATGCTTGCAAATATGCCTGCAAATCCCCCTTCCGTAGCAGCTTCTTGTTTTACATAACTTGCCGCCAGCAACCCTTCCCCAATTTTATCGTGAGGCTGATCAGTCATTTTCTCAACACCAACGACTAAAACAAATCGAGCGGTTTTAGCGTTGATAGACTTTAGTCCACTAAAAATCGCTGCACTACCTGAGGCACAAGCATTTTCGGTCCGGGTGAAAGGCTTAAAACGCAAAGCCGGTACTGTCTGCATAGCAAGGGACGAAACAAAATCTTGTTTAGAAAAGCCGGGATTGTAAAGCCCTACAAATCCCTCATCAATATCTTTTGCTTCAATGCCCGCATCCGCAATGGCTTGTGGAACAACCTTCGCCATTAAAGTTTCCAAACTATCTTCAGGATAGCGTCCAAACGGAAGATGCTTCCACCCGATAATACTACCTTGCAGCATGTTTAACCTCGCTTAAAAAATTATAGAAAAGTAAGGGCTTTGCCAACTGGGTTGCCAATTAATTCCCCATTTTGCGCCACAATATTCCCCCCCACGATGGTCGTGTCGGGATAACCTTTCAAATTCATCCCCTCAAAAGGAGACCACCCGCATTTACTTGCCAACCATTTTTTTTCAATTTTCCATTTTTTGTTTAAATCAACCAAGACCAAATCAGCATCATACCCCTTAGCTATTAAGCCTTTGTTACGAATACCAAATATCCGGGCAGGATTGCTGCTAGTTAATTGAACCAATTTTTCGAGTGACAACCGACCCAAGTTATAATGGTTAAGCATCAAAGGCAATAATGTTTGAACACCGGGCATACCTGACGGGCTTTCCGCATAGGGACGTTTTTTTTCCTCCAAACTATGGGGAGCATGATCGGAACCTATCATATCGACTATACCATCCTTTATTCCCTGCCATAACCCTTGTTGATGAATTTCATCCCGGATAGGTGGATTCATACGGGCGTAATTTCCCAATTGCTCATAACAATCAGGTGCAAACAACGTTAAATGTTGGGGGGTAACCTCAACCGTTGCCAGATTACGGTAATTTCTTAAAATGGCTATTTCTTCTTTGGTTGTAACATGCAAAATATGGACAGTTTTGTGCAGTTCTTTAGCAAAATTTAAAATCTTGCTTGTGGCTATGGTGGCTGTTAAAACATCACGCCAAATAGGGTGAGTTATTGCTGTTGAATCTTTGGTAACCAAGTATTTTCTTTCTTGCAAGCGCACTTCATCTTCCGCATGAAAGGCGACCCTTTTTTTAGTTACCCTTAAAATTTCTTTGATCAATTTGTCTTCAGAAACCAATAAATTTCCTGTTGAACTGCCAATAAAAACCTTAATACCACAGCATCCAGGAACTTGTTCAAGCTCTGGTAATATATGTATATTATCAACTGTTGCACCGCCATAAAAAGCAAAATTGGCCCAACTTTTTTTTGCCGCTCGGGTCAATTTATCTTGAAGGTTAGTTAAAGAAACAGTTGGGGGATTGGTGTTAGGCATTTCAAAATAACTGGTGACACCCCCTAAAACTGCTGCCGCGCTGCCTGTCGATAAATCTTCTTTATATTCATATCCCGGTTCCCGAAAATGCACTTGTGTATCAATGACGCCAGGAATGATATGCAATCCTTTAGCATTCAAAAATGCCAAAGATTTAGCTGACGACAGATCACCAATTTCGATTATTTTTCCATCTTTTATACCAATATCGACTTCAACAACGTTCGCAGCAACCAGCATTTTGGCTTGCAGAATAACAAGATCGTAACCGCTATTAATTGTCATAAACCACCTGATGAGTATGCTTTTGGCTAAAATTTTCCTGCTTTTGCATAATCATAATCAATTAAATTTTTCTTTGCATGAAATAAATTGTTGCCCCTAAAGGAAAAAATATCTGGTGGTGCCCCAATTAAGAATCATTCATGTTTTTCTGGCCGATTGGTTAAGATTGCTTTTTAGCTTTTTATCCTTACTTCAGGCTTAGAAAACAACTCAGATTGGAATCGTTGATACGAGGGGATAAATTCTGACACATCCAAGCCCATCATAGCTCATAAAAAGTCCGTATGTATACAAGACGTTATCCGGTACAAAACCTTCAACTTGCTCCGCTGACTTAGCACCAGGCAAATCCTTCTCTCCTAGATATTACATCCTAGCAAACCCGCTTAAATGGAATAACCCCTTGTTAAAAACAAGAGGAGTTTATTTTTTTTAATTCGAAACATATTTTAAATTTTGATATACAATCCAAGTATTATGTTGGTTCGTTTACGAATTTTATTATTAAAAAATACTTGTGGGAAGAACAGATGTGCGTGCTTTAATTAAGATTGAAGGCTTAAACAGGAAAGAATTTCTTAACCGATTAGTTACGAACGACGTCATGGGCGTTTCGAAGAACCATACGATATATGCTGCCTTACTTAATCCTCAAGGAAAATATTTACACGATTTTTTTATCATAGAAATACTTGAATATTTGTTAATTGATATTGCCGCTGATGAAAAAGAGGAGTTTATGAAGCGGTTAAGATTGTATAAATTAAAAAGCAATATTGAAATCACTGACGCTAGTCAAAATTGGAAAATACAATATTTAAAGCTTAAGCATTTGCCAGATCTTCTTCCTCAGTTTGCAGAAAATACTCTTGAAAGAGGAGATACGTTCTATGATGCCTCCTATGGATGGTTTATTGTTGACCCTAGGCATCGAGAGCTTGGGTTACGCTGGCTATCTAACAGGCAACCAACGAAAAACGTTCCCCCTGATTATTACTTTACAAGTGAAGAGCAAGAAAAAAACAGGATATTACTTTCTATCCCCAAGGGGCGGTTAGATTTAATACCCGATAAGTCATTTCCTTTAGAGAATAATTTTGATGGAATGGGGGCAATCAGTTGGAAAAAAGGCTGTTATGTAGGGCAAGAAGTCACAGCACGGATGAAATATCGCTTGCCGCCCAAAAAAAAGCTGTTTCCTATTTGGCTTGAACACCCAATTATATCGGAACGTCACAAAATTATGACCAATGATCACCAGGAAGTTGGGGAGATTTGCTCAACCCATATGAATTTTGGTTTGGCCTTATGGCGTTTAGAATATATAATAAACATCCCGCAGCCCGATTCATCCTCTTTCTTTGTTTTGTTCCAAGAAAAGCAAGTTGAGATAAGAATCCTTCAATCATAAAAATATTTACCATTATTAAGTTGATCATCGCACTTGAAAATAAGTGATTGCCTGCTTATTAAAGCATGGTGGCGATAGCAGTAAATACAGGGAAAGAAAATGCTTGTGGAATTTTTTGATCAAATATTGTGGGGATCTTTTCTGGGTAAAGAAGGCTGGTTCTGGCTTATATTTTTCAGCCTAGTTACTTTTTTATTGATTCTGGATTTAGGTGTTTTTCATAAAAAAGATCATGAGATTTCTGTCAAGGAAAGCTTGTATACGAGCTTAGGATACATTGTCATTGCCCTGTTATTTGGAGCGTGGATTTGGTATTCGTTGGGGGATGAGGCTGGGAAAAACTATCTGACAGGATTTTTGGTTGAAAAAACTTTAGCCATAGACAACATTTTTGTTATTTCGCTTATTTTCAGCTTCTTTGCTATTCCAAGGATTTATCAGCATCGAGTACTTTTCTGGGGAATTATTGGAGTTATTGTTTTACGCGGCATTATGATTGGATTGGGATCAACTCTTGTACAACAATATCACTGGGTTTTATATGTTTTTGGCGCGTTTTTAGTGTTAACCGGCATAAGAATGCTTTTACTTATAAATCATGAACCACAACTAGAAAAGAACATTCTTATTAAATTGTTGCGCCGTCTGCTACCAGTGACAAAAGAGCTTAGGGGCAATAGTTTTTTCTCGAAAGAATCTACCCCTGAGAATCCAGGAAAAAAACGTTTATTTGTTACGCCGCTATTCCTGGCTTTAATAATGGTTGAAATTATTGATTTAATTTTTGCTGTGGATAGTATTCCAGCAATTTTTGCTATTACGCAAGATACCTATATTATCTACACAAGCAATATTTTTGCGGTTCTTGGTTTAAGAGCACTGTATTTTGCACTTGCAGCTATCATCCACAAATTTCATTACCTAAAATATGCTTTGGCAATGATCCTGATATTTATCGGTAGTAAGATTTTTGTAGCAGATTTTTTTGATGGTAAATTTCCTGCCGATATTTCTTTGGCTGTAACACTTATATTACTGATTGGTGGGATTTTATATTCCATATTCAAAACGAGGACTCCCAAGTTGTGATAAAAACATTGCCAACAATTCTTGTGTACCTGATGTTTGTTTTACACTGACCCGCTGAGATAATCAAAGTAGAAATACCCTTACCCACAGCCAAATGATTATCACGAAGGGTCGCCATAAATTTTGCACGATCGTCACCAATCGACGTGTTAAAATCTTTTCCCTAACAATTGTAACCACCGGGGGGGTAAAATGGCCTCTCAATATTTTATATTGCCGGGATGCGGAGACAAAGCGTTATGAGGATAACGGAAAAACATGTTAAGCACCCACCCGACCATTTACGAGCAAGCGGCCTGGGGGATAGACGGAAACGCTCGCCCAAAACTCGCCCAAGAGAGCATTTACCGGAGGATAAAACTCAACGAAAACCGGTCTTTGATGCTGGTGGGCGCGACTGGGATCGAACCAGTGACCCCTACGATGTCAACGTAGTGCTCTCCCGCTGAGCTACGCACCCACTTTACCTAAAACGAATATAGAATTAGGTTAGGAGAAAATATAAGCCTGTTAAAATTAGTCAAGTTTCTTTTTCGGAGAAACGCTTTTTAAAAGATTATCTTAATATTAATAAGATAAAATTGTGTCCAAATCCTGTTTTTATTCTTTATCAATAAGATGGATAAAAGATCCCATCGTTTTTTTTCGTTGCAATCCCGCTAAGCCTAATTGGCCTGCCTGATTATCTAAGACTTTATATAGGTGCTGATCTGAAGAGGTATTAGTTGATTTTGCATAATGAAATTCATGACCCCTGTAATGACTGCCAGCTGGCCCTAATATAGTTTTTTGAAGTGTTTGAACCTGCCTATAACCTAACACTAATTTTTTATGTTGCATAGAGGTCACTAAATCAAACAGACCCGCCATTGGCCATAAATTTCCACTTTCGTCCTCAATATTTTGTCCCATGACCATAAAACCACCACATTCCCCATAAATAACCGTGGATGAATCTTCTGAAAGATTTTTTAAGGCATTTAAAAATCCACGATTTTGGGAAATTTCTTTCAGATAAAGTTCGGGATAACCGCCGGGTAAATAAACGGCATCAACATGAGAAGGTGGTTGTTGGTGGGCCAAAGGAGAAAATAAAAATATTTCTGCCCCCGCTAATCTCCAAGACTCAAGAAGAACTGGATATACAAAGCTAAAGGCCTCATCAAACGCAACCGCGATACGTTGCCCAAGGACTGGCAAAGAAATTTTAGGAAAAGATAAAGGTAGTAGAGATGGATTCTTTACCGCACTGTTTTTCTCAATTATATTAATCAAGCGATCAACATCTAGATATTGTGCGACCAAATTGCTGATCAGATCAAATTTTTCTTGAAAGCAATGTATGTCAATAGGCTGATGCAGCCCTAGATGCCGATGGTGCAGTACTAAATCATTTAATCTTGGTAAATACCCTAAAATTGGCACCTCTATTTTTTGTAAGCTTTTAGATAATATTTCTGCGTGACGCTTACTGCCAACCTGATTAAGAATAATTCCTGCCATCTTAAATTGCTTTTGAGAATTTACCATCCCCTGGATTATGGGAAAAATGGTTTCTGCTAATCGGTGGCAATTCACAATCAAAATAATAGGCAGGTTCATTAAAGCCGCAATATCAGCCGTACAAAAACCAACGCTTTGACTGCCGTCAAATAATCCCATCACCCCTTCCCCCACCACCCAATCATTATGGTCCAGCAAATATCTTACCGTTGCATGAACTCTGGTTTGTGGCATTCCCCATAAATCAATATTAAAACAAATATCTTGGGTGATTTTTTGATGAAACATTGGATCAATATAGTCAGGGCCTACTTTAAAACTGCCGATTTTATATCCTTTTTTTTGCAATAAATTTATTAAAGCGGCGGTAATAAGTGTTTTACCCGAATCCGAACTCAGGGCACTGACAATAAATCCTTTGTTAAAAAAATGCGGGTTCATGATAATATCACAAATGAAAAAATTATGTTAATAGGTAATGGGATAGTTCTTTGTAATATTGAACAACAGGTCCCAAAATAATAATTGCGGGTGGTATAAGGGTTAACATATGTCCAGAACAATCATTTAAAAAATCTTCAATATTTATCACTAGAATCTTTTGATTATGGTTTGAAGCATGCCCGATAATCGCAATAGGGTGATGCTTGCCATACCCACTTTGAACAAGGCAATGAAGGATGGCGGGTAAATTCTGCAAGCCCATATAAATAACCAACACGGAGGGGGCAAGACCAGCAGCAAAATTTTTAAGCAACATTTCCAATTCTTTAGATAAGATATGGCCGGTAACAAACGTTACAGATGAATTTTCTTCCCTAATAGTTAATGGAATAGGCATGGCAGATGCGGCGGCAAGAGCTGCTGTAACCCCGGGTATAATGTAAAAATGGATTTTTGCTTTTGCGAGCGTCAGTAATTCTTCACCCCCTCTTGCAAAAATGAGTGGATCTCCACCTTTTAAACGCAACACTTTATTGCCTTGTTTTGCCCAATCAATTAATTTTTGTGAGATATCCGATTGATTGGCTGAAGGTTTTCCACCTCTTTTACCCGCAAAATGTAATTTAGTTTTTGAAGGGGCTAGTTTTAAAATTGCTTCCGAAACCAAAGCATCATAAACGATAATATCAGCTTCTTGCATGGCTTTATAGGCAGCAATAGTTAAAAGCGAAGGATCTCCAGGACCCGCACCCACCAACCATACATTTCCAGCTTTAAACACTGGCTTAAAAGGTAAGTCTGGCAAAAATTTTTCTGACATTGCTCTTTGATCATTATTTATAAATTTATTTTAATCATTTTTTATAACTTATATCCCGTGAAATCATAAGAACTTAATAAGAAATTTTTTATCGTTGGTTTATATGAAGTTTTGTGGTATCAACTTTACCAGGCACTAATAATCGTTCGTTTAAGTTTAGTTGCTTGGTAAAATCGTACTAGTTAAGTAAAAATTAAGGATTATAAAATGAAAAAGAATTTGGCACTTGTGGCTTCGGCCTTTGCTGCAGTTTTGGTGGTGAACAGCATAACCCCGGTTATGGCGGAGGAAGCTGCTCAGGAAAAATGTTATGGTATTGTCAAAAAAGGCAAAAATGATTGCCAAACAGCTAAATCTTCCTGCGCTGGCACTTCTACCCGTGATAATCAAGGTGATGCTTGGATTTATGTACCAAAAGGAACCTGTCAAAAAATAGTCGGCGGTAGTTTAACTGTAAAGAAGTAATGGTCTTTATAATTTCAATTAATCTGATGTAGACCTCCACAATAAGGATAATAAAAATGAATAAATTGTTAATTGCTTCTGCTATCAGTGCTGCTTTTGCCTTGAGTGCTTGTACAACGACAGATAATAAAGCACATATGGAAAAGTGCATGGGAATTGCCAAAAAGGGCATGAATGACTGCAAAACTGCTCTGCACGCATGTGCGGGCAAATCAACGGCCGACAAACAGGCAACCGATTGGATTTGGTTACCAGCAGGCACTTGTGCTAAAACTGGTGGTAAATTAAATAAGTAGTTTCAACTTAATTTTTAGTTGAATATGGGGGGAGATATATGGAAAATGATGCCTGTATATCTCCCTCGCCCATTTACGGTGCCGGAATAGGTTTAAGGTATCAACATCATGAAGATGTCTTAAATGGTAAGCCCCGTGTTAATTGGCTTGAAGTTCACAGTGAAAATTATTTTGGCGGCGGCTTAGCAATTGATTATCTGAAGAAAATTCGTCTCGATTATCCAATCAGCTTGCATGGCGTTGGCCTTTCTCTTGGTTCTTCTGAAAATTTATCACAGACCCATTTAGAAAAATTTAAGCAATTAATTCATAGGATCTCCCCTACCTTGGTTTCAGAACATTTGTCCTGGAGCATCATTAATGGCGTTTATTTAAATGATTTAATTCCAACCCCTTATACCGATGAGGTATTAGCAATTGTTTCCCGTCATGTTGATGAAACACAGAACTATTTCAAACGACAAATCTTAATTGAGAATCCATCGACTTATTTAGAATTCAAGGTGGCCGATTATTCAGAGGCTGATTTTTTATCGGCCCTCGTTAAAAAAACCGGATGCGGCTTATTACTTGATGTTAATAATATTTTTGTTAGCAGCAAGAATCATGGGTTTGATGCGAACGAATACTTACTTAAAATTCCCCCCGAAGCAGTTAAGGAAATTCATTTAGCGGGCCATACCAAAAAACAATTCAAAAAAATTTCTATCCTGCTAGATGATCATGGCAGTAAAGTAGATGATGAAGTATGGGCGTTATACCAGCAGACATTAAAAATAATGGGTCGAAAACCTACTTTAATTGAGTGGGACAGCAACATCCCAGCCTTGGATATAATATTAGACCAGGCACGTATCGCAGAAAATTATCTGGAGCAGGAGAATTCATAATGGAATTCATAAAGATCCAAGACCTATTCTTGCGGTATATTTTGTATGGGGAATATCACCCTTCTTTAGATAAATTAATTAAGAGTAATATAATAAATCCTATGGATCGCCTTAATATTTACCGCAATAATACCTTCATTAGCTTACAAGAATGTTTGAAGTCGACTTTTCCTGTATCCCAGCAAATTCTTGGGGAAAAATTTTTTACCCAAGCCGCCAAAAAATATATTGTTGATTTTCCACCAACCAATGGCTGTCTAACATTTTATGGGGAAAGTTTCTCAAGATTTTTATCATCCCTGGTGGAAATTAAGAATTTGCCCTATATCATTGATGTTGCATCTTTTGAATATGCCATGCATCAATCTTTTTATGCCGAGGATTATCCAGTCTTAACAGCAGAAGATCTAACTTTAATACCGGCAGAAAAATACGGTGACCTGGTTCTGAATTTTCAGCCTTCTTTTCAATTCGTCCAGTCATTTTATCCGATTGATTACATTTGGTCTATTCATAATGATCATTCAATCGAGCAAATGGTTGAATTGAAAATTATCAAGTCAAATAACCTTGAAAACTATTTTGTTTACCGTTTAAATAATACAGTTTATTTTCAAAAAATTAATCAAGATGAGGCAGGTTTTATTCAGCACTTGAAAGAAGGTATGACTTTTGAGAAAGCGTTTTCTGTCATTTACGCTATTTACCCAAATTTTGATCTTACTAAGACGATTCAACGGTTGATCCAATTTCAAGTCCTAACTAGTTATAATACCTAAAATAAAGGAGTGGCTGATAATGGAAGAACGTCCTCCGCCTTCAGTAAGGCACCACAAAAAATTTATATTAAGTTTTTATAAAATATTAGAAATGATACCGGAAGCCATACCAGCTTTTATCCTAAGATTAGGGGTTTCCTTAGTTTTTTTCCGCTCCGGTTTAGTAAAGCTACAAGAAAATAGTTGGGCCGTATCGCAGCAAACCATATTTTTGTTCCGCGATGAATATCATATGCCCCTTCCCGAGCTAAGTGCTTATGCGGCGACGTCGATTGAACTATTGGCCCCCTTAATGCTATTATTTGGTATCGGCAGTCGTATAGCTGCTGCTGCCATGTTAGGAATGACACTGGTAATCCAGATATTTGTTTATCCGGAAAGTTACCCTGATCATTTAATGTGGTTAGGCCCCTTGCTATATATTGTCCTCCGTGGTCCAGGTAATTTATCTTTTGATTATTTATTCCGCAAAATTACCGATAAATAAATATCCCGAAATTTTGATACCTTATCGAAGTCAGTGATTAGGTTGGACAAAAACAATGGAAAGCTGCTGCAACATTGATTTAGTATCAGTGATTGCTTGATCAATATGAATTTTATTTTTTCCCCGAAAAACAATATTTGTCATAGGCTTGCTGTTTTGTAGGAAGGGATAACTTCCAATATCAATATCTTGGTATTTATCCTGGATAGCTTGAAGTCCATCTGCAATTTTGCTTTCCCCACTTTCAACTGCTATCATCATGGAAACAATCGGGTTTCCTTGAATTAACCCGGGCAAAACATTATGCAACATCGCCTGCATAATATTGGGAACGCCTGCAAAAACATACACATTCTTTAACTTAAATCCTGGCGCCGCGCTGATCGGGTTATGAATTAATTCGGCACCTTCTGGGAGGCGGGCCATTTTAAGCCTGGCATTATTAAGTGATTCCGAACTGTAATATTTTTCTAAAATTTGCCTGGCTATAGGATTTAGAATGACTTTTCGCCGGAATGCTTCAGCAATTGATTCCGTAGTAATATCATCATGTGTCGGTCCTATACCCCCGGTCGTGAAAACATAATCATATTTCATCGATAATTCTTGTGTGGTCGCAATAATATTGAATTTAATATCAGGAATTATCCTTACTTCACGGAGATATATCCCCTTTTCTGCAAGTTTTATAGCCATATATTGAAGGTTCGTGTCTTGGGTCCGCCCCGATAATATTTCATTACCAATAATAATAATTGCCGCTTCAATTTTTTTTGTTCCAGACATATATTGTCCTCAATCCTGGTGTTATTATACTGTGTATTCCGCTTACGTGAATGATATCATTTATGGTGATGAATCTTTTATTAATTGTTAATGATAAGAAAGTAGATTTTGAAATAATTCAATAATTTTGCGAGGGATGTTTTGTCTGTTAAAATGCATAACGAGAAAGATTTTGTCGGAATGAGTAAGGCAGGTGCTTTAGCTGCAGCTTGCCTTGATTTTATTACTCCTTACGTCGTACCTGGAGTTACGACCGAAAAGCTTAATGTTTTATGTCACGATTTTATTATCAATCATCAAGCCATCCCTGCCCCTTTGAATTATAAAGGATACCCTAAATCGATTTGTACCTCTGTTAACCATGTGGTGTGTCATGGCATCCCTAACGAACGTCCTTTAATTGAAGGCGATATATTAAATATTGATATTACCGTTATTTTAGATGGTTGGCATGGGGATACTAGCCGTATGTTCGCAGTAGGGAAAATCGCTTTAAAAGCGCAACGCCTCATTGATGTTACATATCAGGCGATGATGCTTGGCATTGCTGCGGCAATGCCGGGAAAAACGTTAGGGGACATTGGTTATGCCATTCAAAATTATGTAGAAAAGCATCAATTTTCGGTGGTCCGTGATTTTTGTGGGCATGGTATTGGCAAGGTCTTCCATGATGAACCGAACATATTGCATTATGGATTACCATCGACCGGGTTGAAACTGCAACCCGGAATGTTTTTTACCATTGAACCCATGATAAATATCGGTAAACCTGATGTAAAGATTTTGGCCGATGGTTGGACTGCGGTTACGCGTGACCGCTCGCTTTCTGCACAGTATGAACATACCATTGGTATTACTGAAACTGGCGCAAAAATCTTTACCCTCTCTTCCTAAGTCCTTAAAAGATAACCTCGTGAAGTTTTGATATATGGCAAACTTACCAGACAACCCAACTTATTTAGGTCATCGGCAGCGGTTACGAGAAAAATTTATCCAAGGGATGGGCAATGGCCTGGCGGACTATGAATTATTAGAATTGGTATTGTTCCAAGCCTACCCCCGTCAGGATGTTAAACCGATTGCTAAAAAACTGATGCAACATTTTGGTACTTTATCGGCGGTCATCCAAGCATCTAGCGAAGAATTAAAAACGGTTGAAGGTATTGGGCAAGTTTCACTTGTGGTTATAAAACTTATTCACGCCACATGCTTGCGAATGCTAAAACAAGATATGCAGCAATCCTTGATTTTTCATCAAAGTACCGATGTTATCAATTATTATCACTTAAAATTAGCCCATGTTCAACGAGAAGAATTTCATGTTTTATTCTTAAATCATAAATTCCAACTACTTAAAGATGAGGTCTTACAAACGGGAACGGTGAATTATATCAATATTTTTCCCCGAGAGTTAATTAAAAGAGCATTAGAGCTTTCTGCCAGTCATCTGCTTTTTATTCATAACCACCCGTCGGGAGATGCAACACCATCCGTTGAGGATCGGCAGACAACCGAGGAATTGCGAAATATTTTAAAGAAATTGGGTATCGAAATTATTGATCATCTGATCATTTCAAAATTGGGTTATTATAGCTTTAAGGCAGATCAACAATTTAAACATTCACAGATGGAACAATAATGGCAATTGATCGTTATAGTCGCGCAGAAACAGCAAAAATTTGGTCGGATGAAAATCGGCTTGATTTATGGAAAAAAATTGAATGTTTGGTAGCTAAAGCACAGGCAGAATTTAGTATTATCCCAATAAAAGCTGCAAAAGATATTTGTCGTTTAGCGGATTACCAAATAAACCGTATCAAAGAAATTGAGCTTATCACTCAACATGAATTTAATGCTTTTTTAAAAAACTTGTCTGAAAATATTGGGGCTTCCGCCGCTTATTTACACCATGGAATGACCTCTTCGGACGTTTTAGATACAACTTTGTCCCTCCAACTGACGCAGGTCACTGATGTTATTTTAATACAACTTGAAAAATTACTGGTTGTTTTAAAGCGACGGGCGATTGAGTTCAAAGATACAGTTTGTAGCGGTAGAACACATGGGATCCATGCTGAACCGATGACTTTTGGACTAAAACTGGCTTCTCATTGGGCTGCCTTTCATAGAAATCGCCAACGATTAATAAATGCCAGGAAAGAAATTGCTGTGGGTGCAATTTCTGGGGCTGTCGGAACATATGCCACGATTGATCCACGTGTTGAAAATTATGTTATGAAAGAACTGGGCCTAAGTTCTGAAACTATATCTACTCAAATAGTCCCCAGGGATCGTCATGCTATATTCTTTTGTACTTTATCCGTCATTGCATGTTCTATTGAAAACTTGGCAACAGAAATCCGTCATTTGCAAAGATCCGAAGTACGGGAAGTAGAAGAACGCTTTGACAACGGACAAACGGGCTCTTCCGCTATGCCCCACAAGCGCAATCCCATTAAATGTGAGAATCTAACAGGATTATCCCGATTAATCCGTTCCGGGTGTATCTCTGCATTGGAAAATGTAACCTTATGGCATGAACGGGATATTTCACATAGCTCAGTCGAGCGTGTTCTTTGTCCCGATATCACTATTACGCTTGATTTTGCGTTATCCCGATTGTCTGAAGTGATAGATGGTCTGGTTGTGTATCCAGACAAAATGTTAAAAAATATATATAATTCAGGCGGAATTATCTTTTCTCAAAGAATTTTATTAAAACTTATAGAAAAAGGGTTGGATCGTCAAAAATCATACCATTTAATTCAACAATTAAGCCATGTATGCTGGCAAGAAGGTCAAAATTTTCTTGATCTATGCCAGCAAAATCCAGAGATAAGAAAAATGCTGAGCCTTGAGGAATTAGAAAATTTGTTTGACGTGAATTTTTATTTAAAACAAACTCCTTTTATTTTTCATAAGGTTTTTGAATTGGACATAAATAGTTAAAAAAACCTTAAATAAATTAAAATTTTCCTGCTTCTTTATCATCTAAAACTTGTTGTTTAGCTAACTGCCTCAAATCTTGCATTTGTTTGCGCAAGGCAGCTTCAGACATTGAGAGTTTGTATTGCTTACAATCAGCCAGGACTTTTTCTATTACATCATCATCTCCAGGTTTTTGAAAATCCGCCATCACAACGGCGGTAGCATATTCCTCGGATTTTTTTGAATTCCAACCCAATTGCTTAGCAACCCACAAACCTAATAATTTATTTCTCCGCGCGGTAATTTTAAACTCCGTTTCTTGATCCATTTTATATTTTTGTTCAGCTGCTTTCTGGCGTCCATCAAAAGTCGTCATAATCTTTTTTCCTTCCTGTTTACACCGGCATCCTACATTTATATAATGACCTTCTATCACCATGGTCATCTTTAATAATATTCGCCTGCTAACGAAATTTACTGCAGTTCTGGGTAGAGTATGAATTGTTTATAAAGTTAATCAGTTTTTTGTGCAAGATGGGGTTACTGTGCGAAACCTAAAAAAATAGTACGCTACGGTTTTGTTATTTCTTGTAATAGTCTACATTTCTCTTTTGCGATCTGTCTACTCTGTTACCAAATATAATCAATGGTTAAATTAGGGTCTAACCTCAATTTAACTTTTTGATTGTGAATGGGGTTCAGTTGTGTTTCAATAACCGACCGAACAAATGCAGCAATTTTAACCCGTTCCCCTTCAGAAATAACATCTACAAACACCATAATAAAATCGAGCGCATGTTCTGTTGTATCAAAGACGCTCGGCGTATCGCAACCGGTACGATAAATTGGCTTAATCTTCCTAAAGTTCCCTATAACTTATAACTTTCCTCTATTTCTACTTAAGACCCTAATTAAAAATGAAACTCTATTCTGACATATTTATAAAAGCTATCTGACATCCGGTTAGTTACTTAAAATTGACGAATTTAAAATGCTTGATTTATTCCATATTTCTATTATTATTGAATTATGAAAACAAAATCAGCAGTCACTATCCTCGCTTCGCTTGCTCAAGATTCACGCCTCGCAATTTTTCGTATACTGGTGCAGGCTGGCCCAACAGGTATGCCTGCAGGGAAAATCGCTAAGGATGGTAATATTCCTCCCTCTTCTTTGTCGTTTCATATGAAAGAATTATTATATGCGAATTTAGTAAATGCACGTCATGAGGGACGTTTTATTTTTTATTCTGCCAATTTCTCTACTATGAATGATTTACTGGCTTTTCTAACCGAGAATTGTTGTGGGGACGCTTCCTGTACAACTGTTTGTAATCCACCTGATTCAGTGACAAAAAAAAGAGGTTAGTATGAAACGATTCCATGTGCACGTTGCTGTAAAAAACCTATCTGAAAGCATTAATTTTTATTCCGGAATGTTTGGCATGCCGCCGACTGTTATAAAATCTGATTATGCTAAATGGTTAGTAGATGATCCACGCGTAAACTTTGCTATCTCACAACGTGGAACCCAGTTCGGCTTGAATCACCTTGGTATACAAGCAGAAACACCGGAAGAATTATTGGAAATGCAGCACCGTTTACAAGAGTTAAAAACTGAAATGACTGAAGAGGCAGATGCGGAGTGTTGTTATGCGAAGTCAGACAAATATTGGGTTACCGATCAGCAAGGGATTGTTTGGGAAACTTTTCATACGTTAAGCAGCATTCCGGTATTTGGTAAGAGTGACAATAATGGGAAAGATCACACAGCATGCTGTATTCCGCTGGCAAAATCGGCCATAGAAGACAGCCCTGCATGTTGTGTTCCCCTGCAGAGTAACCAACAGGTAAAGGGCGCATGTTGCTAAATTGGTTTAACCTTCGTTTTTTAAGATCCTAAAGAGAATTTTTCATGGGTAATAAGATTTACAATGTGCTTTTCCTCTGTACGGGTAATTCTGCCCGCAGCATTATGGCGGAAGCTTTGTTGACAACAATGAGCAAAGGCTTATTCCAAGGCTTCAGTGCCGGGAGTTATCCAAATGGTGTAGTTAACCCGTTCGCGGTTGAGCAAATAAAGAAAACTAGTTATCCTATTGAAAAACTGCGGAGCAAGAGTTGGGATGAATTCGCACGGCCAGATGCACCAAAGATGGATTTTATCATTACCGTCTGTGACAATGCCGCGCGGGAAATATGCCCCGTATGGCCAGGACAACCAATCACCGCACATTGGGGGTTTGAAGATCCAGCCGCTAAGCAAGGAAGCGAGCAAGAAAAGCGTAGAGTGTTTGAAAAGGTTTATAGACAGATCATGGTTCGTATCAATATATTCCTCAGTTTGCCGTTACATATGTTAGAAAAAAAAGCGATTCAGCGCGAAGTGAGCTCTATCGGTGAAAAATCGGTATGACACTAACCAGACGTTTAATAGCAGAAGCGCTCGGCACGGCTTTGCTATTAGCGATAGTGGTTGGCTCCGGGATTATGAGTGAAAGAATTGCTGGCAGCAGCGTTGGTCTAGCATTGTTAACGAATTCCTTAGCCACCGGAACAGGGTTAATAGCTTTGATCCTAACCTTTGGCCCTATCTCTGGCGCCCACTTCAACCCAGCTGTCACTTTATCTCAAGCATGGCTTGGTAATATCAATTGGCGTGACGTAGGGCTTTATATCATGGCACAAGTGATAGGAGCGTTTGCTGGAGTTGCGGCTGCTCACCTAATGTTTGAAGAATCAGTATTTTCTATTTCAGAACATATTAGAAATGGTCCTGCGCAGTGGTGGAGTGAATTCATCGCCACCCTCGGCTTACTCTCCGTTATCATTGGCTGCTTCTACAGTCGTCCCTCGATCACTCCGTTTGCCGTTGGTGCATATATCATGGCGGCATACTGGTTCACCGCCTCCACCTCATTTGCCAATCCTGTAGCTACCTTGGCCCGTGCAATTAGCAATACTTTCGCAGGAATTTATCCTACACACGTACCCGCATTCATACTGTCTCAATTTCTTGGGGCTGCGTCAGCTACTGCTATCATCGGATGGTTATATCGACGCTCTCTTTGATTTTCCTACCTTATCTGGGCGATAATAAAACGCCTACCACTATTCAGATAATTAATCGAGTGACAGAACACCCAGGTGGAAAGGGGCAATTTAGGTTATTACAACAAATAGTAAAACCTTAGCGTACCATTTTTTCCGTTTCGTGCCGTGACCACAAAATGATCGCACCAGTAGAACTCCTCTGTTTTGAATCCCCTCGCCTACCCTTTCAATATCTCAATAATTTTTTTTGCTAAATTTTTTCTTCATCATAATAGACTTTAGCTGAAATCTGGAATAATTCATTGACCGTAAGTCAAGATAGTTTAGGATTTTTCTGCAGCGATTGCTATTCAATAAAGCCATGACCTATTGAATATTTTTCTTTTTGTTTCTATTTAACCTTCACCAAGCATATTTTTGTAAAGGAAAAATTGATGGCAATGCAACCAGAAGAAATAACCCAATTAATTAAAAAATCTATTCCCGACGCGATTATCGATATTAAAGATTTAGTTGGGGATAATAATCACTATGCCGCCACCATAACCTCATGCAAATTCATTGGAAAATCAAAAATTCAGCAACATCAGATTGTATATGCAGCTTTACAAGGATATATGGGGGATGCTTTACATGCGTTATCGCTAACCACAGTTATCCCCATGTCAAATAAATGATTAATTTACACATGTCTAAAACCCTGTTTTTAAAATTAGGAAAGATAAGATGAATACAAAAAATGCCCTGGAAGCCATCAAAAAAGATGTCCAACAAAATGATGTGATCCTTTATATGAAGGGCACACCAAACCTTCCTCAATGCGGATTCTCCTCCTTGGTTGTACAAGTGCTAAATCGTTTGGGAGTGCCATTTAAAGGTGTTGATGTGTTGCCAGATCCAGCTGTTCGTCAAGCAATCAAAGATTTTGCAAACTGGCCAACTTTGCCCCAATTATATATTAAAGGCGAGTTTATTGGGGGGGCGGATATTGTAAAAGAGATGTATGAAAGCGGCGAATTAAAAGACTTACTGGTCGCTAAGGGTATTAAAACGGTACAGAAATAGTGCCGCATCATGAACCCATCTCTGTTCTGATTACAGGGGGCAGTAGTGGCATCGGCGAAGCGTTGGCTTTTCTTTACGCCAAGCCTGGGTGTACGCTTTTTATTTGTGGCCTAAATAAATTGCGGCTAGTCCATGTTGCGGAGCAATGTGAGAAAAAAGGAGCAACTGTTTTCTGGCGCATTCAAGATGTTACGAACCAAAAGACAATGGAAAACTGGATTATAGAATCCGATCAAAAGCAACCTATTGATCTGGTTATCGCTAACGCTGGGGTTTCGGGTGGAAATGATGGAGACATGGAAAGTGTAGACCAAACTATCCAAATCATGGAAACAAATTTTTTTGGTGTTTTGTATTCTTTGATTCCAGCCATTGAGATTATGAAAAAAAGAAGAAAAGGACAAATTGCCATTGTTAGTTCGTTAGCGGGGCTGAAGGGGTTTCCTGGTGCACCTGCTTATTGTGCCAGCAAGGCAGCCATTAAAGTCTGGGGAGATGCTTTGCGACCGTCTTTAAAAATGGAGGGAATAAATTTATCAGTGATTTGCCCGGGCTTTGTCGGCACCAGGATGACGGATCAAAATAAATTTCCAATGCCATTTTTGATGTCTGCGGATAATGCCGCAAGAATCATTAAAAAATCTCTTAAATCTTATAAACCTTTGATTGTTTTTCCGAAGATTACATATTTAGCGATTCGCTTTTTAAATCTTTTGCCATCCGTCATTACAGATAAATTATTGTATCACTTGCCAAAAAAACAAAAACTATCTGACTAATATTTTGAGGCATATCTATACTAAATTAAAATAAATCATGGATTGGGGGTAGTGGGTTTACGGATAATTTTTAACCATTCCTGAATATTTTTATTATGCTGTTCTAAAGTTTCTGCAAAAGAATGTCCTCCCTTTCCATCTGCTACAAAAAATAATTCTTTCGTCTGCAAGGGCTGAACAACAGCAATTATACTGGCTTTACCAGGATTGGCGATAGGCGTTGGGGGCAACCCATGATTTATATAAGTATTATATGGGGTTGGATTCTTTAAATCCTCACGTTTTAGCGATCTTTCTAATTCAAAACGTCCCAAAGTTAATCCATAAATGACTGTCGCATCGGACTGAAGTTTCATCTTTTGTTTCAACCTATTAAAAAAAACGGCTGCAACCCTTGGTCTTTCCTCATCTTTACCTGTTTCTTTTTCTACAATAGAAGCCAGCGTAATAAGATCGCGGGGATTATTTAACGGAAAATCTGCGGGGCGGCTGTGCCATAATTCATTCATCACCGTTTCTAGGGCAACTTGCATGCGTTGCAGTATTTTCAGCCTATCTTCGGATAGGGTAAAATAATATGTTTCTGGTAAAAAGCTGCCTTCAGGGAGTTTTTCCCAATATTCTGGTGTGATAATACCCTCAAGATTGGGATGATTTTGTAGTAATTGGATAATTTGGTAATTGGTAAGACCTTCAGGGATAGTGATGCGGTACTGATCCACTTGCCCTAAATAAAGCCTTCTTAAAACATCCAGAGAAGAAACTTGTCCTTTAAAAGTGTATCCGCCAGCCTTTAATGTTCGGCCACCCGTTAATAACCAATATGTTAAAGTAAAATCTGCCATATTTTTAAAAACCCCTTCTTTAATTAGGGTTCTTGCAATAGACAAATTGGGCTGCCCATAAGGGATAACTATTTGAAATTCTTTGGAAATTTTATTATTTACGGCTGAATAGTACTGCCAATTTAATAGAACGGCTGTGAGTAGGATCACCTGAAGTAGCCATCGGGCAATACGCAGCACTAACTTCACCTATCGAGGCGGTGGTGCGAAAATTAAACTGGCATTTGTACCACCAA
This sequence comes from Alphaproteobacteria bacterium, assembly GCA_044227605.1. Taxonomy (GTDB): domain Bacteria; phylum Pseudomonadota; class Alphaproteobacteria; order JAEUKQ01; family JAEUKQ01; genus JAEUKQ01. Next base: position 20,349 of record JBGAWJ010000017.1, read on the forward strand.
ATCCAAATGAATTTGATAGAACATAACGAACTGGGCGTTTTTTTGCCTTATGGGGAACAAGATCAATGTCACAATTAGGGGACGGATTATCTAAATTCAGTGTTGGTGGAACAATTTGATCTTGTAAAGCCAAAATAGAGAATATTGCTTCAACACTGCCTGCCGCACCTAGTAAATGGCCGATAGCAGATTTTGTTGAGGACATAGAAAGTTTGTAGGCGGACGGCCCGAACAGCCTTTTAATGGCATTTAATTCAATTTCATCCCCAAGGGGGGTAGAGGTGCCATGGGCATTAATGTAATCAATTTGCTCCGGTTTTATTCCTGATCTTTTAATGGCGGCCTGCATCGCACGAAAAGCTCCATCACCATCTGGTGCGGGGGCTGTCATGTGATACGCATCCCCTGACAAACCGTAACCGATTAATTCTGCGTAAATTTTAACCCCTCGGCGCTTGGCATGCTCTAATTCTTCTAAAACAACAATACCAGCCCCCTCTCCCATCACAAAGCCATCCCGATCAATATCCCAAGGCCGCGATCCTTTTTGGGGCGTATCGTTGAAAGCGGTGGATAAGGCTCGAAGCGCAGAAAATCCCGCCAAGCCGATCCTGTTAACGGAACCTTCTGCACCACCTGGAACCATTTAATATGCATCCCCCAACGCAATCATCCTGTCAGGATCTCCTAGCGATTGGGCACGGGTTGAAAA
>JBGAWJ010000018.1:0-18162 GCA_044227605.1 Alphaproteobacteria bacterium
GCCAAACGGTTAGAGAAATTTCCTTATAGCACCCATAATCCTATAAAGAACCTTATTGACGGCTGCACGGAATATTTACGTATTTTCACAGAAAAGGATTTTGCCCAAATTATCCTGATTGATGGGCCCAATGTCCTGGGCTTGGCTTATTGCCAGTCACAAGACCGTGAAACAGCTTATAAAGCTTTAAAACAAGCTGTAGCGGAAATTAGCAAAAATAATACGCCCGATATTATGCTGACAGATTTTTTATCGGGAGCACTTGATACCTATGCCCTGCGAATTGCCGCCAGTGCAGAACGCAATTCATGCTTTCTAGAATATTCCAAGCATTTTCGCCGTTTGACATTAAAAATTTTTCAAGATTAATTTCAAGAAGATCCTTGGCATATTTAATATATCAATCTTTTTTTCTTTCTTCGGAAAGAAAAACCAAGAATTTTACATTTTTCAACTTAAAAGGTTTTAACCCAATATAAGCAATTAACGTTCAGGGATTTATAATAGATTTTGGGTTAAAGAACTGCTAATCTATATAGCCCCCTTTCCTAAGTATTATCGGTAATATCATCACAAAAATATAGTAAAAAGCGAAAAAACTTGACCATTTTTAACAATGGTTAAAAATGAAGTTGCAGGAAATATGCCCTACAAGTCATTGAAAAATTGGGAAACAGCGCATATTTGCTGGCTTTGAAGATACATTCTATATATGCATGGATTGATTAAGGAGAAATTTGTGACCCCAACGATCATTGAAGTTATTGGCGCAAGCCTGTTTGCCATTGCCATCCTGCATATCTTTTCGACCAAGTTCTTTGAGCATTTAGCATATACCCGCCCTGCTCATGCTGGATTATGGCATTTGTTAGGCGAGGTTGAGGTGGTATTTGGGTTCTGGGCATTGGTCCTGGTGGTTGTCATGTTTTTTGCTAATGGTTCCACAGCTGCCATCAGCTACGTGGATTCCCGTAACTTTACCGAACCGATGTTCATTTTCGCGATTATGGTGATTGCTGCCACTCGCCCCATTTTGCAAACGGCAATGGCCAGTACGCGCTTGTTAGCCCGGGCCATTCCCCTGCCAGGCAGCATGGGGTTTTATTTCACCGTTTTGGCGTTGGTGCCTTTACTTGGATCTTTTATCACGGAGCCCGCCGCGATGACACTGGCCGCCCTGATACTGGGCAACAGCTTCTTTGGCCGTGGCATTTCCTCCCGCTTGAAATACGTAACGCTAGGCGTGCTGTTCGTGAACATTTCAATCGGCGGCACGCTGACGCCATTCGCCGCACCCCCGGTGCTGATGGTAGCAGGGAAATGGGGCTGGGATATCAGCTTTATGATGTCCATGTTTGGCTGGAAAGTCGCCATCGCAGTCGCCCTAAATGCATTAGGCGCCACCCTGCTGTTCCGTAAGGAATTAAGCCAATTGTCGCCAGATAATACAGACAATAATGAACCTGTGCCTCTCTTATTAATATTGGTGCATTTGGCGTTCCTCGCAGGAATTGTGATATTCGCCCATCATCCCGCCATTTTCATGGGCCTGTTCCTATTCTTCCTGGGAGTGGCCACTGCCTATCAACGCTATCAAGACCGCCTCATTCTGCGTGAAGGGCTGTTGGTTGCCTTTTTTCTGGCAGGATTAGTTGTTTTGGGTGGGCAACAGCAATGGTGGCTGCAACCGCTGCTAATGAGCATGAGCAATAATGCCGTTTTCATCGGTACAACCGTTTTAACGGCGTTCACTGACAATGCAGCACTGACTTACCTAGGGTCACTCGTCACCGGCTTATCCGATGAATTTAAATATGCCTTGGTTGCCGGTGCCGTCACTGGCGGTGGGCTGACCATCATTGCCAATGCGCCCAACCCCGCAGGTATTTCGATCCTGCGAAAATATTTCGATGAAAAAGCGGTGCATCCGCTACAACTATTCCTGGCGGCCCTGCCTCCAACCATCGTAGCGGCTTTGGCGCTTAAGTATTTATAATTGTGCGATACTGACCTTACAAATACCGGTACCTATTTTATTGTCTTTCATTTATTTTTGTTTATAGTCGGGGCGAATATATTTCATAGTTTGTTGAAATTTTGAAAATGAAGGTAGGGATGAATACCAAAAACCCCATAAAATCTTCTGCTAGCAAATTACTCCCCAAAATCAACCTGATCACCTTAGGGGTAAAAGATTTTGACAAGTCTTTAGCCTTTTATCGCGACGGGTTAGGATGGAAGGCACAGGTTCAGGATGATGTGGCCTTTTTCCCGCTTAACGGCATTATCCTAGCTATATATCCGCGCGAGAAATTAGCTGAGGACGCGCATGTGCCAAGCACCGGCAGCGGTTTTTCAGGTATTACCCTAGCTTATAATACGAATAGCGAAAAAGAAGTGGATGGGCTTTTGCAGTTCGTTGAAAAACGGGGGGCGAAAATTGTGAAAAAAGCCCAGAAAGTTTTTTGGGGCGGATATAGTGGCTATTTCGCCGATCCCGATGGTCATTTGTGGGAAGTGGCCTATAATCCCTTCTGGAAGATAGACCAAAATGGGAATGTGCTACTGCCTTAAATTGGTATTCGGGCAGTATTCTCTTGAATGATTGGGGAATCGGGCATGAGCGGTTTGAAAACAAAACATTCATCTAAACAAAAACCATCTTTGTCCGCTATCACCGTCTACTACTTAGCCCAATTCAAAAAGCCGATGACTGCTCCCCTGGTTACACCGGGTAGCGGACTGGAAATTACCCGGATTGTCAATCCCCCGCTTCCCTTTTATCGATTTCTTTATAATTCAGTTGGGGAACCTTGGTTTTGGTATGAACGCCGGATATTAAATGACCAACAATTGTTACCCCTGCTCCATCATTCAAGTATCCATCTCTGTGTTGTTTACCAGCATGGATTACCCATCGGTTATACCGAGATCAGCCTGCAATCCATGCCAGTGGTTGATCTGGCTTATTTTGGTTTGATGCCCTGGGCTTTGGGCAAAGGCATTGGCAAATGGCTGCTGGATTGGAGTCTGCATTATATCTGGGCGTTTAACCCTGAAAAAATCTTGGTGAATACATGCAGCCTAGATCACCCCAAAGCTTTAGCAACCTATTTAAACGCAGGATTTCAACAAGTTCATAGCGAAGAAAAAATGCTTGATATGGCAAAGATTAAAGAAATTATAAAAAAATCAACCGCTTATGTGACAGACGCGTAAAATTTCTTGTCAAAATATTCGACCCCTATAGTTGGAGAAAATGGTGTCCGCATAAAAGGTATAAAACACCGCCAACCAGATAAAATTTCTTAGAAAGAAAATAACGAAAATCATGTATAGTCGCAAAGAATCTCAAGTAAAAGATAAAAACACGGTGATTGAAGCCGTAAGAACCATAAGGTTTGGAGTTTTAGTGGTTTTTTCCGAAGGAAAGTTTTTCTCTTCCCACCTGCCCTTCATCATTCGGGAAGAAAATAATCTGATGATTTTGGAGGGGCACGTATCCCGCGCCAACGAATTATGGAAACAGCTGGGCAAAGAAAATCCAGCCATGGTCATTTTCCAAGGCGATCATGCCTATATCCATCCCGGCTGGTATGAAACAAAAAAAACCACCGGCAAAGTGGTACCCACCTGGAATTATCAGGTCATTCACTTTCACGGATTTGCTGAAAAGCAGGAAGAACCAGGCTGGCTTCTCAATCATCTAGAAAAACTGGTGACGCACAACGAAGTTGATCAAAAAAATCCTTGGAAAATTTCGGATGCCCCACAGGATTATATTGATGGCTTGACCCGGGCAATTGTGGGAACCCAATTTAAAGTGGACCGATTTGAGGGCGCTTTAAAAATGAACCAACATCATCCCCAAGAAAATAGGTTGGGCGTGATAGAGGGGTTAAAGTCTTCCACCAATTTTCATGCCCGGGCAGTTGGTGATATTATGCAAGAATTAGAAGCAAGGCGTGATAAAAAGTAATGACCAACAGTTTTTCATGCCATAAGGGTTATTTGCTGACATAAATCCACGCCAACGCACCCGATAAGAGGACGGCTGATACGCGTTTATAATCCTCGGCTTCATATCGATCGGCAGCCAGCAATTCAGCCCAAGTCACTTTAAAAAGGGTACCCTTTATCAGATTGCGCCTTTGGCCTGTATATCTGACCATGATATGGATGATTTTTCCGCTCATTTTCATAATATGCGGATCTCTAATAATCAATTCAGATAATCTATACCCTGGTAAAACATCTGCTTGACCCACAAGCTTGCGCCCGAAAATGTTTAATTGGGCTTCTTCAAATTGCAGGTTATCATAAGAAAAAAGCTTGGCCGTTCTTATCATTTTTTTCAGCTCAAGGTAGAATGAAAAGAGATTTGCAAAATAACTGAAGATAAAATGACTTAATTTTATTAAGTGGTGCGGGCGGCGGGAGTCGAACCCGCACGCCTATTCGGCACAAGATTTTAAGTCTTGTGAGTCTACCAGTTTCTCCACGCCCGCATTTGAAACAACCATTTTATGCTATTGCTGATTGATCAACCTATACACAAATAAAAAAAAGCAGCCCAATATGCAACTGTTTTTGTAAAATATTTTTATTCGCCCAAATAGGAAGCAGTCAAATCCTACTTCAGAAAGAACTAAGAAACATGTTGGCGCGTAATCCACCCGCCCCCTAACACCCGCTCCCCTTCATAAAAAACACAAGCCTGGCCGGGGGCAACCCCTAATTGGGCTTCATCGAAAACAATCCGACCGGTTTGCTGATCCTGCGTATATAAAGTGGCGGCAATCGGTTGGCTGGCCGAACGTACCTTCACCATAAGGCTGCGCCCTTCATACCCCGGGAATTGATCCCCTAACCAATTAATATCCCGCAACAAAATTTCAGGGACAGCTAAGGCTGTTTTTGGCCCCACCACCACTTGGGCTTTTTCTGGAATTAATTTAATAACATATAAAGGCTCGCCATCACCTAATGCAATACCGATGCCACGACGCTGGCCGACGGTAAAATGTATAATCCCTTCATGTTTACCTAAAACCCGCCCGTCCATATGGATAATGTCGCCCGCAGTGATAGCGCCCGGACGTAATTTTTCAACGATTTTACTGTAATTACCGGTCGGGACAAAACAAATATCTTGGCTATCCGGTTTTGCAGCAACCTCAAGCCCCATATCCTTAGCCATCTGGCGGGTAACGGATTTGGGGATGCCACCCAAGGGAAAACGCAAAAAATCTAATTGCGCTTGGGTGGTAGCAAACAAAAAATAACTTTGATCCCGATCCAAATCATGCGAGCGGTAAAGGCCCGCCCTGCCCTGCCCTGGCAACCGCCGGGCATAATGCCCGGTTGCTAAAGCTTCCGCCCCTAAATCTTTGGCCATTCCCAATAAATCTTTAAACTTCACCTGACGGTTGCATTGAACGCAAGGAATGGGGGTTTCCCCCTGTAAGTAACTGTCTGCAAAATTATTGATGACGGATTGCCGAAATTTTTCTTCATAATCCAACACGTAATGGGGAATTCCCAATTGATCGGCCACCCGCCGGGCATCGTGGATATCTTGGCCTGCACAACAAGCGCCTTTGCGGTCAACCGCCACCCCATGGTCATAAAGCTGCAGCGTGATCCCGACGACATCATATCCCATTTGGGATAAGATCCCAGCCGTTACCGAGCTATCTACCCCACCCGACATCGCCACTACTACCCGCGTTTTTGAGGGAGCTTTCGGTAAATCCAAATCAAGATGACCTATATCTGCAAGCCGCACGTCCTAATTATTCCTTATTTTATGTCAAACCCCATCATATATGGCATAGGTAAATGTTTTTATCAACGGTTGAGGCTGATGGTTTTTAAATGGTGTAAAAATCAACGCAAATATTGCAACAAGTGATAAAGGCTATTGATGGGGGCCTGATCCCCTAACAACCCCAATTGCAATGAAAAATGACCTTGCCGGCGCTCAAATAAATGATTTGGCCTCACTTGCCACTTGATCGCCAATTCCTTAGCACGGTGATAACTGGTCACTTGATCCTTATTACCCATCACCATGATAATATGATTAGGGTTAATAGGCGGTTCGGCGCTCACTTGGACAAGGGGTTGATAACCATCTAATTTTTCTTTTGACCACCCTGCTTGCGTTAATGCCGCAGATAGGCCGGATTTTATGCATAACTGGCTGTCGCCAGCAAGGGCTAAAATATTGGGGTCGGTGGCAGACAAATATAAAATATCTGGTTGGGGGTAAAGCTGTAACCGTTTATTTAAAGAAACATAAGTTTGGCTGCTTAAAGCCCCCAAGCTAGTGCCACCCAAAGCCACCGGACCTTTATTTTCAAGTTTACACCAATGCAGCAAAACTCCAATCTCATGCACCTGCTGCATCATGAATTCAACCAAAGCGGGGGGTGCACTGGCAAAGATATGCTCACCGTCATAATATCCTGGCGGGCACCGCCTTCCATGCGCCGACGATTCCAAGCGGATGACTCGGACACCGCAATCGATCAAATGCCCAATTTCCGGCTCCAGCGGCAATCCCGATAATTCGCCTTCCACCCCCCAGCCATGGCAATAAATAAATGTCCCTTGGTTTTTGGATAAGGGGGGCTCAAACACCGTAGCCCAAACATTTTCCAACCCATTCGAAAAAGTCAGCCAATATTGCTGGCCCTTTTGGGTCGGCAGTTTCTTGGAAACATTAATAACTGGTAGTTTTTGGGACAAACTAATGAGTTGCTGGAATATAGCGTCCGTTATTATAGGCTGGTGGGAGGCATTAGGCACATGAAAATTGATTTTTGGTAATCGCAAGCTTGAGGCGTAAGGCAGTAATTTTCTTTTCCCTTGGATCATCCAGCGTTGCCAAGCTTGCTGCTTATGCTGGTTGACCTGCCATATTTTCTCATCGGAAAAATCCTGGTTAGTCCACATTATATGTTGCCAAAGCTGTTCTTGTGCCACAGCCTCTTTCTGCCAATCCTTTAAAAGGTCATACATTTTTGCAAAACTAGGCCGCTGCTTTAAGGGGGGGATTTGCGCCCATAATTGTTCAATGTTACCCGTGGGATCGCCAACCAAGGCCCATAATTTTGATAACGGCATTATTTTTTGGGTTATGGCCCATAAACAGATGGGGTCTAGCCAGGGCCTGGCGATAATGCTATTGATGTAAAATGATCTGATCCAAGCAGGCCAGGCCGGTAATTGGATATGTTTGGGTTGTAAGGCTTCACTGCCTTTAGGATTTTGCGTAACCAATCGTTATTTCAACAAATTTCTGGAACTTGCGGGAACACGGACAATAATCCCATCCAGTTCTTCTGTTAACCGGATTTGACATCCAAGCCTTGAAGTTTTTGTTAAGCCAAAAGCTAAATCCAACATATCCTCTTCGTCTTCCGAAGGTTCGGGCAACGATTCAAACCAAGCCGAGTCAATAATAACATGGCAGGTTGAACAAGCCAGTGAACCCTCACACGCCCCTTCTAAATCTATATTATGACGGTGGGCAATTTCTAAAAGAGATAACCCAATCGGGGCAATAACTTCAAGCTTGCTGTTATCTGGATTAATGAAAATTACCTTTGGCATCACGTTTTCTCCAATAAGACTATATCCAAATTTGGATAACAATTTATCGCAACCTGTCAATAGAAGATTACCAGGTTACCTTAAAATAATCTTTAAAATATTGGAAAAGAAGAAAAATAAATGGATTTAAGCAACGTCTTAAAAATCCAAATTTTTCTACGACAAGGGCGAAGCAATGGAATATGTTATCGTGAGGAGGAATAAATAGCCCACTGCTTCGCCACTTATAGATAGCATATTCAAACGAATGATCTGTAACATTAATTACATTTATATAAAAATAATTTAAGCCCCATTAGTCAGTTAAATACAGGGTTTATTTGGAATCACCTTGACGATATATTTCGTTACATATTTAATGACCACTTAGTAATAAAGTTTTTGCGGTAGAAATTATCTTAATTTCCCCGACAACCTCAAGGCACCCAATGGCTGAAGAATTATCAAATACCCCGGCCTATACCCATAAGCCTTTGCCCGTCGCTGAAGAAATAGACACCTATCCCCAGGGTCTGGGCGGATGGATGGTTTTGATTTGTTTCTTTGTTATTGGCTCGTTCGTGTTGTCATTGAGAGATATCGTCGACCCTCAACCAGGATTTGGTTTTAATAATCTTAGACTGCTGATCCACAGTGAAGACCCGGCATTAACGCAATTATTTTATTTGGTTTTAATTTACCAAATAATGGCAGTGATCTATATAATTTTTGCTGGTTTTTTAATTGTCCTGCTTTTTACTAAAAATAAAAAATTTCCTGCCCTATATACCTTTTTTCTGATCACTGAGACAATTTGGTCTCTTGGGGTGTATTTTTGGGGTGTTTCCATGGTAGAAATTTCATTATGGAAAGATATTGATATTTATTCAATGCTGGGCATTGTATTACTTGTATTAATAATGATGTTACCCATAGCTTGTATAGTCATTTATTTACGGCGTTCACGCCGGGTCAAAGCGACCTTTATCAATTCTTGGTAAGATGCCGCATAACAAAAATGCCTGAATAGGACAAAATATCCCCGCTATCCTTCCAATTTGGATTTTTTAAATTTACAACAACCTATTTTTTAAATAATCAATCGCCTGTTGAATATCTTCCGTGCGACTAAACCTGCCTAAACTAAAACGGATAGAAGCTTGGGCCAAATCTTTCGGTAACCCCAAAGCCTGCAATACATAAGAGGGTTCAATATCAGTGGCGCTACAAGCGGAACCTGAAGATAGCGCTAATTGCGGCAACATGTTTAAAACCTTTTTACCGGCCAAATGCGCAAAACAAACATTTAGGTTTCCTCCATATCTTTGATGTTCATGGCCGTTTAATCGTATGCTTGGAAAAATATTTTTTAATTCCCGCCATAATTGCTGCTGCAGCAATTTTATATGTTTTGCATCTTGTTTCATTTCCTGTTGTGCAATCTCACAGGCGGCCCCAAGACCTACGCATAAAGGGGTTGGCAGGGTACCCGAACGCATTCCGCGTTCCTGTGCGCCGCCATAAAACAATGGCTGCAAACGGACCCGCGGCCGGTGACGTATATATAAGGCGCCTATCCCCTTGGGCCCGTAAATTTTATGGCCGGAGATACTTAAAAGATCGATGTTCATTTGATTGACGGAGATATCTAATTTACCAACCGCCTGCGCCGCATCACAATGGAACAATATGCCTTGTTGCCTGCAAATTTGGCCAATCTTTTCAACATCTTGAATAACCCCGATTTCATTATTCACCATCATAAGGGAAACCATGCCGGTATCCGGCTGAATGGCCTGCTTTAAATCCTGCAAATGAACCAATCCATCTGCTTGAACGGGCAAAAAGGTCACTTGGAACCCCTCTTTTTCCAATTGCCTGGCAGATTCTAACACGCATTTGTGTTCCGTTACCCAGGTGATCAGGTGTCCCTTGCGCCCCCCCATCCCCCGCATACCGCCAAGGATAGCCAGATTATTGGATTCCGTGGCCCCAGAGGTAAAGATGATTTCACGCGGCTCCCCCCCGATGATACCAGCAATCTGCTGTCGAGCATTTTCAATTGCTTGCTGGGCGAACTGCCCCGGCTGATGATCAATAGCATGGGGATTGGCGAAATACCTGGAGAACCAAGGCAACATTTTTTCAACCACCCTTGGATCCGTTGGTGTTGAAGCCTGATAATCAAAGTAAATGACCTGTTGTTCCATCTAACACCTATAACACGCACAAATAAAAATAATTGGTCTTTATATTCTTGGGTACAACCCTTCCCAAACGGCAATAAAATCAGATATTTCCCTATGGGTCGTATCCCAACCTAAACTGAGCCGTACAGCGCCCCCCACATGCGCCGCCGGAACGCCCATGGCCTTTAATACCGCAGATTCTTTTACTTTCCCTGATGAACAGGCACTGCCACTACTAACTGCAATTCCTGCCAAATCCAATTTCATCAATTGCTGCATGCCCGTTATATGAGGCATGGAAAAACAGCTGGTATTAGGAATCCTATCTGCACCCTTACCATGAATGAGAATTTCCGCATTGGATTGGAGTAAATATTCTTCTATTTCATCCCGCCATTGTTTTAACCTGATATGTAATTCTGCCTGTTCTGCAAAAGCCTGCCTTGCCGCCACAGAAAATCCAGTGACCGCAGCCACATTCTCGGTTCCACCACGCCTACCACGTTCCTGCCCCCCTCCTTTGATTAAAGGTGCCACTTCTTCGCCACTTCCCGTGATAATAGCACCACATCCAACCGGGCCACCAATTTTATGGGAGGAAAAAGTTAGAAAATCAATTTTTTGATTGCTCAAGGGAAGCCGGCCGATTGCTTGGGTGGCATCGGTATGAAGTAACGCATTAAATCTCTGGCAAAGGGCAGCGATATCATCAATCGGTTGAATAACGCCTGTTTCACTATTTGCCATCATCACCGAAACCAGGGTTTTACCCAATTGTTTTTTTAAAAATTGTTCGAGGTAATTGAGGTCGGTTACCCCTTGTTGATCGACCGGGATCACGTGGGCGCTGGATACGACCGCTTTAACCGATTCATGTTCCGTAGCGGAAATGGCAATTTGCTGGCAGCCGCTTCCCAATAAAACCATATTATTGGCCTCCGTACAACTGGCGGTAAATAAGCAACGACTAGCTTTAACCTTAAATAATTGAGCAATTGTTTCCCTTGCTTCTTCAAGCCCCTGATGGGCTTTCCGACCATACCAATGGACGGAGGATGGATTGCCTACTTGTGCAAGTATTTTCATCATAGCTGTCAATACTTGCGGGCGGATAGGGGACATCGCATTGTGGTCAAAGTAAATGCGTTTCATTTGCACAGGAACGACCTTTCTTTACCAAAACAACCCATATATTTTCTTAAGCGACAAACTAAGCTTGATTACTTATTTTATTTATCTTCTACCGTCATTAACCTATCAATTTTCTTCTTTAGTTCTAAAATTTCTTGTTGCTGATTTTCTAAAATATGTAAAATCGGGTCCGGGATATGATGGTCAGGGATTCCATAAGCCGCAAATTTATTGGTCGCGTGATCAGGTTTATGCAAAGCACGGGCTGGTATACCGCTAACCGTGGTATCTTCCGGCACATCATGTATAACCACGGCATTTGCACCGACCCTGGCATTGCTGCCGATTGTTATGGGGCCTAAAATCTGTGCACCTGCGCCAATAATTACTCCATTTTTCAACGTGGGATGACGCTTGCGGTTAATTTGGGACAAGGCATTTACGGCAGGGGCAACACCCCCTAATGTTACCCCATGATATAAGGTAACATCATCTTCAATTTCTGCTGTTTCGCCAATGACTACCCCCATCCCATGATCAATAAATAGTCGTTGGCCGATTTTAGCAGCAGGATGGATCTCTATCCCTGTCAACCAACGTCCCCAATGAGAAACCCACCGCGCCAAAAAATAAAGACGGTGATGCCATAGACAAGAAGCCGTGCGATAAAAAAATAAAATATGGAATCCGGGATAAGAAAAAACAATTTCCCAACGCGAGCGCGCAGCTGGATCCCTGAGTTTCATCGAATCAATTTGCTGAATTATTTTTTTCAATATTCTTCTCTTACATAAACCAATCGAAATTATTTTTTCCTATCATTTCTTGCCAACATTCTTGATAGTTAAACTAGCTGAATGATCTATTACAATATTTAAATAATAAGGTTCACTTTTTGCTTCCCCTATCCATAAAACAGTTTTTAACTTTTTTATCCTAATCCAGAACAATTATCAGGGATAATAAAATCATCCTTTAAAATATTATAAATAGCCTATTATAAAGTCATGATTTTATCCCTTTTGTAATTTTTTATTGAAATATAATTGCCCCTTATTTCATGCCAATATTTTCTTGCTACACAATCTATGCTGGATAACGCCAAAAAATGGTTGTCGTTATTTGATAAAATAGTTATGGTGGTTCTTCCTTTTATAAAGCGAGTATAATTATGCCAGATGTTGTTATTAATGGCCCTGCTGGGCGGATCGAAGCCCGTTATCTACCAAGCAGCCAACCCGATGCGGGGGTAGCTTTAATTTTACATCCACACCCTTTGCACGGCGGAACTATGAATAATAAAGTAGTGTACACCCTGTACAATGCTTTTTCAAAAAAAGGTTTTTCGGTGCTGCGCTTTAATTTCCGTGGAATTGGTCGTTCACAAGGACAGTTTGATAATGGGGAGGGCGAACTAAGCGATGCCGCCGCTGCCCTAGATTGGTTACAAAACTACAACCCCAATGCAAAAAGTTGTTGGATTGCTGGCTTTTCTTTCGGGGCTTGGATTGCCATGCAACTATTAATGCGTCGGCCAGAAATTGAAAGTTTTGTCGCGGTTGGATTACCCGCTAATATGTATGATTTTTCTTTCCTAGCGCCTTGCCCAACCTCTGGGTTCATTGTTCATGGCCAAAACGACGCAGTTGTCCCCCATGAGGCGGTCGAAAAGCTTTTAAAAAAACTTTCTCATCAACGGGGGATTAATCTACACTATGATTTAATGGCCAATGCCGATCATTTTTTTAACCAGCATCTAGATCCTTTATCCCAAAAAATTGAAGAATATTTAACAAATTTTTCAAAAATCACCAAAACAGCCTCGGTTATTTCCAGAAGGCGCCAACATCTTAATCAAGGAAATATTGATAAACTAATCACAGAAATGGATGATGATGATGGCAAAGATTAACGCGAACCTAATTAATTCCTAACAAAAAAATGAAAAGACTTAAATAAAATGATAGTTTTTCCTATTCTTTTCGTTATTTTACAATAGCCAGATCTTGTCCTGTATTAAACTATAATTCATAACCTTTTTAAATGGAGCAATATATTTTGACCACACTGTTTTTAAAAATGAAATCCGTGCGATTCGGTATGTTGGTGGCGACGGCTTTCTTGCCAACGACTGCCTACGCCCAACAACCCACAACTCCACCTACCCAAACCACCCCTACAGCACAACCAACTTTAACGACCGAGCAAATATGCCAAAGCTTGCTGGTTACTGCTAAGGAAAAATTGAGTGCGGCGGAGCTTGCTCAAGATTTAAATTATTGCCAAGAAAAATTAGGCACATTGGATGCAACTGTTTTCACAAAGGGCGCTGTTTCAGTGGATCAAGCAATTAAACTGGAAGCAGCTTATTTTTGTGATATTTACCGCTTCACCTGGTTACCTGCTGATAAAAAAACCACTTGTGCGCCAGCTTTAGAAGCGTTGATCAAACAAAATCCTGATAAAAGGATTTTACAACCGTCACTTCCCGATCAAGAGGATGCCCCAACCGATGTTTATAGCAAGCTGTTAGGCCCTAAATTAGGGATTACGCTGACAGACACTCAAGTTGCCACCACTGACATCCGCGTGTCTTGTGATTTATCGATATTTATCTTTGGCCGCAATATGCCGGAAGAAGTTGCCGTCGTGGTAGCCGAATATGGCTCGATTAGTAAAACCTTGGATGCGTGTACCAATGAAACAATGAACCAAGAATAAAAAAATTTTACTCTCTCAAGAAAGCCAGCAAAATAATTGCTGGCTTTCTTTCTACTACATTTGTTATTTGAGAAACTCAGAATCTCAGGTCCACATATGATAACGAATTATTTCAATAACCCCTCCCCGCCTAATTCTTTAAAATATTTTGGCCTAGGGGGATTTTTGATTATTCCCTGTTTGCTTATCCTTTTGAGTTTTGTTAGTTCTCTTTCGATTTTATTCCTCCGTAACTTTGATATCGGATCCATAAAAACCTGGGTAGCTGCTATTAATATGTTTTTGACTTTATGGCTGTGGATATGGATGTTTGCACAAAAGCGCTTATTTATCCCTTTAGTGATTATCTATTTTAGTGCGGCCATCTTGGTTTCGCTGATCAATCTGATGGCGTCCACTGATTCTAGATTTTTTTCAGCTATCGTTATTTTTATCATTCAAGTCATTTATTTCATAAAATCTAAGCGTGTGCGCTTAACCTTTATTTATTAGTATTATCTTTTTTTCAGTGGCATTCTGGCTTCAAACTCGCCTTTTTATTTGTGATTAAGCCTATTTTTTAAGAAACCCCCGATGTCCCAATCATCCCTGCGTTATCGTACTTTTTTAGCGATCTTTTTAATGGTAGCCGGGGTACTATTAAGCAGCACAGGCAGTGCGTTAATTAAATTGACCAGCAATAATTATCCCATCAGTCAAATCCTTTTATTCCGAATGCTGATTGGATTGTTTCCCATTATCCTTTTTTCCCAAATCATACAAAAACAAAGTTTTTATCGTACCCGCCATTTGCGGTTCCAATTAATAAGGGGCCTTATTGGTTTCTTTGCCATGGGTTGTTTTTTTATTTCGTTGAAGCTTTTGCCTCTAGCGGAAGGGGTCGCCTTGATTCTAGCGGGGACTATTTTTACTCCGATTTTAACATTTATTTTCTTAAAAGAAAAAATCAATCGTAAATATTGGTTGGCTATCTTAGTTGGGTTTGGAGGCGTGTTATTAATAACCAGACCTGGTGCAGACCTTTTTAATCCTGTCTCGTTGATTGCGCTTACTTCAGCAATTTTATTTGCTGTATCCATTACGATGATCCGCTATTTAGGGAAGCATGATAATTTAGGCAGCACTACCTTTTATTTTACCTTTGTTTGCCTGGTTGGTGCTGGCCTCACCATCCCCTGGGAATGGTGGCAGCCTGAAAGTTTCTTGGTTCGGCAGAACATTATTGGGTGGCAAGCCTTACCCGTCCGTGATTTAGGGGTAATTTGCCTCATAGGGTTAATCGGGGGGATTGCCCAATTAATGATGACACAAGCATTTCGGTTAACTTCTCCCGTTATTCTTGCCCCCTTTGATTATATGGAAATTGTTTTTTCTGGGATGTTCGGTTATTTTTTCTGGCAAGAAATACCCGATTATTACTTGGTTGGCGGTGCGGGAATTATTATTGGCAGCGGGCTCTATATCATATATCAAGAACATAAAATTCATGCAAAATAACCATCCGTTTTTGGCTGATTTAAACTTAGATAATCTTGGTTGCATCAAAAACCAGGGCTGGGAATAGGCAATTTCCACCCAAAAACAATCTTCAAAATTAAATCTTTTGGGTTTTTCAAACGTTTTGTTGATTTTTTGGTTGTATCTTATAGCTTATAGTTGATTAAGATATGTGGGCCTCCTTAAGCGGTTCTGATCCAGGATTATATTTGCAACCCCTTTTTTAAAAGATCTCCATGAATCATAAATCCACGCCTTCCGTCGTTTCTGATCAAGATATGGCTAATGCCATCCGAGCTTTGGCTATGGATACGGTTGAAAAAGCACAAAGCGGGCATCCGGGGATGCCTATGGGAATGGCTGATGTGGCAACAGTTTTGTTCACCCAATTTTTAAAATTCGACCCCCAAGACCCTTATTGGCCGAATCGCGACCGTTTTGTTTTATCCGCAGGGCATGGATCGATGTTATTATATGCAGTTTTGTATTTATGCGGTTATGCGGATATGACCTTGGATGAAATTAAAAATTTCCGCCAAATGGGAAGCCGGACGGCAGGCCACCCAGAATATGGGCATGCCTCAGGCATTGAAACCACCACCGGCCCTTTAGGCCAAGGATTAGCTAATGCCGTTGGTATAGCGCTTGCTGAAAAACATTTATCAGCAGAATTTGGTGGCGACCTTTTAAACCATCATACTTATGTCATAGT
This sequence comes from Alphaproteobacteria bacterium, assembly GCA_044227605.1. Lineage (GTDB taxonomy): Bacteria > Pseudomonadota > Alphaproteobacteria > JAEUKQ01 > JAEUKQ01 > JAEUKQ01. The sequence continues at coordinate 15,850 of JBGAWJ010000018.1, forward strand.
TGGCGATGGCTGTTTAATGGAAGGAATAAGTCAGGAAGCGATTACCTTTGCTGCTCATTACAATTTGAATAAACTCATTGTGCTTTTTGACGATAATAAAATTTCAATTGATGGCGCCACTTCTTTAAGCACCTCAGAAAATCAAATCACCCGGTTTCAGGCGTGCGGCTGGAACGTGCAAGCGATTGATGGCCATAATCCTAAAGAAATTAGCCAAGCAATCCTTCAAGCACAGCACAGCCAACGCCCCAGTTTGATTGCCTGTCGCACCATCATTGGGTACGGCGCACCTAAAAAGGCTGGTTCTGCCGCCACCCACGGCAGTCCTTTAGGGGCTGATGAAATTGCAGGGGTCAGGCAAAAATTAGGGTGGGATCATCCTGCTTTCTTTATTCCGGAACCTATCCGGCAAGCATGGCTAAAAGCTGCTTCCCGTCATCAAATCACCCGGAAAAAATGGCGGGATATATTGGCAAAACATCCTTTGCAACAAAAATTCCAACAACGGCTCAACCATCAGTTAACCGAAAATATCCAGCAACCCTTGTTGCAATTAAAACAACAAATGGCAGCATCCAGTAGCAAATTGGCTACACGCCAATCTTCTCAATTAGTACTTGATACATTGATGCCGTTGTTAAAGGAATTGCTTGGTGGATCCGCTGATTTAACAGGATCGAATAATACCAAAGCTAAAAACACATCGCTTTTAAATGCGCAGTCCCCCGGCGGTCATTATATCCATTACGGCATCCGCGAACATGCAATGGCCGCCATCATGAACGGATTAGCCCTTTATGGTGGAATCATCCCGTTTGGCGGGACGTTTTTGGTATTTAGTGATTATGCCAAACCCGCCATCCGTTTATCGGCGTTAATGGGGTTGAGGGTTATTTATGTTTTAACCCATGATTCAATTGGTTTAGGGGAAGACGGCCCTACCCATCAGCCCATTGAACAACTGGCCAGCCTGCGGTCTATTCCCAATATCTTGGTATTACGACCAGCCGATGGCATCGAAACAGCGGAAAGTTGGGAAATTGCCTTAGAACAAACCAATCGGCCCAGTGCAATTGTTTTGACAAGGCAGGCTGTTCCGCTGGTAAGATCGTCCCCCTTTGCCGAAAATTTGTCCAAACGCGGCGGATACGTTTTAAGAAAATCTGCGCTCACTTCCCAAATTACCCTTATATCTACCGGATCAGAAATATCGGTGGCATTGGATGTGCAAAACCAATTGGAAAAAAATAATATCGGCAGCACAGTGGTATCGATGCCTTGCTGGCGTTTATTTGATGAACAGCCCTCTTCTTATCAGCAGCAAGTTTTAGGAAAATCCGGTGTTTTAAAAGTGGCTATTGAAGCCGCTGCCGATTTTGGCTGGCATAAATATATCGGTGAAAATGGTATATTTATCGGCATGTCCGGATTCGGCGCGTCAGGCCCTGCCACCGATCTTTATAAACATTTTAAAATAACTGCTGAAAATGTGGTAGAAAAAATTGTGCAACGACTATCAACAATCTCAAAGAAATAAGGAAGAATAAACATGGCTATTCGGGTTGCTATTAATGGATTTGGGCGTATTGGCCGCTTGGTTTTAAGATCGATTATAGAAAGCGGCCGCCAAGATATCGAGGTTATTGCCATTAATGATTTAGGCCCTGTCGAAACCAATGCCCATTTATTGCGTTATGACAGCGTCCATGGAACTTTTCCTGGCAAAGTTGAAAGCAAAGAAAATGCTATCCATGCAGGAAGAAATTGGATCCATGTCAGTGCCGAGAAAGACCCAAGCAAACTACCTTGGAAAAATTTAAATATTGATGTGGTTATGGAATGCACCGGTATTTTTACCTCGCGTGATAAGGCTTCTGCCCATTTAACCGCTGGCGCCAAGAAAGTGCTGATTTCAGCCCCCTCTAATGATGCGGATTTAACCGTGGTTTACGGTATTAACCACCATAAGATTTTGGCCAAACATACGTTAATATCAAATGCCTCCTGTACCACAAACTGTTTGGTACCTGTCGCTTATGTCTTACATCAAGCAGTTGGTATTGAACGAGGCTACATGACCACTATCCATAGTTACACCGGCGATCAACCGGTCCTTGATACGATGCACAAAGACTTATATCGTGCCCGCGCTGCAGCCTTATCTATTATCCCGACCACCACTGGGGCTGCCAAAGCGGTTGGCCTGGTATTACCTGAACTTGCTGGCAGATTAGATGGCACCGCCATTCGTGTGCCAACACCCAATGTTTCTATGGTGGATTTTAAGTTTGTTCCCACCCGCAAAACGAACGT
>JBGAWJ010000018.1:18184-20622 GCA_044227605.1 Alphaproteobacteria bacterium
ATTTTAATCACCAATGACCAACCACTGGTATCCAGCGATTTCAATCACAATCCCGCCAGCTCTATTTTTGATTTGAAACAGACCCAAGTTATTGACGGCCAGTTTGTCCGCGTCATGGCCTGGTATGATAATGAATGGGGTTTTTCCAACCGCATGTCGGATACCGCTGTCGCTATGGCAAAAGCAAAGTAAATATTTTGAAAGCCTAGTTTTATGGGGATATGATTGCCAGTTTTTGTCAACATTATAGCGAAGCAAAGGATGATTCAGGTCGCTTTTGAAACCTTGGCGGATGTTATGCTGGTTGCTGAAGAATGCCATCCCTTGCTTCCCCGCATCATATTTTGGAGCCCCAAGAATGCCGCTGTCACCCACGGGCCTAGTTGGTTTTTTCATTTGACCCGCCAGGCCCAAGAAAAAATGATGTTTCCTATCCAAGCAGTCCTGGATTGCGGTAATCGCCCCGATCTTGTCCAACAGTCTTTGTCTTTGGGGATCAAGAAAGTTTGCTTTCAAGGAGAGCATACGGTCTTTAAAAAACTACAGCAAATTGCGGCTTTTTATCAGGCAGATCTTTATGATCGACCCGAACAAGAAATATTAAATATATCTTGCCTCAATAATACGGATAAAAATATAAAAGAATATTTAAACTCAATGGGCGCTTAATTGAATTTTTCAGAATCTAGGTTTTGATTATTTATAAGAAAAGGAAAAACCCGAGATGTACATGACTTCCACCGTTAAAAAAATATTGGGATATTACGAAAGTGACAATCCGGGTACCAAAACCAACCGAAGTTTTATGATTAATCCAGCTGCTTATGACCCGCATTATCATTTTCAATTAGCCGTTGATGCCGGATTGTCCGCCTTTGCAGCCCCCTTAGGTTTATTAGAAGCGGGCGCCAATACTTTTGCTGGTGCCTTGCCACTAATTTTAAAGATGAATAGTTCGAATAGCTTAACAACAATAAAAGATCAGGCTTTTACCAGCACTGTCAAAGATGCTTTAAGATTGGGTTGTGTGGCTGTGGGCTTAACAATCTATCCAGGAGCTGATCAATCATATGAGATGATTGAGGAAGGGCGTGAAATCATTGCAGAAGCAAAATCTTGCGGTTTAGCAGCTGTCATCTGGTCATATCCGCGTGGCCCTTCCCTTTCAAAAAATGGGGAAACAGCTTTAGATGTTTGTGCTTATGCGGCCCATGTAGCTGCTCTGATGGGCGCACATATCATTAAAGTCAAAATACCTAGCAATTATATCGAACAAGAAGAAACCAAGAAATTGTACCAAGCACAACAAGCCCGTTATGAACATTTGTCAGAGCGGATTGCCCATGTGGTCGAGGCCTGTTTTAACGGCCGCCGGTTGGTTGTGTTTTCCGGGGGGGCCACGAAGGAAAGCGATCCTCTACTGTTAGAAGCGCGCGCTATCCTAGATGGCGGCGGGAACGGTTCTATTATCGGCCGCAATTGCTTTCAACGTCCGCGGCAAGAGGCTTTACAATTACTCGAAAATTTAATTGCTATCTATTTGGGCAAAAAATAAGTGGATACCAGCCAACTTTACCTTATTACGCCGCCACATTTGGCAATAGATTCGTTTTGTAAAACCTTGGAACAAATTTTGCAGGCGGTTCCGGTTGCTTGCCTCCAATTAAGGTTAAAACCATTACAAGAAGAAATGGTTATTTCCTACGGCCAGAAAATCAAAAAAATTACCGATCATTTTGGTACATCCCTTATTATTAATGATCGACCTGATTTGGCGAAAAAGCTTAACGCGGATGGTGTCCATATTGGCCAGAAAGATATGGATTATGCAAAAAGCAGAAAGCTGTTGGGTTCAAATAAAATAATTGGCGTCACCTGCCATGCCTCAAAAGATCTGGCTTATCAAGCCGCAGAGGCCGGTGCTGATTATGTGGCTTTTGGCGCTTTCTTTCCGAGTACCACCAAGCCTCAACCAGAAGGCCAAGCCACCCTTGAATTGATAAAAGACTGGCATCTCACCACCACTACCCCCTGCGTTGCGATAGGGGGGATTACCACAGAAAACTGTTTACCGTTAATTGAAGCGGGCGCTGATTTTATAGCCGTCAGCAGCGGACTTTGGAATCACCCGGAGGGTGCGGTTCATGCGGCAAAAAAATTCAATTTTATCTTCCGCCAATCCAAATAACCAACTTGCCAATTTTATTTTTTTTACACAATGTTGCTTCATCAATACATTGTAAATCATTGGCTATGTAGCTAATTAAGAGAACATACATTTTAACCCCGATCATTTAAAGGCAAATAATTCTTGCATGTATTTCTTAAGCAAATGCTTTCCATTTCTATTGGTTGGGTTATTCTTGAATTCTTGTCAAGGTGACCTGGCTTGTTTACAGGTTTTAGATAAGCATGCGGCAACTTTAAGCCTAGTAATT
>JBGAWJ010000019.1:0-20444 GCA_044227605.1 Alphaproteobacteria bacterium
GGTTCGGTTGCGGCAACCTTGGGATCAATGCTTGCCACTGAAACAGTCAAAGAGATTTTGGGTTTAGGTACCAACTTATCTGGCCTGATGCTGCTTTATAATGCCTTAGAGCCAAGTTTTCAGCAAATACGTTTGGAAAAACAATCATCATGCCGTTTTTGCAACCACCCCCAATCTTGGGAAAATATTTTAAAAGAAGAAAAACAACGGATTGATGGTTGCCAAATTCCTTGACTCTGATAAAGATAAAACTAGAAGTAGTTCCAGCCGTAAAAATAATTAATCTTGGGAAAATAATTGAAAGATGCAATTGTTCCGCTATAGCCTTTTATCGATGGTTGTTTTTTTGTCCAGCATAAGTAGCGTTTTGTTATGGGGGTTCCTGCCTTCATCTTTAAAGGCCCAAGAAGCTTTCCAACCTTATTTTGCGTCATTACGATATGAAAAAGTCAACCTGCGCACGGGTCCCGGTATGCAATATATGGTGGAATGGGTCTATCAGCGCAAACTAACCCCCGTGGAAGTAATCAATAAATATAAGGATTGGTTACAAATCCGCGATATAGAGAAGACTACCGGATGGGTCAGGCAAGATCAGGTAACATCTGCCCGCACGGCGATTACAACGACGGTTACCCTCTTGTACCGGGACAATAATGTGGATAGCGCAACCCTTGCAAGAATTGAGGCGGGCGTTTTTGTCAGTTTAGAAAAATGTGAGGGGGCATTTTGCCAAATCCGGGTAAAAGATTACCAAGGTTGGGTTGTCCGCCAACATTTATGGGGAATTTATGCTACAGAAACCTTAAATTAAACAACTGCGCCAGCTTTTCTATCGGGAGTTTGGCATAGCTGGTTACATAAATATTCTTTAAATAACAATTTTATTTTTTTGAAACCCTTGACTGGAAAATCAAGAATGGTTAGATTGTCCAGCCAATTATGTAGTAACTATTATAGAGAGAAAGACCAAGATGGCGCATAGTTTATCAGCCAAGAAAAGAATTCGTCAGACCCTGAAACGCACGGAAATCAACAAATCCAATACTAGCCGCATGCGTACTTTTGTAAAAAAAGTTGAAACTGCTATCGCCGGTCAAAATAAAGATGAAGCTCGTCAGGCTTTACAAGAGGCTCAGCCGGAAATTCACCGCTCCGTCACCAAAGGCATTTTGCACCGTAATACCGCTGCCCGCAAATTGTCCCGGTTATCTGCCCGTATTAAAGCTTTGTCATAACCATAGTTTAGGTTAAGCTTTTTTATTTTTCAGAAATCAGGGTTTTTCCTAGGATAAGGGGGGCGTTTGCCTTTTTATTGCACCCTTATTGAATATAATAACAAAAATTTATTTTTAAAAAGCCTTGACTCTTCCCCCTTAGAATTTGTTTAGTAGAGGGCGGATTGAAAAACGATTATTAGGCCATCGTATTTTTTATCCCCTTCACTTGGATCATTCAGAAATTTGTAACATTTCCTAATTATAAGGATTAGCCGTATGTATGCGGGTGACTTAACCCCCAAGCAAGCCTGGGAATATTTGCTTGCCAACCCATCCGTGGAATTGGTTGACGTACGCACAGATAGTGAATGGCTGCAAGATGGCGTACCGGACTTATCCGCCCTTGATCGCCCTGTACATTTTATAAGCTGGCAGGCGAAAGCTTTAGAAAAACCTTCCTATTTTATTCAGGCCCTTCAGCAACGGTCTTTTACCAGCGCCACCCCTTTGTTGTTTTTATGCCGCAGCGGCGGACGTTCAAAATCCGCAGCTCTTTTGGCATCTACCCACGGATTCCAAAAGGCCTATAATATCCAAGGAGGATTTTTAGGGCATTTATCTTCGTTTGCCCATGAAGCTTCAACCCCAGGCTGGAAGCAACAGGGCTTACCGTGGGGATTACATCAGAATGGTTGAAAATTTGACGGCTATTCGCGATCATAAAGTGATGCTGATTGCCAGCCAATGGGAAAAAATCCAAGGCCGGATGCGTAAAGAATTTGGCGATGTAATTTATCGAAGCTGGCTGAAACCATTATCTTTATTAAGCCGGGAGGGCGGTTCCGTTCGTTTATCGGTTTCCACCCGTTTTATCCGTGACTGGGTTACTTCCCATTATTTAGAAAAATTACGCCAATTATGGATCGCTGAGGATGCGTCAGTTAAAGATGTTGCGATCGTTTTGGAAGAGTCACCCCACCGCAATATCGATCAATCTGCCCACCTCAACGCTGAGGATCATGTCGGTCAATCTTATTCCCCCGGTAATTTACAAGTCGTCCAAGGTTCGGGTCATAAGGCATCCGCCCCTTCTTTCTTAAGCACCCAGCAACACCGGGAAGAATTAGGGGTAAGGTTGGATCCCCGTTTTACTTTCGATCATTTTATTGTCGGGAAATCGAACGAACTGGCGTACAGCGCCGCAAGACGCGTGGCTGAATCGGCGACCGTTTCTTATAATCCCCTATTCTTATATGGGGGCGTTGGGCTTGGCAAAACCCACCTTATGCACGCCATTGCCTGGCATATCAGGCAAATATCACCGGAACGTCGTGTTTTATACATGTCGGCAGAAAAATTTATGTACCAGTTTATCAAGGCCCTGCGACATAAAGATACCTTTTCTTTTAAAGAGGAATTCCGCTCCGTTGACGTGTTAATGATTGATGACGTCCAGTTTATTTGTGGTAAAGATTCAACCCAAGAGGAGTTTTTCCATACCTTCAATGAATTGGTTGATAAAAACCATCAAGTGGTTGTTTCAGCTGACAAGTCGCCTGCAAATTTAGAGGGCCTTGAAGAGCGGATGCGTTCCCGTTTAGGTTGGGGCTTGGTTGCCGATATCCACCCCACCACTTATGAATTGCGCCTGAGCATCGTTCAAGCAAAAAGCGAACTTCTCAAAAGCAACGTCCCTTTAAATGTGTTAGAATTTTTAGCCAAAAAAATAACCTCCAATGTCCGGGAATTGGAAGGCGCCCTTAACCGGGTGGTAGCCCATGCAGCCTTGGTGGATACCCCCATTACGATTGAGGGAACCCAAGAATTATTACGTGACTTATTAAAGCAAACCGAAAAACAGCTGACAATTGAAGATATCCAGAAGAAAGTATCGGAACATTATCACGTAAAAATCATCCAAATGCACTCTCCCTCACGTGCCCGCAATATTGCTCGTCCCCGGCAGGTGGCTATGTATTTGGCTAAACAATTGACCGTTTGTTCCTTGCCGGAAATAGGCAAGAAATTCGGTGGGCGTGACCACACCACCGTTTTGCATGCCGTTAAAAAGGTGGAAGAACTTTGCGGGCAAGATAAAAGTTTCGCCGAAGACGTGGAAATTTTAAGAAGATCCCTTTAATCCTCTCCCTTTCAGCAACGGGCGTGCTGATAATTTCTTAAAGCGGCGCTCTTACTTTTGTAGCCGAAGAAAATCGTCTGTCACAACCTATTAAACATGCTTGCTTTCTTTAAAAAGACCTTCTAATTTAGGTGGCAATTATTTATTATTATTTTTGGCTTGCGACAGGGATCAATTGAATAACATCATGAAATTAACCATTGAAAAGAATATCTTCCTGAAAGCATTAACCCATATTCAAAGTGTTGTTGAACGCCGTACCACAATCCCCATACTTTCCCATTTACTATTAGAGGCCAAAAACAATCAATTAAAGCTCACCGCAACCGACCTGGATTTAACGGTAACAGAGGCGGTGCCTGCAACCGTGGCTGTCCCTGGCCAAATTACTACCCCCGCTCATATTCTTTATGATATTGTCCGTAAACTGCCAGACGCCAACCAATTATCCTTAGAATGGCAGCAAAATGGGGCGCTTTCTTTGCAAGCGGGCCGGTCAAGATTTTCGCTGCCAACATTGCCGCGCGAAGATTTCCCGCTTTCCGCCCAAACGGATATGCCCTGCGTCTTTCAAATACCTGCTATCCAGTTTTTAAAGCTATTAACACAAACTAGTTTTGCGATGTCCAATGAAGAAACACGCTATTATTTGAATGGTATTTTCTTGCATGTTGGGCCAAGCCAACTATATGCGCCCAAATCGTTAAAAGCCGTGGCAACAGATGGCCACCGTTTGGCACGCTCTGAAACAACCTTGCCTGCCAAGGCGGAACAAATGCCCGGCGTTGTCATTCCACGTAAAACGGTACAGGAATTGATGAAATTGCTGGAGCATGAGGATAATTCGGTGACAATCGGCTTGTCGGCCCAACGGATGACAGTTGCTTTCAAACAGGTTTCCCTATCCTCCAAATTGATTGACGGGAATTTCCCAGATTATGAAAGGGTTATCCCCAGTAATAACCAACAAATAATTGAGGCTGACCGCTTGGCATTTGCAGCGGCGGTTGATCGCGTCGCCACCATTTGCAGCGATAAGTTGCGCAGCATTAAACTACAAGTGCAAAAAAACAACCTGATATTTTCAGCAGCCAGCACCGACATGGGCAGTGCCGTTGAGGAAATTGAAGCCAAATACCAGGGCTCAGCACTGGATATTGGTTTTAATGCCAAATATTTAGCTGATATCATGCAACAAATGACGGGCAAGAAAGCCAAAATTGCCTTATCTGATGCGTCCTCCCCTGTCCTCATCAGCAACCCTGAAGATATTGCCGCAACCTATGTTTTAATGCCGATGCGCATATGAATCTTTGTTTTTGGCGACCATGTCTTTTGTCCCTGCAATCCGCCAACTTCATTTAACCAATTACCGCAATTATTCCCGCCTGGCTTTAGCAATTGAAGCGGCACCCGTTGTCTTAATTGGGGCGAACGGTGCGGGGAAAAGTAATTTATTGGAAGCCTTATCTTTTTTTGTACCCGGTCGTGGGCTCCGCCAAGCTAAATTACCCGATATCAGTTGCCGCGCATCTGCCCCTTGCGGTTGGACAGTTGCGGCAGTTTTAGAAAATCTTCAAGGTAGCATCGCAATTGGCACGGCTTATGAAATAGATAAGCCCGTACGCCGCCATATCCGCATCGATGGCCAGACCCAACGTGATCAATCAACGCTTTTATCTATTTTATCCATGATCTGGCTAACCCCCCAGATGGACACCTTGTTTTTAGAGGCATTTAGTGAACGACGACGCTTTTTTGACCGGTTGGTTTATAGCCATTATCCATCCCACGCGGATTTATTAACCGAATACCAAAATTTGCTAAAAGAACGTTTAAAAGTATTGCAGGAATATGGCATCGAACACCCGTGGTTGAATGGCTTAGAACACCAAATGTCGGAACATGCCGTTGCTATTGCCTCCGCCCGCGTGCAGCATTTAAAGGAATTACAAAATTTCTTTTTGCAAGACGAGGCTTTCCCCCACGCTACCATGGCTATCCAAGGGACGGTCGAGCTATCTCTGCAACACTCCCCGGCCCTTAAAGTTGAAGAAGATTTGCAAGAAATTTGGGCCCAGTCGCGCAAACGCGATCAAATCACCAGTATGACCCATATAGGGCCGCAACGCAGCGATTTTATGGTACATGATTTGATCAGTGGCACACCTGCCGAATCCTGTTCAACCGGTGAGCAAAAAATGCTGTTGTTGTCGATTTTACTCGCGCAAGCGAATTGGCAAAAACAACATCAAAATGTATCCCCCATCCTTTTATTGGATGAAGTGGCAGCCCATCTTGACCCCCAAAAAAGGGAGCGTTTTTTTTCCCATCTTATCAAGTTGCAAAGCCAATTTTGGTTAAGCGGCACCGAAATGGAACCTTTCAGTAGCCTAAAAGGGCAAGCCCAGTTTTTTGATGTCGAAAAGGGCTTGGTAAAATCAAGGAATATGTGATAGTTTACTGTATAATTTTCATAAAGGTTATATAGTAATGACAACAGCCCCCTCCGCCGATTTGACTACTACAACATATAGTGCTGATTCGATTACAGTTTTGCGCGGCCTTGATGCCGTCCGTAAACGTCCCGGCATGTATATCGGCGATACCGACGATGGCTCGGGATTACACCACATGGTTTATGAAGTGGTGGATAACTCAATTGATGAGGCACTGGCTGGTTTTTGTACCCTTATCGATGTCACTATTCATGAGGACGGGTCGGTTAGCGTCCGGGACAATGGCCGGGGCATCCCTGTTGATATGCATAAGGAAGAAGGTGTATCAGCGGCTGAAGTGATTATGACCCGCCTTCATGCGGGCGGTAAATTTGACCAAAATGTGTATAAAGTATCGGGCGGTCTTCATGGCGTTGGGGTATCGGTGGTTAATGCCTTGTCGGAAAAATTAGAATTAAAGATTTGGCGGGACGGCTATGAATATTTCATGCGCTTCCGTCATGGCGAGGCCGAAGCACCGCTAGCCAAAATGCGCCCGGTTGCCGCTGATATGAGAGGAACGGAGGTACGATTTTGGCCCTCACCCCAAACTTTTACCAATATCCTTTTTGAATACAAGATTTTAGAACATCGGCTGCGGGAACTGGCTTTCTTAAACTCCGGCGTGCGGTTGCAATTAATCGACCGCCGGATTGAGCCTGCCCAAATTGTTGAATTGTTTTATGAAGGCGGACTGCAGGCATTTGTCCAATATTTAGATAATGGCAAAAATACCCTGCATAGCCCTACCATCAGCTTTGTTCAGCAAAAAGACGCCATCACGGTCGAAATTGCTATGGAATGGACGGACAACTATCACGAAACCATGCTTTGTTTCACCAATAATATCCCACAAAAAGACGGTGGCACCCATTTGGCCGGTTTTCGCGCTGCCTTAACCCGTCTGATCAATAATATCGTTGAGCAAAGCCCCCTGGCTAAAAAAGAAAAAATCGGTACAACCGGGGAAGATTCGCGTGAGGGGTTGACCTGTGTTTTATCGGTCAAAGTTCCTGATCCCAAATTCTCCTCCCAAACCAAAGAAAAATTGGTATCCTCCGAAGTTAGGGCAGCAGTTGAAGCGGTGGTGCAGGATAAATTGGGGCAGTGGTTTGACGAAAACCCGGGGGAGGCAAAAAAAATTGTCCAAAAAATTTTAGAGGCTGCAACCGCGCGCGAAGCCGCCCGTAAGGCACGTGAACTGACACGCCGCAAAGGGATTTTGGACATTGCCTCCTTACCTGGAAAATTAGCTGATTGCCAAGAGCGCGATCCTGCTTTGTCAGAACTTTTTATTGTTGAAGGTGATTCCGCTGGCGGATCTGCAAAACAAGCGCGCGACCGCAAACATCAGGCCATTTTGCCTTTGCGCGGTAAGATCTTGAATGTGGAACGCGCCCGCTTCGATAAAATGTTAAACAGCGAATCAGTTGGTACGTTGATTACGGCTCTGGGAACGGGTATTGGCCGTGAAGAATTCAATATCGATAAAGCCCGTTACCATAAGATCATTGTTATGACCGACGCCGACGTTGACGGTTCACACATTCGAACTTTGCTGTTGACTTTCTTTTACCGGCAAATGCCGCAGATCATTGAAAAAGGATATCTTTATATTGCCCAGCCCCCCCTTTACCGCGTAAAAAAAGGCAGCCAGGAGCAATATTTAAAGAATGATGACCAATTGGATACTTATCTTTTGCAAATGAGTTTATCAAACTTAACCATCGAAATTGATGGTAAACCTATATCAACCGAGCTGTTGACGCAATATATCCAGCAGCTTCGCCCCTTTGCCCGGGTAATTGGGAATATAGCAAAAGTCATTGGCAATACCGAACTTGCGGAACAAGCCGCAATCCATGGCATTTTATTCCCTGAACATCTATCAAAGCCTTTGCCTGTTATGGTTGAAAAAGTGGTGCAGCGGCTCAATCATTTTGCGCCCTCCGCGCCTCCTTTATGGATGATGATGAAAAATACTGCCCAAGACATTGTTATTACCAAGCGGCAAGAAGGGTTGGCTGAGCAATACAAAATCGGCGCCCATTTATGGGATCACCCGGACACCCAGCAGCTTCGCCAATTCCGGGAAGCGGCTTCCCTGTTTAGTGATAAAGCCTGGCATATTGTCAGTAAGGATTCGCGCCAAGCCGTGACAGGCCCTTTATCTTTTATCAGCCATTTAAATGACCTCAGCCGCCGCGGGGTTACCGTACAAAGATATAAAGGACTTGGGGAAATGAACCCGGATCAGCTGTGGGCAACCACTTTAAATCCGACTGTTCGGTCACTGCTGCAAGTGAAAGTCCAGCATTTGGATGAGGCCGAAAAAATATTTTCCACTTTGATGGGTGATGTTGTGGAACCGAGACGGGAATTTATTCAGGCCAACGCCTTACGGGTTGGTAACTTGGATATATAAGATATTTAATGCTGGCTATGCCGTCATCTAGCTAGAACGACCTTAAGATCATTTTCTCACGTCGCTTATGCCAGCCTGCCGGGCAATAGGCCAACGTCTATTTATTATCCCCAAGGGCCTTTGTAAAGAATTTCTTGGCGAGCGGGTGAAAATCGGCTCGCCATTTGCCGTAAACGTCCAATTCTTTTTTCAATCGGCGGATGGGTTGAAAACCATTCCGCCATGTTGCCAGCGTGCAAAGGATTGATAATGTATAAATGGGCAGTTGCAGGATTAGCTTGGGCATAAGGGTTTTCTTTCACACCTGCCAACTGATGAATTTTCCCTAAAGCTGAAGCCAACGCCAAAGGATTACCGGAAATTTCGGCACCGCCCGCATCCGCCTGGTATTCACGGGAACGGCTAATCGCCATTTGTATCAGCATAGCAGCCAAGGGGGCCAGGATAAGCAATAACAAGCCGCCAACCATTCCGATTGGATTGGATGATGATTGGTTCCGGCGCTGTGAACCAAATAAAAAAGCAAATTGGGTCATCAAACCAATCGCGCCCGCAATGGTTGCGGCAATGGTCATAATTAAGGTATCACGGTGCCGGATATGGGACAATTCATGGGCTAAAACCCCGCTAACTTCCTCCGGTTTTAAATATGCAAGTAAACCGGTGGTTATGGCCACAGCCGCATTTTGCGGATTGCGGCCGGTAGCAAAAGCGTTCGGTTGTTGGCTATGGATCAAATATATTTTCGGGGTGGGAATGCCAGCTTTAGCGGCCAATTGGGAAATTTTTTGGTATAATTCAGGTGCGTCACGTGAATCCACAAGCTCTGCCCGTTGCATACGTAACAAGATCCGGTCAGAAAACCAATAAGCACTCCCATTCATAACCAAGGCGGCAATCAAGGCAATCATCATTCCCTGTTGGCCAGCCAGCATATAGCCCAGGGCCATAAAAATCGCTGTCAACACGGATAAAAGCAAGGCTGCCCTAGCATAATTCATCATCATTCTATATTCCCCTACATCCGTTAATCTAAGAAATATTAACCATTTTACATATAGGGGGTTTTTAATAATATGAAAGGATGCTACACTGCTGAAATCCAAAAAATTATATTCCCGGCAGCTAGTGTAATCAGAAAGACGAAATGATCCGATGGTCCTAGACTGCCTTAAATAGATGAAAAACGATGTCTGCTGTTTGAATCAGAGCAGCCCAACCCCATGACCAAGCTGAAAATAAGATGACTGACCTTCCCCTTAAAAACCCCCAACATATCATCCCTGATCCATTACCCCCTGGCCAATCCAAGACGGGAAAGCCGCCAATGCCGCCAGAAACCGGCGGACCCACAGGACTGGAGCCAACTCGCTACGGCGATTGGGAGAAAAAAGGGCGTTGTTATGATTTCTAAAAAACCAGTCGCCAAGAACTCGCCTTCTCCTTCTGCCCCCTAATAGTTTAGTTGAGCCGTGAAGGCCAGAAAAATTAAAGATTTTAGAACTTATTCTCTAAAATATGACGTGCCGTTTTTGGCAATATCTCTTCGTCCTTGGCAAGCTTGGGGTTGCTTAAGAAAATAACAAAAAAGATGATATCTTTTCCTTGTTGGATAATAGCTGCATCGTGGCGGCAATTACTCGTCCAACCGGCCTTTGACCATAATTGGCAATCGGGCAGCAACCCTTCCCCCAAAAAACCTTTGCGTTGGCTTGATGGCTCAAAACCATATAATGGGTAAGATAGAGGCCGGTGCATCAACTGCATCATCGAATCACAACTGGCAGTGGTCTTCAAAATGGTTTTTTGCTGAATGGCCATCAGTAATCTGGCCACCGCATGGGTGGTCAATAAATTGCGGTTATTCGGGATCAGCCTGGACATATGTTCCCGGCCATAGGGTCTGTCTTCCCATGTTTTTTGGGTAATAACCACCCGCTCCAATTCTTCCCATTTAAACCGCTGAAAATATTCATGAATCAATCGCCTTTTAACAAGCCAGGTTTCAAAAGACACCGCTTTCATTTCCGCGCCACTGCTGGTATTCGTTAAAAGATCAACGATATAACTCGTGGCATCATTGCTTGATTCTTTAATCATGGCGGATAAAGCTTTTTGCAATTCTGGGGTATTACTCGCATCCCCTGACTCGATCCACGCGAAAGCCGCCACCATGTAAAATAACTTGACCACACTGGCTGGATAAAGTGTTAAATCCCCCAAATGCGCGGCACCAATTGGGTTGCTACCTTCTTTCATTTGGATCCAGGTGAAAGAAAATTCCCTCTCAGCTAACTGATATTCAGACATCAACCAACCCGCTAATTTTTCTTTGGCTTTGATACTGGATGGCGTTTGTTGATAAAATGGCATGATTCTCCCTTGCATTTTTTACTAGTCACCAGCAAAAGGCTTGCTGTAAATATATTTTATAAGTAGCAGTATTATCCTAATTTTCCCTAAAAAAAAGATATATCCTTAACAACGTCTAAGAAAAATATTTTTCCGCCATCACTCCCCTTCCCTTCCTTAGGAATTTAGTAACGCCCTAAGATCCTGAATTTTATTATTGCATATCTGTTTAATTGTTATGTTATAGTGACCAATATTTGTAAAATATTTACATACGGCAACCAAAAATAATAATCCTGATATTTGCAAGGAAATCCTATAGATGAAAAAGAATTTTAGTGGTTTTACCCTGCCCTTCCTGTTGGCAGCAAGTATTTTTACGGCTTTTGCAGCCAATGCCCAGCAAGTTTTGTATCGTGGCAACGGCGCAGAACCCGAAACGCTGGATCCCCAACAATCAACCGGCGTGAGTGAAGCCAATATTGAGACTGATTTATTTGAAGGGTTGGTGACCTATGGCCCGAAATCCGAGACTGTCCCCGGTGTCGCTGAACGTTGGGAAGTCAGTGCCGATGGCCTTGTCTATACTTTTTATCTACGCAAGGATGCCAAATGGTCGAACGGTGATCCCGTAACAGCCAAGGATTTCGTTTATTCCCTGACACGATTGGTCAACCCTGCCACCGCCGCAGAAAATGCCTGGATTTTAGATCCCATTGTGAATGCGGAACAAATTCGTAAAGGGGAAGAAAAAGACTTCAGCAAATTAGGGGTGAAGGCACTGGATGGGCGTATTTTGCAAATTACCTTGAAAACATCAACCCCTTATTTCTTGTCGTTGATGAAACACCATGCCACCTTACCGGTGCATCAGGCAACCGTTGAAAAATTTGGCGATAAATGGACACGCCCCGGCAACTCTGTTTCTAATGGTGCCTACAGCATTTCTGAATGGATCCCGCAATCCCGAATTGTCCTGAAAAAAAACCCGAATTTCCATGCCGCAGGTACGGTCAAAATTAATACCGTTTATTATTATCCTACCGAAAGCCAAATTGAAGAATTCAAACGTTTTCAAGTGGGTGAATTGCACATTACTTATGATATCCCCACCGACCAGATTGATTTTGTGAAAAAGAACATGGTTCAGGAATTGCATATTTCCCCCTATTTCGGCACCTATTATTATGCGATCAATCTCACAAAAGCCCCCCTTGGGGAACAGGCCAAATTACGCCAGGCCCTATCCTTAGCCATTGACCGTGAAGTCATCACGGACAAAATATGGAAATCCGGACAAATTCCGGCTTATGGTTGGGTGCCGCCTGGGATCCCTGGGTACCAACCCCAACAGTTGGATGAGGCTCAAATGGCCCAAACGGATCGTGAGGAATTGGCCAGAAAATTATATGCGGAAGCTGGCTACGGCTCGCAAAATCCTTTAAAAGTTGAAATCCTTTATAATACCAGTGAAGCCCACAAATTGACGGCCGTTGCCGTCCAATATATGTGGAAACAGGTATTGGGGGTTGAAACCACCATCACCAATCAAGAATGGAAAGTCTATCTGGACAGCCGCGAACAAAAAAATTACCAGGTGGCCAGGGCCGGTTGGATTGGCGTATATTTGGATGCCCAAGCCTTTCTGGGCATGCATAAATCAGATGCCGGTTCCACGAACCAACTTGGCTATCATAATGAAGCATATGATCAACTTTTAAATACCGCCGCCATTACACAAAATGCCAATAAGCGGCAAAATCTCCTGGAACAGGCCGAGAAAATTTTTCTAAATGACCAGGCCATTATCCCGATTTATCATTATGTGACGAAGGCATTGGTCAAAAAAAATGTCAGCGGCTTTGAAGATAATCTATTGGGTTTCCATTTGACCCGTTATCTGTCTTTAAAAAATTAACGCCGCTTACTGTCCTATAGCCCCGGTGGATGATCATCACCCCATTGGGGCTTACCAAAAAATTCCTTTGATTGATTGTCATGTGTGTTTATTCATAGCAATTTCCCTCGTTCGTTAGATGATTTCCTTCCCTCACTTGACTTATCAAAAAAAAAATCATTGCGCTTCCCAAGAAAGTTTATCAGAATGACCTGAAGGTGGTTTTGGTTTATTCCTAGTTTGGTTTGAATAAAAACAACGCTTGCTATTAATATTTTTAAAAATATTGATAAAATCAACCGGGAAGCACCCTACTAAAACAGTAAAATTTAGCCCCGTATGGGAGGAGGTTCGTGATGAAAAATAAATTATTTAATTGGTCAGCCCTTGCTTTTGCCTCGGCAATTGCATTGGGTGCCGCAACCGTTGCTAGCGCGCAACAGGTTTTACACCGCGGTAATGGTGCAGAACCAGAAACGCTTGATCCCCAAAAATCAACCGGTGTTCCAGAGGCTATGATTGCGGTGGACCTGTTTGAAGGTCTGGTCACTTATGGTCTGAATGCGGAAACTGTCCCCGGTGTTGCCGAAAAATGGGATGTTAGCAAAGATGGCACCGTATACACCTTTTATCTGCGTGCCAACGCCAAATGGTCGAATGGCGATCCAATTACCGCCGAGGATTTTGTTTATTCTTTCCGTCGTTTAGTTGATCCGGTAACGGCCGCCGAATATGCGTGGGTAGTCGACGCAATCCTTAATGCCGAACAAATCCGTACCGCTGAGGAAAAGGACATAACAAAATTGGGTGTTAAGGCATTGAATGCCCGTACCTTGCAGATTACCCTGAAAGCGTCAACCCCTTACTTCTTGTCTTTATTGCAGCATCATTCCACTTGGCCTGTTCATAAAGCCACCGTTGAAAAATTCGGTGATCAGTGGACACGCCCAGGTAATTCCGTTTCCAACGGCGCTTACATGATGGCTGAATGGATGCCGCAATCACGCATTATGCTGAAGAAAAATCCTTACTTCCATGACGCCAAGAATGTTAAGATTGATACGATTTATTATTATCCCACCGAAAGCATAGCGGAAGAATTCAAACGTTTTCAAGCGGGCGAATTACATATCACCAATGATATCCCCACCGACCAGATTGATTTCGCTCGGAAAAATTTAGCTAGGGAAACCCACATTTCCCCTTATTTTGGTACATATGCATATGAAATTAACTTAACCAAGGCACCATTAGGGCAACAAGTTAAGTTACGTCAAGCGCTATCATTGGCGATTGACCGCAGCATCATTACCGATAAAATCTGGAAAGCTGGCCAAGTTCCCGCCTATGGCTGGGTCCCACCCGGTATTCCTGGCTATAAACAGCAACAGCTGGATTATGCCAAATTGACCCAAGCGGAACGCAACGCTTTGGCGAAGAAATTGTATGCCGAAGCGGGTTATGGTCCGAGCAACGTGTTGAAAGTGGAAATTCTTTTTAACACCAGCGAGAACCATAAACTGACTGCCGTGGCCGTTCAATCCATGTGGAAACAGGTATTGGGTGTTGAAACCACCTTGACCAACCAGGAATGGAAGGTTTATCTGGACAGCCGTGACCAAAAGAACTATCAAATTGCACGTGCTGCTTGGATCGGTGATTATATCGATGCACAAACTTTCTTGGATATGTATAAATCGAACGCTGGCGCTGCCAACCGTCCGGGTTATAATAACAAGGAATTTGATGCGTTGTTAGATAAGGCGGCTGTTACCCAGAACGCCCAGGAACGTCAAAACCTGCAACAACAAGCCGAGAAAATTTTCCTGAATGACATGCCGTTGATTCCAATCTATTTCTATGTCAACAAACATCTTGTTAAACAGAATGTTCAAGGTTGGCAGGATAATGTGATGGGTTTCCATTTAACCCGTTATATGTCCCTGAAGAAATAGTTTATCAAAAGAAACCTGCTGGCCATGCTCCATCGCCAGCAGGTTTTATTCATTCTGTCTATTGCACATTCGAGAAATCAATGTTTTATTTTGCCGTCAGGCGGCTGTTGTGGGCTGTTCCAACCCTTCTGTTAATTATCACCATTGCTTTCTTTCTGATGCGGATTGCCCCCGGTGGCCCCTTCAGTAAGGAACGGCCATTGCCGCCCGAAATACTTGCGAATTTAAACAAGGTTTACCATTTGGATGAATCCTTGCCTGAGCAATATCTGCGTTATTTGGGTAATATTTTGCAAGGTGATTTCGGCCCCTCTTTCAAATACAAGGATTTTACCGTTAACGAATTGATTGGCCTAGGCTTTCCCGTTTCAGCGATCATTGGGGGTATCGCCATTCTGATAGCCCTGATCATTGGAATGGGCCTTGGCATTATAGCCGCCTTACGCCAAAATAAAATAACCGATTACTCCGTGATGACCGTTGCGATGTTTGGGATAACCATCCCAATTTTCGTGGTTGCCCCCTTTATGACCCTGTTTTTTGGATTGTTTCTAAATTGGCTGCCGCTCAGTTGGAGCAAGGAAGATTGGACTTCGTTAATTATGCCAATTGCCGCGTTATCCCTGCCACAAATTGCCATTATCGCCCGGTTGATGCGCGGCTCGATGATTGAGGTTTTACGCAGCAATTACGTACGCACCGCCAGGGCCAAGGGATTGCCGGAAAGGTTGGCGATTTTACGGCATAGTTTAAAACCCGCCTTGGTGCCGGTGTTATCGTATTTGGGACCAGCCGTGGCAGGGATTATTACAGGCTCCATTGTTATTGAACAAACTTTTAATATTCCAGGGATTGGCCGGCACTTTGTGCAGGGGGCGATTAACCGCGATTATCCGATGGTAATGGGTGTAACCATCCTATATGGGGCCCTGATCGTTTTCTGCAATCTTCTGGTCGATATTATTTATGGATTTTTAGATCCCAAAGTACGGTATGACTAATGAATGAAACTTTACCAACTACCCCTACTGAACCCACCATCATAGCTGAAACGACTGTGAAAGGCCGAGGTTTATGGGGCAATGCGTGGCGTCGCCTGCGGAAAAACTATGCAGCCCTGTTTAGTATTCTTCTTCTAGGTTTCATTGTTTTGCTAACGTTACTGGCGCCTTATTTAAGCCCCTATGAATATGATGCGGTTGATTACGATAATTTTTCTACCGCACCTTCCTTTGAAAACGGGCATTATTTTGGTACCGAGCGTAATGGCCGCGATTTATTTGTCCGCACTTTATATGGCGGCCGTGTTTCCTTATCGGTTGGGGTAGTTGCCACCTTCGTCAGTTTGGTAATCGGGGTGTTATGGGGCGCTATTGCAGGATTTGTTGGCGGGCGGGTTGATAATATCATGATGCGTTTTGTCGATATCTTATACGCTATGCCTTTTATGTTTTTTATTATTATGCTGACCGTGGCTTTTGGGCGAGATATTTTGTTAATCTATGTGGCTATTGGTGCCATCACCTGGCTGGACATGGCCCGGATTGTCCGCGGCCAAGCGCTTAGCTTGCGACGGAAGGAATTTGTGGAAGCGGCGGTTGCGGGCGGTGTTTCAACCTTCAATATTATCCGCCGCCATATCATTCCGAATTTATTAGGGCCGGTTGCGATTTATTGTACCTTGACCATCCCTTCTGTAATTTTGGTTGAATCTTTCGTTAGTTTTTTAGGACTAGGGGTTCAGGAACCTGATACCAGCTGGGGGCTTTTAATTAGTGAAGGGGTGCAAACCATGGATACGGCCTGGTGGTCTTTGGTTTTTCCATCGGTTTTCCTGGCCGCCACCCTTTTCTGTTTTAATTTTATTGGCGATGGGCTACGCGATGCCCTTGACCCCAAAGACCGGTAGGCAATATGGGCACAGCTTTATTATCCGTCCAAAATCTGGAAGTGACTTTCAAAACACCGGAAGGGCCGGTCCAAGCGGTAAATAATATTTCGTTTACCATTCATGATGGTGAAGTGGTTGGGGTGGTGGGTGAATCAGGCTCTGGCAAAAGCCAGATCTTTATGACCGTTATGGGTTTACTCGCAGGCAATGGGCGTGCCAAAGGCACCATTGGGTACCGTGGTCTTGATTTATTAAAATTACCCAAAAAAAAGCTGAACCAAATTCGGGGCAGCCGTATGGCGATGATCTTCCAAGATCCCATGACATCGCTAAACCCTTACTTAACCATTGAACGCCAAATGACTGAGGTTTTAGAAACTCACCGGGATATGGAACACCGGGAAGCGAAAGAAAAATCAATCGAACTCTTGGAAAAAGTACAAATTCCCAGCGCCAGCCGCCGCATTTCTATGTATCCGCATGAATTTTCAGGTGGTATGCGCCAACGGGTGATGATCGCCATGGCCTTGCTTTGTCAACCGGAATTATTAATTGCCGATGAACCAACCACCGCGCTTGATGTGACCATCCAAGCACAAATCCTGCAATTAATGCGCGAATTAAAGAAAAATACCAATAATTCGATGGTGCTGATTACCCATGATTTGGGTGTTATTGCGGGGTTATGCAGCCGGGTGCTGGTGATGTATGCGGGCCGGATTGTTGAGCAAGGGTCCGTTCAAGATATTTTTTATACCCCCCAGCATCCCTATACCATGGGGCTCTTAAAATCGATGCCGCGGTTGGATGTAAAAACCAACCGTTTACAAACGATCGCTGGCCAACCGCCCAATTTGCAACATTTGCCACCGGGTTGTGCCTTCGCTGATCGCTGCCCGTATCGCCAACCAATCTGTGTTACCAAATCTCCTGAATTCCGGCAAGTTGCCGAACAACGGTATAAAACATGTCATCTGGATTTTTAAACTCCCCCCCCGCCAAGCCCATTTTATCCGTGCGTGACCTCAAGGTACATTTTCGGATTGGCAAGAAGATGTTCAGTAAAGAACCCAAGGCTGTCTTAAAGGCGGTCGATGGCGTATCTTTTGAATTAGGTTCCGGTGAAACCTTAGGATTGGTGGGTGAATCAGGCTGCGGCAAATCCACTTTGGGCCGGGCGGTTTTACGTTTATTGCCGAATGTCCAGGGCGATGTGGTATGGAAAGGCCAAAATCTAGTCACGCTGCCCCCCAAAGAAGTTCGGCAAAGGCGTAAAGAATTACAAATTATTTTCCAAGATCCCTTGGCTTCCCTTAATCCGCGGATGACAGTGGGGGAAATTATTGCAGAACCCTTACGTACGTTCCAACCCAACCTTGACCGCGCCACCGCTAGAAAGATCGTACAGGACATGATGGCCAAAATGGGATTGTTGCCATCTCAAATCAACCGCTATCCGCATGAATTTTCGGGTGGTCAATGCCAACGCATTGGCATTGCCCGCGCCATGGTTAATAACCCGCAATTGATTGTTTGCGATGAACCGGTAAGCGCCCTCGATGTTTCCATCCAAGCGCAAATCGTTAATTTGTTGATGGATTTACAGCGTGAAAAAAGATTATCCCTTATTTTTATTTCCCACAATTTAAGTGTGGTCCGCCATATTAGCCACCGGATTATGGTTTTATATTTAGGGAAAGTGGTTGAATTAGCAGACCGGGATCGTTTATATCTAAACCCCCGCCATCCCTATACCAAGGCATTGATTTCAGCGGTGCCCTTACCTGACCCTAATAAAGAGCAAAATAAAAAACAGCTGGTTATTTCCGGGGAATTGCCATCACCCCTGAATCCCCCCAGCGGTTGCACATTCCGCACCCGTTGCCCCCTGGCCACCAGCGTTTGTGCAGAAAAGATCCCGCCGCTTGAGCAAATTGAACCCAACCATTGGGTCGCTTGCCATCATTGGGATCAAGTCTAACCAATATTGGGCCTATATAACGGGTAAAGCAGGGAATAAACCGGCTACCCCCTGAGGGATTTTCAT
The DNA here is from genome assembly GCA_044227605.1 of Alphaproteobacteria bacterium. Lineage (GTDB taxonomy): Bacteria > Pseudomonadota > Alphaproteobacteria > JAEUKQ01 > JAEUKQ01 > JAEUKQ01. The sequence goes on from JBGAWJ010000019.1 coordinate 18,426, forward strand.
ATTTTTCCTATACCCAAAAGAAGGGATTATTTTTTCCCTTTGCGTCCTGTGGAGGGCGAGTCGTATCAAAGGGCAGCCCCCAGAATTTTAAAGGCCAATGGCGTTTTTATATAAATCCAACAATTCTTCTTGTTCGCGGCGCGCTTGATCTTCCATCTTCCGCAGGCGCACAATTTGCCGCATCACTTTTGTATCATAGCCAGAACCTTTGGCCTCACTATACACATCGCGGATGGTCTCCATCAACGCTGCTTTTTCCTGCTCTAGCTTTTCAATCCGTTCAATAAAAGAACGCAATTGCTCGCCCGTTACACCGCCGGTCTGTGTCATATTTTTTCCTATCTATAAAATGGGTTGGTTAGTGGGTTGTAAGGTAGGGATATTTCCGTAAAATCACAACGGTTTTTCAAAAATTTAATAAAAATATTATGAAGGTAAGGGCTTGCTTGGGTCTTTTTGATATTTCTTTTTCCATTCTTCATAACCCATGCCATATACAAACTCCCGCGCCTGTGCATCACTAGGGGTTTTGCCCTTTTCCAAGGACGCTTGCCGGTACCATTTGGCCAAGCAATTACGGCAAAATCCGGCCAGATTCATCAAATCAATATTTTGAACGTCTGTCCGTGCCCGCAAATGTTCCAGTAATTGCTGTAGTACTTTCGCTTGGATTTGCGCTTCTAAATCATCCATTCGCTTATCTCCTTTTTATTCGATTAATTAATTGGATCCGCCTCGTTTATAAAATCCGCCAATAACCAGGCCCAATATTCAATCTGCGCCGTGCTTTCCAACATGTCTTGGCGGATTTCCAGTAATACATGTGGTAATTGGTTAGGTTCGGCATGGAACGGTAAGGTAAAGGAGCAAGGATCTTGTCCACTATAAGGCTCATTGCTGCCAATGTGCCATTCCGTCTTATTCTTTAAAAAATTGAACAATTTATCTGCCAAAAGATGATCCTTATTCCACAGCACACCGGCATGCCAGGGGCGTTTTTCAGACCCTTGCAATTGGCAACAAAAACTATGCAACGACATGATTTTTGGCTTTAACCCGTGCCCCAGCAGATTCTTAAGGGTGGCTTCAATTGCCCGGTGATACGGCCAAAAAATTTCTTCTTGCCGTTGCTGCACATCCCGATCATCAAGATCTTGATTGCCAGGAATAGGAATGCCGTCACTTTGGAGAGTTACCGAGTCGGCATAAGACAAAGGCCGGTTTAAATCGATAACCAAACGGGAATAATTTCCCATCAAAATTGTTGCGCCAGTTAGAATAAATAAACGCTCCAGTAGCGCTTTAATGCCTAAATCATAGGTGATGTGGCGCTCACGATCAGCTAAAGATAGACCCAATTGCTTGGTCTTGCCGGGAAATAATGAACCGGCATGATCACCTAATAAAATCCACGGCTGACCTGGCTTGCCAGGCAGCAGTTGAAAGGGTGGCCTATCTTTTTTCGATAACAAAGACATAAGACAGATATTTTCCTTAACCAATAAGTGCTGATCTTGACCGATAGCGATGATGTCCGCTAGGATACGGATAATTCACTGAAGATTGTAGCATCATAGCTGATGATTTGGTGACAGACACCATTTTTTATCATTTTATATGGGATTTTTTCATTATGAAACGTGATCGCCGTGCCAAGATTGTGGCCACTCTTGGTCCTGCCAGCTCAACAGCAGAAATGATCCAGGAATTGTTTTTAGCAGGTGCGGATGTTTTCCGCCTTAATTTCAGCCATGGCAGCCATCAAGATCATCGGCAACGCTATCTGATCTTACGCGAGCTTGAGAAAAAATACCGGCGCCCCATAGGGATTATGATAGATTTACAGGGCCCTAAATTGCGGATCGGCCAGTTTGCGGCGGGTTCAATCCAGTTACAGCCGAACCAGAAATTCCGCCTGGATTCAAACAAGGATGCAGGTAATGGCGAGCGCGTCTCATTCCCCCACCCCGAACTTCTAAAAGTTTTGAAAGTCGGTACGGAATTATTGCTTGATGTTGG
>JBGAWJ010000001.1:0-96727 GCA_044227605.1 Alphaproteobacteria bacterium
CCCAACAATCACGGATACCTAAATTGAACCCTTGTCCGGCAATCGGGTGAATAACGTGGGCGGCATCCCCAATCAACACAATCCGTTGATTGATATAACGAGTGGCATGCAGACCCGATAATGGATAAATTTTTTTCTTCCCCTCTATTTCGATTTTCCCTAAAGTTGCCGCAAAATGCTGCTGCAGCAAGGTGGCAAGAATTTGGTTGTCCTGCTTGTAAAGCTGGCTTGCAGCAACTGGGTTATCCGTCCAAACAATGGCGGAGCGATACCCATCTTGTGAACACATCGGCAATACCGCCAGTGGCCCACCAGGCATAAAATGTTCCAAAGCCACGGAGCGGTGGGGCAATTCATGACGGATATTAAATACGACGCTGCTTTGCTGGTAAGACCACCGGATAACAGGGATGTCGGCCATATTTCGAATCTTTGAATGCCGACCATCGGCAGCGATTAATAATTTCCCTTGGATATTTGCCTGATCCGAAAGGGAAATTTTCACTTGTCCCCCCTTTTGATCCTGTTCAACCTTTGTCACCTTGACACCCCCATAATATTGGATTGAAGGGGCATTGATCATTTTTTCAAATAAAGCGTGATGTAAAATCTTATTTTCTACCATATATCCCAGCGGTTGCTTGGGAGACAGGGCATCGGCTGGCAAATCATCCGCCTTAAAATGCAGAAAAAGGCTGGATTTGTGGCCAGGTCTTCCCGCCTGGTCAGACACCCGGATTTCCCCTATCGGTTGCGCCTTCCCCACCACCTTATCCCATACACCAAATTGTTTTAAGACAACTGCCGAACCAGCAGTTACCGCGGAACAGCGGTTATCAACCGAAAAATCCCGCTGCATGGGGGGATCCCGGTGTTCATCTATAATAGAAACGGGGATTTGATGTCTTGCCAATCCGATTGCCAAAGACAGGCCCACCATGCCTGCCCCCGCAATAATAACCTGATCTGTCAAATCATTTTCCTTATAAAAATACCCTGTCAAAGTAGTTTTTGCATTCTACCACTTCGGCTTCGTGAACATCAATAAATTTGATTGCTTACCTGCTATTGATTTAAAAATATCGGCGTTTGGAAAATCGGGTTAAAGGGTAAATATATTGTATCAAAGAGAGTTATTTGCTATGAATATGAACAATTATTTTAGCAAAACCCTGAAAGCAAATGAACCCCTATAACGATCCCCAACGCAATCCTTTCTTATCTCCGGCCATGAAGTTTTTCATCCGGAAAAGGGCTATCGAGGCTGGTGGCGTGGCCATATGGCTACTAGCATTAATTTTGATGTTGAGCGTTGTTTATTTTGACCACAATGATGCTTCTTTCAACAAGGTAACGAATCAGGCTTCGGTCAATATTTTGGGGTATTGGGGGGGATATATTGGCGATTTATTTTTGCAATATATCGGCCTTGCAAGCAGCGCAGTGATCATGATCATGATGATTTGGGGGTGGCAAATTATTTCAGCAACCCGCTTAAGGAATTTTGGGATTAAGCTAGTGCTAGCCTTTTTCTTTGTTCTGGTTACCTGCCTATTTTTTTCAAACCTTCAGCCTGCCAAAAATTGGCCTGATATGCTTGGCTGCGGCTTAGGCGGTTGTATCGGTTGGTGGATGAACACCCAATTGCAGCCCCCAGGGATGGATCATTCTTTCCTGATAATGGGGATATGCCTCGCGATCTTGGCCACTTTATTTATTTATATTGCGGATATACCCTGGGCTACTTACAGGAATTTTATTCAATTTTTAGCCCGTTTGTTTAAAGTCGCTCTGAAAAAATTATGGGCGTTGGTCGCTTGGATATATAGGAAAATGGCGGCTATTTCTAGCCCCCAAACAGCTGATAATAAAATTGCGGTGAATGATCCTACCATAAATGTTGGGGCACACAATCCGATGCAAAAACCGACAGCCATTCTAAGGAAACCGCTTACCGCAACCCCCATTTTACTAAATCCGGCAACCCGATCATCGGCAACAGATCAATCGGTATTGCCTGTTAGACCTGAAATTTCGGCGCTAGAAAAGTCTTTGCCCGAAGCAAGCAGTCCTAAAAAACCGGTTAGAAAACGATTATTTGATAAAAAACCTTCTCCCGAAAAAGTGGTAGCTGAGCCTATACGGTCGTCTTTCGAGCTTCCCCCTGTGGAACTAATGGCGCCACCCGCATCCAATGACAAAATCCAAAAATTGAATGTGGAAGGTTTGGAAAAAAACGCCCGTTTACTCGAATCGATTTTAAACGATTTCGGTATCCAGGGGGATGTCGTGAATGTTCGCCCTGGCCCCGTTGTTACGCTTTATGAGCTTGAACCTGCACCGGGGACTAAGACTAGCCGGGTCATTGGCCTTGCTGATGATATTGCAAGGTCGATGAGTGCGATCTCTGTGCGCATCGCCGTCGTTCCCGGCCGCAGTGTCATTGGCATTGAAATGCCTAACCCAAAACGGGAAATGGTCAGTTTCCGTGAATTGCTTTCGGACGACAGTTACAAAAAAAATACCGCCAGCTTGGCTTTGGCGTTAGGTAAGGACATTGGGGGTGGCCCTATTGTGGTTGATCTGGCCAAAATGCCGCATTTGTTGATTGCCGGAACCACAGGGTCAGGCAAATCGGTTGCCATCAATACGATGATCTTATCGCTCTTATATCGACTATCACCGGATCAGTGTAAATTTATCATGATTGACCCTAAAATGCTGGAATTATCTGTTTATGATGGCATCCCTCATTTGTTATCGCCGGTGGTAACCGACCCGAAGAAGGCTATTGTTGCCTTAAAATGGACGGTACGCGAAATGGAGACAAGATACCGGGCCATGTCAAAATTGAGTGTCCGTAACATCGCGGGCTATAATGAGCGGATTGCCACCGCCAAAAAAACCGGCGAAATCCTGATGCACCGGGTTCAAACAGGATTTGACCCGGCTACAGGTAAACCCATCTTCGAAGAAGAACCTTTTGTCCTTGCCCCCCTGCCTTTTATCGTGGTGGTGGTGGATGAGATGGCGGATTTGATGCTAGTGGCCGGGAAAGATATTGAAGCAACCATTCAGCGCCTGGCCCAAATGGCCCGGGCTGCCGGTATTCACATTATTATGGCTACCCAACGACCGTCCGTTGATGTTATCACCGGCACTATTAAGGCCAATTTTCCAACCCGGATCAGTTTCCACGTTACTTCAAGGATCGATAGCCGCACTATTCTTAGTGAACAAGGCGCTGAACAATTATTAGGTCAGGGCGATATGCTGTATATGGGCCAGGGCGGCAAAATAATCCGTGTCCATGGGCCATTTGTTTCTGATCAAGAAGTTGAAAAAATCGTGCGGTTCCTCAAGGACCAAGGCCAGCCAAATTATATTGAAGAAATTACGGAAGACGAGAATGAAGCGGGCAATACCGACGATGATTCGGAAACGGATAATGGGGGTGACGATTTATACGACCAGGCCGTCTCTATTGTATCGCGGGAAAAGAAAGCTTCCACCAGTTTTATCCAACGCCATTTGCAAATCGGTTATAACCGGGCTGCAAGGATTATGGAGAAAATGGAAAAAGAAGGGGTGGTCAGCGCGGCGAACCATGTCGGCAAACGCGAGGTTTTAGGACGTCATCATCAAGAGGAAATGCCATGAAAAAACTATCTGTTTCTTTTATTTTACAGCGATGTGTTTTTATCAATTTATTGTTGATAAGCCTTTTCAGCAGCCGGTTTTCCTTAGCTGCCCCTCCCGCAATCTCCTTGACGGAGCAAGATATACAAGATTTAAAAAAAATCGAGGAGTATTTTAACAACATCCAAACCTTGCAAGCGCATTTTAGCCAATATACCAAGTCAGGCATGTCTGCCGGTACAATTTACATACGTAGGCCCAACCAAATGCGGGTAGAATATAACCCGCCCGTGCCCGTACTGATTGTCGCGAGCGGCCGGTTGGTTAGTTATTATGACAAAGAATTAAACCAATTAACAGAGGCGCCTTTATCCTCAACCCCCTTGGGGTTAATTTTGGCCCAGCCTTTTAGTTTGCAAAAAGGTACAACCATTACGAAAATAGCGCGCTCCCCTCAAGAATTGCAGGTGATCTTATATCAATCCGCTCAACCAGATGCGGGCTTACTCGAATTGGTTTTTACCACCACCCCCTTCCAGATAAAATACTGGCGAGTCATTGATTCGGCAAATCGCAGCACCCAAGTGGTCATTAGCAATATCAAGTTAAATAATCCCTTAAGCAACAATCTTTTTACCCGTCCCTCTCAGATAGAGAGTAATACTAGGTAGCGGTTTTAAGGGAAGGGCTATCAAAAATCGGCCTCTTTTACTTGGATTCCAGAACCTAGCAGAAGAAGATTTGACGAATATTTTATTTTCCCATAAAATCCTTCTGTGACATTTTTTTAACTTCAAATCTTTTGGTCAATCATGGCAAAACTATCTGTATCTGCCCCTGTGATCGGAATTCCGGCCTGCATTAAGGAGCTTGAACTAACCCCTTTTCATGCCGTTAACCAAAAATACATTATGGCGGTTATTCAGGGACTGGATGCCATTCCCATAATCATTCCGGCCATGGGCGATGTTTTGCATTTTGATGGATTGTTAACCAAAGTTGACGGATTGCTTTTCCCCGGCAGTATTTCCAATATCCAACCCCACCATTATAAAGGGAATGCAGACAGGCCAGATAGCCCGCAAGATCCCGCCCGTGATTCGACCACCCTTCCTTTGCTACGGGCAGCCATCAACCAAGCCAAGCCCTTCTTATGTATTTGCCGGGGTATGCAAGAACTGAACGTTTCGTTGGGGGGTAGTTTATATCAACAAATTCACCAGGTCAGCGGCAAAATGGACCACCGGGAGGTAGGCGCGACTACCAAAGAAAAATATATGCCGCGCCATCCCATCCATATTCAAGAGCATAGTATACTGTCTAAAATTTATGCCCAACCTACAGCGAAAGTAAATTCGCTGCATTGGCAGGGGATTAATCAGTTGGCAGCAGCCTTGCAGATTGAGGCCACCGCCCCAGATGGCATTATTGAAGCAGTATCGGTTAAAAATGCCGCAACCTTCATGATGGGGGTACAATGGCATCCCGAATATGATCTGGATGACCCCTTATCAAAAGCGATTTTCCAAGCTTTTAAAGCAGCGATCAAGCCAACAGATTCCAAAATGACCAAGGGGAAGGCTGCTTAAAATACTTGACTTGGTCAGGTGTGTGAGAAAAGAATTTCCACCATTTCAGAAAGTCCCTTGGCCGTGCGAATTACCACATGGAATGTCAACTCTGTCCGTTTGCGCCTGCCCTTGTTGGCTGCCTATATCCAGCAATCCCAGCCTGATGTCATCTGCCTGCAAGAAACCAAAGTCGTTGACCAGGCTTTTCCCCAAGAATTTTTCCGGCAACACGGCTATTGCCACCAATTGGTTTCCGGTATGAAAAGTTATAATGGCATGGCCGTCTTATCAAAAATTCCCTTCCATCCTTATCTTAAAAGATCGTGGTGCGATTTAGAAGATTGCCGACATATTTCGGTAACGCTTGAAAATAATAGGATTATTCATAATTTTTATGTTCCCGCAGGCGGCGATATTCCCGATTCGGCGGTCAATAAAAAATTTGCCCATAAATTGCAGTTCGTCCAGGAAATGGCCGCTTTTCTTAAAACCACCCACCTGCCCAGTGACCCAGTGATTATTTTAGGGGATTTTAATATTGCCCCCTTGCCCCAGGATGTATGGTCCCATCAACAGCTGCTAGGGGTCGTCAGCCATACTCCCATAGAAACCAATCATCTGGAGAAAGTCCGGGATTCCCTTGCTTGGGTTGATGCCGTTCGCCAGTTTTTTCCAGCTGACCAGAAATTATATAGTTGGTGGAGCTACCGGGCGGCTGATTGGCAAAAAAGCAACCGCGGGCGCCGGTTGGATCATATTTGGGTGACCCCGTCTTTAAAGCCTTATCTCCACCATGCGGAAATTATTACCCACGCCCGAGGGTGGGCCATTCCTTCCGACCATGTACCCGTCCATATTGATTTGGGGAATTGAAGTTGGCTATTTATGCCGCATCATAGATAAGTTTGTATTTCCGAGACATTCTATCCATCGCCACATGCAGGGGAACCCCCCCTTGCAGTTTTTGCCTTAGCCTGTAAATGTGGCTTTCCACCGTTCGGGTTTCCATATCATGGGCATAACCCCAAATTTCTTTTAGTAAATCCTTACGGTTCAACCCTTCCGGCCGACGATGCAATGCTTTTAAAATGGCGATTTCTTTTTCTGTTAAATAGACTTTTTGATTGTTTTTTTTACAAAATATATATTGCTGCAAAGGATCAAAAAGATAGAGAGCTGTCTCAATTGGTTTCCATTCATTATTTTGCAACAGCAACTGTAAATACTCAACCAACTGCTGCAGGCGCAATGGTTTCTGCAACCATTTGATCCCGCCTTGACGATATTCAGCCTGCCTACCCGTGGTCGCACTGAGGGTAAGGAGTGGGTGATCGGGGCTGGCATGTCTAAAATTTGCCAAAAAATCATCCATAACCCCTGGATCGAAGCCATCCAGATCCAAAACAATGACCGGATGATGCGGAGGTGGTGGGTATATATCAGATAACTGTTGCGTATAATCAACAGCCATTCCTAATTTATTGGCTAAATCAGTTTTTAATAATTGGGTTAAAAAAGCATCCTGGCTCACCACAATGATTTGAGCAGGGGTAACTTTGTTATTTTTTACATGGCCCAAGTTTTTTTCCTTTTGCTCCCTGCAGTTAATTTTTCTTAACCATTCTCATTGTAATATGTCATATATTATAAAAGTGATTATGAAACAGTGCCAACATTTTCTTTTAAACGATAAGAACCCATGACTGCGCAAGAACCACGGCCCTACATCTCAGCCTCTGCCCTAACCTATCGTTGCATCAGCGAAATAAAGCGGGGCAATCCTGTTATTTTGCAGCATTCAGGGGCCGCTTGCTTTTTTATAGCTTTAGACACCTTGTCCGCCGCCGGATGGCGCCCCTTATCAGCCCAATTTCCCTCGGATTGGCGTTTAGTCCTTAGCCAGCACCGGTTATCCAGCCTGCAACAACAACCGCTTCCCCCTCATCCGTCTAACCAGGCCGTCGTCGTACCTTTACCAACCTGTTCTTATCAACAGCTCCGTCAATTATTATCGCTGGATGCTTTACCAACAACCGCTTGCATCTCGCCTAACATTCTTCCTGTGGATATAGCCGAGAAAACCGCTATTTCTTTGTTAAGGCAAGCTGGGTTAATGCCCATGGGAATCAGCCAATTTTTGCTGGCCGAATCGCTTCCTTTTTATACAGGGAAGTATCATATCCTTTCCTTCAGTCTGGATCAATTGCAACCCATAGGCTCATCCGACAAAGAAGTGGATTTTGTGGTGGAAACCCCGCTGCCCCTGGCTGCTGCCCAAGAAAGCCGCATTATTTTATTTAGGGAAAAGGGTGCTGAAACGGAACATATGGCCGTCATTATCGGCAATCCCGATTTCACCCAACCCACGCTTACCCGGATTCATTCATCCTGTCTAACGGGGGATGTGCTTGGCAGTTTACGCTGTGATTGCGGGTCACAACTGCAACAATCAATTGAATATATGGCAAAACACGGGGGCGGGGTTTTAATTTATTTATTACAAGAAGGCCGCAATATAGGTTTGGCCAACAAACTACGCTCCTATCATTTGCAGAACCAAGGCTTGGATACGTTGGCAGCCAATTGGCATTTAGGGTTTTCGGCGGATGAACGCTCTTTTGAGCTAGCCACCATTTTGCTGAAACATTTGGGGATTTCATCCATCCAACTACTATCCAACAACCCCTTGAAATCACAGACCCTGCAAGCAGGCGGGATAAAAATTGACCGGATGGTGCCGATGCTGGGAGACCGCAATCCTTTTAACCAGGATTATTTAAAAACAAAAAAACAAAAATTAGGACATCATTTGTAATAGATGCAGATGCTTGACATTATTTTTCTTAAACATGTACCCATAAAAAACGGGGGGGATTTTATTTCTTAGCGCCGATTTTGGTGGTTTATCATCCCGAGTTATTTGGGGGGACGGGGGCCAAAAATTTTTGTCCCCAACCTTAATTGGGTGGAACCTAAGCGAATCGCGATGGGGTAATCTTGGCTCATCCCCATACTTAGTTCTTTTAAGCCGCAGCGCTGGGCTAAGCTATATAACAGGCTAAAATGTGGGGCAGGATGTTGATCTGCGGGCGGGATGGTCATTAATCCTTTCACTTTTAATCCTAAATTTTGGCAGAAAACAACCAATTCTTGGGTTTTTTGTGGCGGAATCCCGCTTTTTTGACCTTCACTTCCGGTATTCACTTGTACAAAATATTCTTTATGCAGGGATTGTTTCTGTTGTTCTTTGGCTAGCATTTCTGCCAATTTTGGCCGGTCTACACTTTCAATCACATCAAACAGGGATAAAGCGGCGGCAACCTTATTGGTTTGTAAAGGGCCAATGAGGTGCAGCCGCAATTTAGGATAGGACGAACGCAAAGTGGGCCATTTCCCTAAAGCTTCCTGCACATAATTTTCCCCAAATAAATGATGCCCCGCTTCCACTAAGCTCTTGATTATCTCCGCTGGCTGTTGTTTGCCAACCACCAATATTTCGCACGAATCAGCTGAACGACTTGCTTGTATCAATAAGGAATGAATTTCTTGTTGGATTTTTTGGTATGTATCAATCAAGCTATTTGGCATGGCCTGCTTCATCATTCAAAATGTTGGGATAAAAAAAACCTACCTGAAGCCCGTTACCAATAAAAAAGAGGGGACAAACCCTGCCCCCTCTTTTCATCCTAACGATATCAAAACTAGAAGCCGATCGTCATACCAAATTGGAAGGTATATGACTTATAGTTATCATTTCCAGCAATCTTTGCCTTATAAACATCATGGGTAACCGCGCCATCTAAAGTCACGCCAGTCCCTAAAGCATAGGAAGTGGTGATCATATAAACGTCATGGGTATCCTTCTTGGAGACGCCGTCCAAATCATACCAACCGCGCAGCCAAGTAAAGCCGAACGTGAACGCGTCCATTTTCCATGTACCTGTTAAACCAAAGGTTTTGCTGTCCAAAGTATGGGTATCACCCAAGTTAAAGCCTTGTTGATAGCCCATGCCCAAGCTTAAATTACCGAAGGTAACCGCCCCACCAAACTGGTAGTAGCTGGCTTTCCCGCTGCCTGTGTTGGTTTCCGGATCAAATGCTTTTTCCCAACCGGCATAGGCGCTAACACCAAAGCTGCCGATGGTCACATCATAGGTGGCCCCTAATGACCATTCTCTCGAATCACCAGCATTGTTAGCATTAAGACCGCCTGCTGAACCATCCGGGAAGTTACTGCCCTGATCTTCCGTATCATCAATCATGTAAGAGGTGGCCACACGGAACCCGCCGAACGATGGCGAGAAATAGGCAATCTTGGTTCCCTTATCGTTAATGCTATTGCAAACGTCTGTTGAGTCGCTATTAACTAATTGGTTACCATCTCTCCCCAAATTGCTGAAATTCATGGTACCGGCAACGGGGAAGGCATTGGAAGCTGTGCTTAACCCACCGCACAATAACCCAGCAGCGCTGCCAAAGTTACCAATACGGACTTCGCCCAAACCGCTCTTTAAATAAGCATAGGTGGCATCGATCTGGTCGCTATGTGTTTGGCCTTCCAACTCAAATTTAACGCCAGCTGTGATCCCGATATCCATCGTGAATTCGCCGCTGAAATGAACTTCGGTATTTTGCTTTAAATTGGCGTTGCGACGGCCATCACCTTCGCTATATTTACTATCAGCGGTAAAACCGAGGGCCGCATGATAAAAACCAGAAATACCCAATTTTAACGGCTCACCTGCATTAGCAGCCGAGAAGGAAGCCACACTCATCAGCAATGTGCTACCCAAAAGAATTTTTTTCATCATCTTTGGTTTCCCAAGTTAAGAGTTAATTGATTTTAAAAATTTTACCTGAAAAAGTTTTCCCCGGAAGAAAAACGGTATCCCTGCAAAATTTCCAACAAAAACACAAAGATATATAAATTCTGAAGCCCAGGATGTCGTCTTATTTGTTATATTCCTATTTGCTGATACCAAGCATTTTAGAATAAAACGTTAGATATTTCGTGCAAACCCCTGAACAATAAGAAAAGATTGTATCTTTAATGCTTCACAATTTGCTATCCTATCCAGGTAATTGGCAGGGTCAAGCGTATTTTATGCTGAATCCCACCCGATTATAAGATTTTCTCCCTGCTGTTGCAGTTGTGCAACATTGGCGGATCAATATCTAGTGATTTAGTGATTATCAGGGGAAAAAGCTTCCTATTTTTTTCATCATGGCCCGCTAACCAACTGATGATTATTTCATGACAGCCTGGTTACGGGTGTGGCCTTAAGGTTTTTTCCTGCCCCTGCCGCCATGATCTTGATAAGGTGCCACCGAACCTTATGACACTTATATGGGGCCACCTGGCCAATAAAGGGCGGCAACGCCTAAATTATACCGGAAAGCTGACCCAATCGGCCGGTTTATTTTGTAAAGGGGTTGATATGTTTCGTAAAAAAATGCTACCACTTCCTATATAATTGTGTATTGTTGCCCTATAATATGATTATTTTCAGGAGTATCCGATGTTGACCACCCCTTCTGTCCCGAAAAAGCTTGGCTTAAACACCTCTTTTTCATACCGTGTCTGCACGAAACTTTTGCTGATTTCTTTCGCCGGTTTTATCCTGGCCAATTGTTCTGCTGGGGATCCCAATGATCCTGGTATCCAAGGGGCGACGGGGGCTGAGCAGCGGCGCATCCGCAACGGCGGCAATCAAACGGTTTGGGGCGATGGCGGCTTGAACTTATTTGGCAAAAACGATAAGGGGCCGGTCGTGGTTGAAGGGGTTGGGGTCAACAGTTTCCTGTGGCGCGCCTCCCTGGATGCTATTTCCTTTATGCCGCTGGTTTCTGCTGATCCCTTTGGCGGTGTTATTATTACCGATTGGTATAGCAGCCCCGAGATCCCCAATGAGCGGTTTAAGGTGAATGTGCGGATTTTAACCCGTGATCTGCGGGCAGATGGGATTAGCATTTCCTTATTCCGCCAAACCCGGACAAATGCTAATGCCGCATGGGCAGATGCCGTTACCAGCAAAAAGGCTATCCGCGATTTAGAAGATGCGGTTTTGGCACGCGCCCGCGAATTACGAATCGGCGCCCGTTAATTACGTTGCCCGAAAAAGGGTCAGGGTTTTGATTAATCCCCCCCCTTATATTTAAGGCACGGCTTGAATATAATGCTAGGGGCAAGGATATAGGGAACTATGAAAGGGTTGGGTGAATTGGCCTTTTGGACCAGAGGGATTCATAGCGATAGAATGGTTTTATTTGAGAGCGATGGGGCAAATGTCTCGATATAATTTCAAGGAAGTTGAACATAAATGGCAAAAACGATGGGAAAGTAAGCGAACTTACCATTGCAACCCAGATGCTTCCCAACCAAAATATTATGTTCTTGGCATGTTCCCATACCCTTCCGGGCGGATCCATATGGGCCATGTCCGCAATTATATGATTACCGATGTCATTGCCCGTTATAAAAGGGCCTGTGGCTATAATGTGTTACATCCCATGGGATGGGACGCTTTTGGCTTGCCCGCGGAAAATGCCGCGATCCAACATAATATTCACCCAGCCCGTTGGACTTATGAAAATATTGCCTTAATGCAGGAGCAATTGAAATCGCTGGGATTTTCTTTCGATTGGTCCCGGGAATTAGTCACTTGCCATCCTGACTATTACCGGCATGAGCAAAAAATGTTTTTGGATTTGTGGGAAAAAGGGCTGGTTTACCGGAAACAATCGGTTGTTAATTGGGATCCCACCGATCAGACGGTTTTAGCGAATGAGCAGGTGATTGATGGCCGCGGATGGCGTTCCGGGGCGTTAGTTGAAAAACGGTATTTGTGGCAATGGTTCTTTAAAATCACCCATTATACCCAAGAACTTTTGGAAGGCCTGGATACCTTAGCCGAATGGCCGGAAAAAGTGCGCACGATGCAGCAAAACTGGATCGGTTTATCGCATGGGGCGCTGGTGCAGTTTGCCCTGTGGCGGCGGCTGGACGTGATTGATGTCTTTACCACTCGCCCCGATACTTTATTTGGCGCTGCCTTTTGTGCCATCTCCGCGAATCACCCCTTAGCGCTTGAGTTGGCTAAAAGCAACCGTAAGATTGCCGCCTTTTTGGAAGAATGTGCAAAATCTGCGGTGAATGAAGCAACGTTAGAAAAAATGCCTAAAAAAGGTATTGATACAGGTTTAAAGGCTATTCATCCCTTGGATCCCCGCATTGAATTACCGGTTTTCATTGCCAATTTTGTCTATATGGATTACGGCACCGGTGCCATTTTTGGCTGTCCGGCACATGACCAGCGGGATTTGGAATTTGCCAGGCAATATCAATTACCGGTAAAACCCGTTGTTATCCCTGCCTCACATCAAGCGAACAATTTTCAAATTCAAGATATTGCTTATACAGAAGATGGCATTTTGCAGCATTCTGATTTCCTAAATGGATTGACAGTGGCAGATGCCCAAAAAAAAGTGATTGAAAGACTAACCCAAATTGGCAAGGGGAAAGCCCTTGATGCTTTCCGGCTGCGTGATTGGGGGGTATCGCGTCAACGGTATTGGGGCTGCCCTATCCCGGTTATCCATTGCCCTGATTGCGGTGCAGTGCCGATGGCTTTGGAAGATTTGCCTTTAGTGTTGCCGGAAGATGTCAGTTTTGATCAGCCTGGCAACCCGCTTGATCATCATCCCACTTGGAAATATGTGGATTGCCCGCGTTGCGGGAAGTCCGCGCAACGGGAAACCGATACCTTAGATACTTTTGTGGAGTCTTCCTGGTATTTTGCTCGTTTTTGTTCCCCCCAATCCTCCGCTTCTTTTCAAGCCGCCGACGCCCGTTACTGGTTGCCGGTCGACCAATATGTGGGTGGCGTTGAACATGCGGTCTTGCATTTATTATATGCGCGTTTTTTTACTCGGGCGTTGCGTGATTGCGGTTACTTAACGCTAGATGAGCCCTTCAAAGGTTTATTTACCCAAGGGATGGTTGTTCACGAAACCTACCGCCATCAACAGGGCCATTGGCTTTTCCCGGGTGAGGTAGAAAAAAAGCCAGGGGGCGAATATATATGCTCAGCAGATCAAACACCGGTTACGGTGGGCCGGTCTGAAAAAATGAGCAAATCCAAAAAGAATGTGATCGACCCGACCCAAATCGTCGAGATGTATGGGGCAGATACGGCCCGTTGGTTTGTGTTATCCGATAGCCCTCCTGACCGTGATTTTGAATGGACAAATGCGGGTGCTGAAGGGGCTTGGCGTTTTATCCAGAAAATATGGCGGTTACTATCTTTAGTACCTAACCCATCCCCATCAGCTGAACCCATTTCATTATTCCGCCGGACAATCCATAAAACCATTGCTGGCGTCACCGCTGATATTGAGGCTTTCCGCTTTAACCGGGCCATCGCGCGCTTGTATGAATTGGTAAATGCCTTCAGTGACAATATCACTAAAAGCGATTTGCAAGAAGGGTTAGAGACATTGGCACAACTGATCCAACCTTTTATGCCCCATTTAGCTGAAGAACTGTGGCAGCAATTAGGCCACCGCCAATCCATCATGCAGCAACCCTGGCCAAAAGCTGACGCGACCCTTATCCAAGAAGAAACCCACGTGATTGCCATCCAGATCAATGGAAAAATGCGCGATACTGTCACGGTGCGCAAAGACATAGCAGAACAAGGATTGAAGGAAAAAGCCCTTCTGCAACCCGCCATACAAAAATTTCTTGCCAATCGGCCGGTTAGAAAAATAATTGTTGTGCCGAATCGCTTAATTAATCTCATGGTTGATGACAACAAATGAAGATAGCACGCCCACCGCTGTCACGATTAATCTGTTTCTTGGTTATATCTTTTTTACTTTCTTCCTGCGGTTTCCGCCCGCTTTATGCCCCTGCCTTAAGCACCGGCAATACGGGCCTTTCCCTATATAATATTGTGGCTATCAAAGGGCTAAAGGATCGCTTGGGACAAGCGGTTTATACGGAATTATCCCATCAGTTATTATTGGTACCAGCCCCCTCCGACAACCGGTATATTTTATCCATTATATTAAATGAGGCCGAATCAGACCTGGCCTTGGATAGGCAAGGTCTGATTATTCGTAAGACATACAAGATAACGGCCACTTATCAATTGCAGCTGCAGGGCAGCGATCCTATTCTGCTCAAGGGGGTGGCCCAGTCAGACACTAATTTCAATTATGTCCTTTCCGGTTATGCAGCTTATATTGCTAAGGAAGAGGCCCAGTTACGCTTAGCGAAAGCACTTGCCTATCAGATCCATCAACGCCTCAGCATTTTCCTAACTGCCTCCTAATATATGAAGATTTCGCCGCAAAAATTTGAAAGCCTGTTATCATCCCCCACATCACCTTCCCCTTTTTTTGGTTTTGGAGCGATCCTTATTTTCGGCCCAGATCACAGCTCGGTCAGGGACTATAGTGAACGTTGTATCAAAAAACTGCTGGGCACCCCTCCCGATCCTTTTCGCTTCAATAGTTTCTTTTGGAATAACGTGCAGGAAACGGGTTTATTAATTGCCGATTGTTTACATGAGTTCCCTTTATCCGGTGGCCAACGGGTCGTGCAGGTGCGGCAAGTTACGGACAGTTTTTTAGCACCCTTAAAAGACATTTTAACCCGTGGCACCCCTGAAAGCTTCCTGTTATTGGAAGGGGATGATTTGCCTGCCAAATCTACCCTGCGCAAATTTATGGAAATGCACAGACAAACCGGGTTATTAGCGTGTTATCCCTTAGATGAAAAAGAACAAGCGTATTTCATTGAACGCACCCTGACCGCCCATGCCCTGAAAACCGATAGGGACGGGTTGCTGCTATTGCAGCGTTATTTACCGGCCCACAAACTGGCCATTGAAAATGAAATTGCCAAATTAGCCCTCTATCTTAGCCCTCATCTTACCCCATCTTCCGTTAACCTACTGACGGTTGATATCATTTCATTATGTTTGGGGGATCAAGGTGAGATATCGCTTCATGATTTGGTTTATAGTTTTGCGGGGCAGAACCTAGATAGTTTTTCAACCCATTACACCCGATGTTTGGCGGAAGGGGAAACGCCGATTTCGATCATTCGGGCCGTTTTACGGCATCTGCAGCAATTTTGGCGCGCCCGGTTGATTATGGACGGGCAACAGCTTCCCCTTGATCAGGCGGTCATACAATTAAAACCCCCTATATTCTATAAATACCAGGCCGCTTTTTGCCGTCAACTTTCTTTATGGCCATTTGAGCGCTTAATGGCTGCTTTTCTAGAATTAACTAATTTGGAAATTCGCTGTAAGCAGCCCCATGCACCCGCCTCAGAAATAACTTTCCACCAATTGCTACAAATCATGCAAATAAATAGTTAAATGCCTCCCCTTAGTTTTTGATGCAGCGGGAATGATAAATGATCGTTTCACGTGAAACAAAGAACGTTATAGAAGAATGAAGCCGCCATTATTTCACCTTCACGTTACAAAACAGCGCCCGGATAAATATTGGCACTGATATAAATTAGGAAAGGGGCTGGCGATAGGGGATTAAAGCGTTGTAAATTAAGGGATGGGATCCAGTTAAAATTGCTGGGCCAGCAATTTTTACAATGTTTGTCGCTCACGTAACAACCAGGACAACTGCCTGCTTGATGGGGGTCAACGATCATACGGCCCCTATCTTTTCTATCGTAAATTGTGCCAATTAATTGTTGAAAAAATGATCGGTGCGGAACTATGGGAAAGGGAGGTATGAATAAGCGGTTATTTTGGCGCTGTATGTAAGGGAAACTTTGGTTCTGATGGGTTTAAGCGGTCTTAGGCTTGCTCACACGGGACGCAAAGCCGATGATGCCAAAAGCCCCTTATCCCGGTTATCCGCAGCTAAATAAGGCCTGACCGCATCGTCTATAGGACGGGTATCACTCTTACAACGTTCTGAATATTTCTAACTTCAATTACTTCCTTATCAATCATAGTGTATAGTTCTTCGCCGACAAATCCCCCAAAAGAGCTTCAACCTCTTTCTTGAGAAAGGCATCTTCCCCTTCAATCACAGCACCGTTGCCAACCCATTGAGTATTTTATAAACTACCCTCATATCCCCCAATCTGGCCCCTCATTAAAATTTCCCACATGCTATCTTGGTATCCAAATGCCATCGCCGTTCCTTTTAGGCAGGTGGCAGACTGCTTTTTTGTGCCTGCAGGCGATGGAGGATGGCTTCTAATTCCTGCAAGGTTTTATACCGTAAGGTGAGCATGCCGCCATTACCCTGCAACGTGATGCGGGCTTTTGCACCCAGCAATGTTGACAAATCTTTCTCCAGCGAAATAATTTCTGCTTGACGGTTTTGCCAACGATTAGCCGCAATGTTTTTTAAAGCTTTATGGTTTTTGCGGCTTAATTCCTCTGTCTCTCGCACGCTTAAATCTTCCGCAATCACCTGTCTTGCTAAACGCACGGGATCTTTGGC
The DNA here is from genome assembly GCA_044227605.1 of Alphaproteobacteria bacterium. Lineage (GTDB taxonomy): Bacteria > Pseudomonadota > Alphaproteobacteria > JAEUKQ01 > JAEUKQ01 > JAEUKQ01. Next base: position 16,701 of record JBGAWJ010000001.1, read on the forward strand.
ATTAAGTAGCGCGCGGGCGTGCCCCGCGGATAAATCGCCGCGCGTCAGTAATTCTTTAATTTCCGCGGGTAAATCCAGCAATCGCATCAGGTTGGCAATGTGGCTGCGGCTTTTCCCAACCATTTCCGCAATTTCTTCCTGTTTTTTGCCGAATTCATGGAGCAGCCGGTGATAGGCTTCCGCTTCTTCCAATGGCAGTAAATCCTGGCGTTGCAAATTTTCAACCAGGGCAATTTGTAGGACTTCCTGGTCATTCATTTCCTTGATAACAACCGGTACTTCTTTTAAGGCGGCAATTTTTGCTGCCCGCCACCGGCGCTCACCCGCAATAATTTCATACTGTCCCGCAAGATTGGGATGTTTCCTGACCAATAAAGGTTGCAAAATCCCATCCTGCCGGATGGATCCAGCCAATTCATTCAATTGTTCCGGCAGGAATGTCCGCCTTGGCTGTAAGGTACTAGGCTGCAGGGCATCATGGGCCAGTAGCAGGAATGAAGGGGATGATGTTTCTTCGCCTTCCACCATATTGCCAAATAAAGCCGCTAACCCGCGCCCTAAATTTCGTTTTTCAACCATGATTTTATACCCCAGAAATTAAATAACAAGTTTTTCACGGCGCACCATTTCCGCCGCTAATTGGATGTAAGATTGGGCCCCAACGCTTTGATGATCATATAATAATACCGGTTTTCCGTGGGAAGGGGCTTCCGATATTTTCACGTTACGCGGGATAACCGTTTCATATACCTTATCCCCGAAATATTGGCGCGCATCCCCCGCCACTTGATTACATAAATTATTGCGCCGATCATACATGGTCAAGACAATGCCTTGGATCTCAAGCCCCGCATTCAATCCCGCCCGCACCCGTTCAATGGTTTTAATCAGCAAGCTAAGACCCTCCAGGGCATAAAATTCGCATTGTAAAGGCACCAAAACTTGCGCGGCGGCGACAAACGCGTTTAGGGTTAATAAATTTAAAGAAGGCGGGCAATCAATGAAAATAATATCAAAAAGCTTCTTGTCTATTTTTTCCAAAGCCATTTGTAACTTATGTTCACGTTTTGGCATTTCCACCAATTCAATTTCCGCCCCCGCTAATTTGATCGAGGCTGGAATGATAAAAAGGTCAGGAACCTGGGTGGCTTGGATCAGCGGGGTTGGGTCCTTATCCGCAATCAGCATGTCATAAGTGGACAATTGGCGTTTAGTTTGATCAATCGCCAAACCGGTGCTGGCATTTCCCTGGGGATCTAAATCAACCACCAAAATCTTTAAGCCATACGCGGCTAAGGCGGTTGCCAGATTCACAGCAGTAGTGGTTTTACCAACCCCCCCTTTTTGATTAGCAATCGCAATAATTCTTGGTTTATTCATCAGACTGCCTTTACATTCTAGGGATATTTTGCCAACCATGGCAATGGCTGGCTTACTTTACTTGCTTTGCCTATTTTAGAATTTTTTGCCTCGGTTTTGATGTTAGGCGATTCGCGTTATTTTTTCAATGATTAAAATCTTGGCTTGCAAATCTGTTAAACTAGGATGGGCTTGATACGAAAAATTCCAGTGCTTTTGCGCCTGTTGGATTTCTTCTTTCCATAATTTCCCTTTTAAGAAAACAATTTTGACTTGGTCATGCCATTGATAGCGGCCAAGGTTAAATAATTGATCCAATTTTGCCAACGCCCGGGATGTTACTATATCAGTTTTCAGGAATTCAACCGTTTCTATCCGTTGATTACGTACAGTTATTTTTTTTGATGCAATAGCTGCGGTTCCAAACAGCTGATAGGCAACTTCCTCCAAGAATATTGCTTTGCGCTGGTCCGACTCCACTAAAACAACTTCTGGGACACCCATGATGGCTAAAACCATTCCCGGCAACCCAGCCCCCGATCCCATATCGATTATCTTTTGGGGAAGCGCAGGTAATAAGGCCAGGATTTGGCCGCTATCTAAAATATGACGCTCCCACATATCCCCAACCGTTTCCTCTGCAATTAAATTCAACCTTTTTTGCCATTGGGCCAGGAGGGTTACATATAATTGCAGGCGCTGAAACGTTTCACGTGAAACATGTAAGAGGGCGGCACATTCTTCTGCGGTTTTTGTCATGGATCCAAACTTATGATCAATTATGCCGTTTGGGGAACAGGCTTTTTATAGGCATATTTCAATAAAATTGTTAAAGCCGCCGGGGTGATGCCCGGAATACGCGAGGCGGCCCCAACACTATACGGCTTGGCTTGATTAAGCTTTTTTTGCAGTTCGGCTGACAACCCCGGAATAACTGAAAAATTCAAGGAGGGTGGCAAAAAAAGTTCTTCATCTTGACGGAATAGCCGGATATCGCTTTCATGCCTTTTCATATAACCGGAATATTTGGCTTCAATTTCTAATTGTTCCACAATAGCGTTTGGCACCCCCCCTAGATTGGGAAAAATTTTGCATAATTGCTGCCAATCAACCAGTGATGAAGACAACACATCCAATACAGATCGTTTAACCCCGTCCGCATTGACGCCCACACCCAAACGTTGCCATTCTGTCGGGGTGGCCGACATTTTTTCAAGTGTTTGCTGCGTGGCCTGTAATTGTTCCATTTTGGTCATGTAATGCTGCTGGCGAGCAGTGCCCACACACCCTATTTTGATTCCTCGCCCGGTTAACCGGCGATCGGCGTTATCACTGCGCAAATGTAGGCGATATTCTGCCCGTGAGGTAAACATGCGGTAGGGTTCATTTGTTCCCAAGGTAACCAGGTCATCGATCATGACTCCGATATAGGATTCACTGCGGTCAAAAATTTCAGGTGCCTTTCCACTGGCCTTATAAGCAGCATTCAATCCGGCCACAATCCCTTGGGCTGCGGCTTCTTCATAGCCCGTCGTTCCGTTGATTTGGCCTGCCAAAAACAGGCGGGGCATTTTTTTTGCCTCCAGCCAAGGATATAATTCCTTTGGGTCCACAAAATCATATTCAATGGCATATCCCGGCCTGATCACTTTCGCATTGGCTAAACCCGGGATGGTTTTTAACAAAGCCAGCTGCACATCTTCTGGCAGGGACGTGGAAATGCCGTTGGGATAAACGGTATCGTCATCCAAACCCTCCGGCTCTAAAAATATCTGGTGCCGGGAACGGTCGGCAAAACGCACGACCTTATCTTCAATAGAGGGGCAGTAACGCGGCCCAATGCCTTCAATTTGCCCAGAATACATGGGGGAGCGATGCAAATTTGTCCGAATAATCGCATGGGTTTCCTCATTCGTGGCGGTTAAATAACAAGGGATTTGTGGGGTTGTAATAGCCGTGGTTAGATAGGAAAAAGCTGGGATGGGAACATCACCGGGCTGCTTCTCCAAGCCTGACCAATCAATAGTCCGCCCATCTAGTCTGGGAGGAGTCCCTGTTTTCAATCGCCCTAATTGAAAGCCTGCTCGCTCGAGTGCATTTGAAAGACCTAAAGACGGTTTCTCCCCAACCCGGCCCGCTGGAATCTTTTTCTCACCCATATGGATCAGGCCGCGTAAAAACGTACCGGTGGTAATCACCACAGCGCCCGCATAAAGGTTCTTTCCTTCCGCTGTCTGCACACCGATGATTTCCTGGTTTTTCTCATCAAATAAAAGATTTTCAACAGATGCCTGGTAAATCTCCAAATTTGCCTGTTCCGCCAAGGCCGATTGCATGGCCGCTCGGTATAATTTACGGTCGGCCTGCGCCCGCAACCCTCGCACAGCATGCCCTTTACTGGCGTTTAACATACGGAATTGGATGCCTGCTTTGTCAGCCACCCGTCCCATCAACCCATCTAGCGCATCAATTTCCCTGACCAAATGTCCCTTGCCCAACCCACCAATGGCTGGGTTGCAGGACATCTCCCCAATCGTTGCCTGTTGGTGGGTCACCAGCAATGTCTTGGCCCCTAAACGAGCCGCCGCCGCCGCCGCTTCACAGCCAGCATGACCACCCCCAATGACGATCACATCTACTTTCATCTTATAAACCCTACCGTTCTGAAAATTATTCGCCTTATATTAGATACGGATGAATTTGCCTACTTGCCAATGCAAAATTCCCTGAAAATAACGTCCAACATCTCTTCGATATGGACCCGCCCGGTGATTTCACCAAGGGCCCTTATGGCCAAGCGAAGATCTTCGGCCATTAATTCTATAGATACGGTCATATCAGCTTGCTCTAAGCTCAGCAAGCATTTTTCCAATGCTTGGCGGTGGCGGTGGCGGGTAATCAGGGGTGCAGAACCAATTGCTGTTCCTACCATTTTTTCTATTTTCTGTTTCAAGAAGCCCATAAAATCCGCTAAGCCAGCGCCCGTTTGCAAACTGATAAAAAAAGTATTAGCTGCTGCTGCGATAGGAACAGGGGATGATAGATCAATTTTATTGACCAAAAAAATTGTCTCCGAAGTGACTAATTCTAAAATATCCCCGGGTATTTTTGGCCAATCTTGCGCCGAAACCATCAGCAGCTGGATATCACTTACCAATGCGTGCTGGCGCGCCCGCCTGACACCTTCCTCTTCAATGCTATCGGTGGTTGGCCGCAACCCCGCCGTATCGGCAATCGTGACCGGCACCCCCCCGATGTTCAAGGTGGTTTCTACAATATCGCGGGTCGTGCCAGCAATAGGGGAGACGATGGCAACATCCCGCCTTGAAAGCCAGTTAATCAGGCTTGATTTGCCAGCATTTGGTGGGCCTATGATGGTCAGCACCAATCCTTGCCTGATTCGTTGGCCGCGATTGCCGTCTGCCAGGTGGTTTTTAATCTGGGTTTGCAAATCAGCTAATTTTTGCTTGACCATGTGGTTTAATTCAGCCGGTAATTCCTCATCAGGAAAATCAATATAAGCTTCGAGGTAAGCCGCCATATGCACTAAGGCACGCCGCCAAATTTCGTATAATTTTCCTAGTTCCCCTTGATATTGGCGTAAAGCTTGGCGACGCTGGGCTTCCGTTTCCGCGGCAATTAAATCGGCCAATCCTTCGACGGCCGTCAAGTCTAATTTTCCATGTTGAAAGGCCCGTTTGGTGAATTCGCCAGCTTCCGCAAGACGGGTTTCAGGAAACTGCTGTAATTCCTTAATCAATATTTCCACAATGGCGCGGCTGCCATGCACCTGCAATTCCGCCATATCTTCCCCCGTAAAACTGGCAGGGTTGGGAAACCACAAAACCAAGGCCTCATCCAGGATTTTAGCGGCCAAGTCATTCAGGCTTCCTGAATTATAACCGGCCCTATACAATAAACGCTTATGGGCCGAACGCGCGGGCGGCAACTCTCTTTGGGTGATTTGGGTTAAGATATCGGCGGTTTTTGGGCCAGAAATACGAATAATGGCAATCGCTGCGGGCAATGACCCGGTCGATAAAGCAAAAATGGTTTCCGTTAGAGGGAGATCAGCAGGAAGGGACAAGGGGAGATTTATCCGTTGGTTTTAACATCAATCGATCGACAATCTTCCCTTGCAGAAGGTGGTTTTGGACGATTTCCTCAGCCTCTTCTACCGTTTGGCAATGATACCAAATGCCTTCTGGGTAAACCACCACCACCGGGCCTAACTCACACCGGTCTAAACAGCCCGCACTGTTAATACGCATATCATCAAGCCCTAATTCCTTAGCGCGCGCCTTCATATAATTTCGCAGTTTTTCCGAACCTTTAACCTTACATGAGCCGCGCGCATGATCGGCAGGACGCTCATTGGTGCAAAAAAATACATGATTGCGGTAATAAAGCGGAACAGGTGAAGTTATCTTTTGGGGAGGGTTCATTTTTTGGGATCTTTTTTCTGGAAGCTATTGGTAAAATCAGTGAATTTCTTTTGCCATTCCTGCCAATTTTCAGACATTCCGCCCATCCAGCTTTTCAGCAATTTTTCAGGGCTTGATTCGCTGATGGCTGATAAAAGTTTTTCCTGGATTTCTTTTAAAAGTTCCTGTTGCATAGCACTCACATCCGGCAATCCAACCAGCCGCCGGATTTCCTCAGGCGGGCATTCAACCTCAATATGAAATTTCATGTGGCTATTTCCCTTACTGCAAAGGTTATTTTAGGGGGCCTCATTGGGATGGTACAACTTTTTGGCTTGCCGTCAAATCTTTCGATCAAAGTCTGATGATTCTGTGGGTTGAAGCGAAGAATAATGCGTGCCAGAAACATAAGCTTGCAAAGACAGCACGCTTATATTTTGTACAAAGCCCACAAGGATATAACTGCTAGCGTAACGCTCCCGCTATTGATTCATCGAGGCAAAAAAATCCGCATTGTTTTTGGTTAGGCGTAATTTATCAAGCAGGAATTCCATGCCATCAATTGCTCCCATCGGCATGAGGATGCGGCGTAAGACCCACATTTTAGAAAGGGTTGCCTTATCCACCAACAACTCTTCCTTACGTGTCCCTGATTTGGTAATGTCAATGGCCGGGAACGTCCTTTTATCTGAAAGTTTACGGTCAAGGATAATTTCTGAATTTCCTGTACCCTTAAATTCTTCAAAAATAACCTCATCCATCCGGCTGCCAGTATCAATTAAAGCAGTTGCGATGATTGTTAAGGAACCCCCTTCCTCGATATTACGAGCCGCGCCGAAAAAGCGTTTGGGGCGTTGCAAGGCATTGGCATCCACACCCCCTGTTAAAACTTTACCGGAAGATGGCACAACCGTATTATAAGCGCGGGCAAGCCTGGTGATTGAATCAAGCAAAATCACCACGTCCTTTTTATGTTCAACCAACCTTTTGGCTTTTTCAATAACCATTTCAGCAACCTGCACATGCCTGGCGGCCGGTTCATCAAAGGTTGAACTGACCACTTCGCCCTTGACCGATCTTGCCATATCCGTCACTTCTTCCGGACGTTCATCAATGAGTAAAACGATCAAATAACATTCCGGGTGGTTTTGGGCGATGGCATGGGCAATATTTTGCAACATGACGGTTTTGCCGGTTCTTGGCGGCGCAACAATCAGCGCCCGTTGGCCTTTGCCAAGCGGGGCAATCAGATCCGTGATACGGGTGGTTAAATCCTTACGGTTGGGATTCTCAATTTCGCATTTTAACCGCTCATCGGGATAAAGCGGGGTTAAATTATCGAAATTGATCCGGTGGCGGACTTTTTCCGGCTGATCGAAATTGATGGTATTAATTTTCAGCATAGCGAAATAACGCTCGCCATCATTGGGGGCGCGAATCTGACCCTCCACAACGTCACCAGTCCTTAAGGCAAACCTTTTAATCTGGCTGGGGCTTACATAAATGTCGTCAGGCCCTGGCAAGTAATTAGCCTCAGGCGAGCGCAAAAACCCAAAACCGTCTTGCAAAACCTCAAGTACGCCATCACCAAAAATAGGGGTGCCATTTTCGGCGGTTTTCTTTAAAATGCCAAACATAATATCTTGTTTGCGCATGGTGCTGGCATTTTCTATTTGTAATTCTTCAGCAAAAGCTAACAGTTCTGCTGGCGATTTCTTTTTCAGTTCTTCAAGATTCATGAAATTTTAAACTATAACCATTAAGGTGTGTGAAATGATAGTGTCTTTTTTGCCGTTACCAAACTTAGATTATTGATCGTATAAATCAACGTAACCGCAAGACGTTTTTGATGGGGGATAACAGATGATATATATTCTTTCACTGCTAGTAGCTGAAAAATAAGGGGATGTCAAAGGGAAAATAAGCCATTGCCTGCAAAATCATGAAAATTTGAAAACAGCGCAAATAACGATGCCAATTAACAGCAAAGTTGGTATCTCGTTGACCCGCTTATAGAATCGAGGGTTATGGCGATTGCGGTCATGGGCAAAATCACGTTGCCAGCGGATACAAAGGATATGCATTAGCTGTAACCCCATTACCAAAGCTAGTTTGACATAAATCCATAATTCGTACCAATGCTGTCCCAACCATACTAAAGTCCCTCCCAAACCCCAGGTCATGATCATGGCTGGATTGATAATCACTTTTAATAAGCGACGTTCCATCACCTTAAATATCTCAGCGGGTTGGTTGGTTGCAAGGAGCGTGGCATGATACGCGAAAAGCCTTGGCAGATACAACATACCTGCCATCCAAGCAACCACAAAAACCAAATGAAACACTTTAACCCATAAATAAATTTCATCCATCACTGGCTCGCTTTCAGCTGGTTGCGTTGGTAGCACCCACTTTTGGAAGAAGGGCAATGACCTTTCAAAGAACAGTTCGTTATAGATGATTTCGACCGCACGGCCTGTTCCGTTAAATTCGTAAGTCCCTGGATAAATATTTCATCGGTACCCACGGTCGGTAGCCGTCTGTAAAAAGCGGCACCTGCTTCTAAAGCTAAATCCCGGTACGTGATATCCAGCTCAACCAGCGTTTCTGAATGCTCGGATACAAAGGAAATCGGCACAATAACCAACCCTTGATGCTGGTTGCTAAGCTCGCGAATCACATCCTCACTATAAGGCTTGAGCCAAAGGACAGGCCCAACGCGGCTTTGATAGGTAATTTGCCATTGATCTGGCTGCAACCCTGCTTTTTCCGCTACCGCCGCCGCAGATATGGCAATATGGGTGTCATAGGGGTCACCTTGCTCCACAATTTTTTGCGGTAAGCCATGGGCAGAAAAAAGGACTCGGTAAGGGATTCCTGGAAAATCCTGCTGCAACTGGACAATTTCTTTTTGTAATGATTTGGCCATCACTTCCGTAAAACCAGCCAATTCTGGATAACAACAAATACTGGTTACAGCAGCAGGGTGACCCTGTTTTCTCCACGTTTTTTGCCAATCATCTAACGACGACGCGGTGGTGGTGGTCGAAAATTGGGGGTATAGGGGTAGGGCGATGATTTGGTTGGGGTTAAAATTTCTGACTTCTTCCGCCACTTGCTGGCTAAAGGGGTGCCAGTATCGCATCGAGATAAAAACTTTTACGACATCTTTGGTAAATCTTTGCTGCAGGTGCTTTTCCAGGATTTGTGCTTGTTTTTGGGTGTTTGCCAAAATCGGGCTGCCTCCGCCCAAATACCTATAGATTTTTTTGGCCTTTTCTTGCCGGCGCCATGTAATAAATTTAGCCAACAAAAACCTAAGGGGTTGTGGGGCTTTGATAATGGCTTTGTCTGAAAATAAATTATATAAAAAGCCTGTAACCGCTTCTTGGCTATCTGGGCCGCCTAAATTGAATAAAATAACCGCTATACGAGCCATTATTTTCCTCTCTTGACCAGTTCAACCAATTGGTAGACATTTTCCAATGGCGTTTGAGGAAGGATGCCGTGGCCTAAATTAAAGACAAATTTCTCCCTACCCATTGTTTGTATAATATTTTGTACTTCATTTCTTAAATTCTCTGGATCCCCAAGTAAGGTAAACGGATCTAGGTTTCCCTGGATGACATAAGACCGTTTAGTCGAGGTCTGCAACGATGGTAGGGGAACGGAACTATCTATGCTGATCGCATCTGCTTTTAATTGTTGCATATGGGGTAAATAATTCCAATAACCACCTTTTGGAAAAATAATAATGGGTGTTTTAGGAAATTCCTTTTTTATTTCCTGGATAATGTAGGAAGTGGGGTTTATCCCCCATTCCTTCATAGCCTCCACTGAGAGCAGTCCTATCCAGCTATCAAAAAGTTGGACTATTTCAACACCTGCCCTAATTTGCTCGGATAAATACCAGATGATTGCTTCCGACAATGTTTTAATTAATTGTTTAAATATCTGGGGTTTTTGGTAGGCAAGCAACCGCGTGTTAAAAAAATCCTTACTAGAGCCTTGATCAATCATATAGCAAGCCAGTGTCCACGGACAACCTGAAAACCCTATAAGGGTTGTTTCTGCAGGCAATTGGCTTTTGACAAGTTTTACGGTATCAAATATAGGGCTTAATTTTTCTTTGAACTGCTCCTTTAAAAAGGATAGGGGGTTTTCTATATTTTCAAGGGAGGAAAGCTTAGGGCCCTTGCCTTCCACAAAAGTTACCTCTTGTCCAAAAGCGTAAGGGATAACCAAAATATCAGAAAATAAGATAGCACCATCAAAACCAAATCTTCTAATGGGTTGTAACGTTGCTTCGGCTGCAAATACTGGGTTTAAGCAAAAATCCATGAAATTTTTAGCTTGCCCGCGTAATTTTCTATATTCGGGTAGATATCTGCCAGCTTGCCGCATTAACCATATCGATGGGCGAGTATTTTCACGGGTAAAAGTTAAAAGTAATTCTTTTTTCATCATTAATATTTATATAAATAATATTAGTATTGGTAGTAGGGGGCTATAAATAGTGGAAATAAAAATTATTAAAATAGTATCAACAAACTTATCATTAATTTTTTTTATATAATATAGTGGTTAGAATGGATTAGGGAAGGTTTTCCAACTTATCCACTAGTTCTATGAAAAAATATCCCCTTGTGAATAGATCAATGAATGAAATGTTAATAAAAGGGAAGAGAAAACAATGCAGGCTATTTATCCACAGTTTGTTAGAGATGCTAAAAAGGGGTGCTTTAAAGCACCAGGAAAAATAAATGGATAACATCGTTTTGGCATCAAGTAGCAAGATTCGGGCTATTTTACTTAAAAATGCCGGGATTAGGTTTAAAGTACAACCGGCGGATATTGATGAAAATAAAGTGCGCCGGGCCATGGCCACCAAGCCAATCCACGCTCAAAAAATCTCTCATATACTGGCCTTAGAAAAAGCACGGAACGTCTCCGCGTTGGTAAAAAACAGCTATATTATCGGGGCCGACCAAGTATTGATTGCCCAAGAAAAGATTTTTGAAAAACCTGGAACTGAGAAAAAGGCCGTGCAACAATTGTTGGAACTTGCGGGTAAAACCCATCAATTGTGGACAAGTTGTGTTGTTGTTAAAGACGGGAAGGAACGATGGCATTATACCGCCAAAGCCTCGATGAAACTGGCCAGCCTTTCGCCAGCCAGTGTAGAGGGATATATTAAACGTAACCCGCGGGTGGTTGATTGTGTTGGTTCTTACCAATTGGAGGGGGAGGGGATCCAACTTTTCGAGAAAATTAGAGGTGACTATTTTTCCATTCTTGGATTACCATTGCATCCTTTGATCCTTTTCTTAAAAAAAGAACTATTACTAAGATAATAGGGAAAAAATCGGCAAATTATGAAAATATTTGGGTTAACAGGAAATATGGCAACCGGCAAAACCACGTTGGCCAAAATTTTACATCAAAAAAAAATTCCTGTTTTTGAAGCAGACAAACAAGTTAAATTTTTACAAAGCCAGTCGCAAGCAATTCGGACGCTTTTGGCCGAAAAAGGCTTGGTTGCGGATGCAGAAAAGCCAATTCCTTCTAAACAGATGCGGGAATTAATTTTAAAATCCCCCCAACTTTTAAAGGAGTTGGAAGCCATATATCATCCAGCTGTCCATGTTTTGGAAACAAAATTCATTAGGCAAGCGTATCGGCAACGGCGCAAGGTTATTTTCCTAGATATCCCCTTGTTATTTGAGGTTGCAGCGTACCAAGGTCGGTTCGATGCTGTTTTTTTATCCTATGTCCCGCCCTCTATCCAAAAACAACGGGCTTTCAAAAGAAAGAACATGACAGTGGAGTGGTTCTCATTCATTACCTCCCGGCAATTACCGTCTAAATGGAAAATGAAATACTCCCAAGCTGTTATCACAACTGGCCTGACTTTAAGGGATAGCCGCTGGCAATTCCTTAGTAAATTAAAAGCCTTTTTAAGCCAGAAACCTTCTGATCAAAAACATCCTTAAGGAATGCGACATGCGTGAAATTATCCTGGATACCGAAACAACAGGGTTGGATCCGGAAAAAGGGGATCGGGTGATTGAAATTGCTTGCCTGGAGTTGCTTAATCATCTGCCCACGGGACGGTTCCTGCAATATTACATAAATCCCGAAAGGCTGGTTCCAGCCGATGCAGTGGCTATTCATGGTATTACGAGCGAGTTTCTAGCAGATAAACCGAAATTTCCCGAAATAATATCCAGTTTCCTTGATTTTATTGCAGACTCGCCTTTTGTTATCCACAATGCAGACTTTGATATCCGGTTTCTCAATGCAGAATTGACCCGGGTTAAACATCCGCCTTTTCCCTTATCCCGCAGCGTGGATACGATCCTATTGGCGCGTCAAAAATTTCCAGGTGCCCCGGCCAGTTTAGATGCCTTATGCCGACGGTTTAATATTGACACGAGCCACCGGGCAAAACATGGAGCATTGGTGGATTGTCAATTATTGGCCCAAGTTTATTTGGAATTACGGGGGGGAAGACAAAAAGGTTTTGCCTTGGATTCCCTTGAATCTTCCCATAATTCTTTAACCAAACCACAAGTGCGGAAAAATTTTTCAAGGAAATTAATCATCCCCCCTTCCCCCAACGAGGATGCTGATCACCAACATGTCCTGCAAAAATTACGTAAAGCACTATGGTTCCAGCTAAAATAATGCTCAATTCTTAATTTTTTATTGAATTGAGGCACTTTCCGCAGCAGGGTTGCTCAACTGGCGTTGACGTTCCTGGTACAACGCTGCAAAATCGATTGGTTGTAATTGGGGCAACGGAATGACCCCATCCCTTGAAAGGTTCATAATAATTTGCCTGGCAAAGGGGAATAGCATCCGAGGGGCTTCAATCATCAATAAGGGTTCAATTGCCTCAACCGGCACTGATTGCAAATGGAATAAACCAGCATATTCAATTTCTGCTAAGCATTTGAAATTTTCTTGGACAGTAGATTCGATTAAAATCTTCAGGATCACTTCAAAATCGCTGGTGTTAAATTGTGCAACCCGGATATCAAATTTTATATTCCCCTTGGGTGTTTTAACGCCTTGTTGCAGAATTTCGACCGCATTTGGATTTTCAAAAGATAAATCCTTCAAATATTGCGAAACTAACGTAAAACTGGGGCCCTTCTTGTCCCTATCAACGCCTTCGACCTTCGATGAAGATGCGGGGGCTGCTTCTTTATCAACGGCGTTTTTGGGAGCGCGTGAATTTTCTGTCATGTACCATATTCCCTAACAATAATAACTTTACCAAAAGAAGTTTAGCAACCCTTATGCCCGAACCTGTCTTTTTTAGCAAGTATCTTGAACGATTATTCACCAAACATATTTGGTAAAATACCAAATAAATAAATCCATTGATAGTATTGCTCGGCGGCGGATTTTTGAACAATACAATTTGCCTTTTCCACGGTATTTGCTAGAATTATTAAGAGAAGGCGAGTTTTTTTAACCCCTTTATGTTTAATAATTGTGTAGAATAAAATAAATGACAAATACGGATTGGCTTCAGATTATTATTTTTGCTGCTATCGCCCTATTCTTTTTTTTCCGGCTGCGTAGTGTGTTGGGACAAAAAACCGGCGAAGAACATAAGCAGGGTAAGCTATTGACCCCCAAATCCCTAAGGCCCGTGCCCCTAAGGCCGCAGGATCAGATGGCGGTAAAGAATAAAATTGACAGCGATCAAGAAATCGCTTCTGTGTTGGTCGGGCAAGACCAGGTAGCTGATTTAAAGAAACTGCAAGCTATTTTCCCTGCCTTTCAGCCTAGTTCCTTTTTAAAAGGTGCTAAAATCGCTTTTGAAGCGGTTTTGCACGCTTACGCCGAAGGGGATACCAAAACACTAAAATCCTTGGTTGATCAAGAAATTTTTGACGCTTTTTCTGGGTCTATTATTGAGCGCCAAAATAAAGGCCAGCAACAGCAAACCCTGATTGTGGCGATTAATGACGCGAAAATAGAATCAATTAAAATTGAAAACAGTCAAGCGTTCCTCACGGTTTTGATAATCTCCGAGCAAATTAATACCGTTCGCAACCAAGATGGACAAGTAATTGAGGGGGATGCAACGGCTGTCAGGAACATTCGCGACCTTTGGACTTTCCGCAAGGATTTGCGTAATATGGATCCGAATTGGCTGTTGGTGGCCACCCATAATGCCGAAGATTAGACGCTTTTTATCGCGCCATCCGATTGCCGTCGTCCTTTTTATGTGTCTGCTAGTTTTGGGAACGTGGCTCTGGATTAAGAGCCGGCCGTCATCCGTGCCAATGACTCTTTTACCGCAAAAAATATGGCTAACCCCTATATCGTTCCAGCAATTGCCGGGTTGGGCGCAGGATAATATTGGGGAAATCATTCCTGCCTTAGAGAATTCTTGCGCAAAATATAAAAAACTGGCGCCAGAGCGACCCGTAGGCAATGCCGATTGGCGGATAAAAGTGGCAGATTGGTTACCGCTTTGCCAAGAATTAGGCCTTATAGGTTCTAGCTTTTCGGATGTTGCAAGATTTCTAGAAAAATGGTTGCAACCCGTTGCTTTACAACCATTCCAAGCCATCCCCGGGCTTTTCACCGGTTATTATGAGCCAGAAATTCAGGGATCAACGCTTCCTGATGCCAAGCACCAAATTCCTCTTTACCGTGTCCCCGATGATTTGATTATCGTTGATCTCGGTAAATTTCGGGAAGAATGGAAGAACCAACAAATTATTGGTCGGATTACGGATGGGACGCTTCAACCTTACTATACCCGTGAACAAATCGCCCAAGGCGCCCTAAAAGGCAAAGGGCAAGAAATTATCTGGCTACAGGATAGGATTGATGGGTTTTTCCTGGAAATTCAGGGATCAGGGGTCATAAGGTTACCGGATAATCAACAGCTCCGAGTGGGCTATGCTGGCAAAAACGGCCATCCCTACCGGGCGGTTGGTGCCAAATTCATCCAAGACGGAATCCTAACCCGGGAACAGGTCAGTCTGCAGTCCATCCGCCAGTGGCTTAGCCGTCATCCGGAACAGCAGCAAAAGTTCATGAATTTTAACCCTAGCTATGTTTTTTTCAACCTTCTGCCCGCTGATATAAAGGGTGCCATTGGGGCGCAAGGGGTGGTTCTGACGGCTGGCCGCAGTATGGCGGTTGATCCGGCCTATATCCCCTTGGGAACCTTGCTGTGGCTTGATACTACTTGGCCATCCGCTCTTAATGGGGCGGAGGGGGGTGGCAGTCCTGTGCCAGAAAGAAAATTGCAACGGTTGATGATTGCCCAGGATACAGGGGGGGCAATTAAAGGACCGATTCGGGGGGATGTTTTTTGGGGGACGGGTGAGGCTGCAGGGAACATTGCGGGTTATATGAAACAAAACGGTACCTATTATCTGATTGTCCCTAAAACAGTTTCAATCCCAGCCGAATTAACAGTTAAGTAAGCGTATGCCTGGTTACCCACTATGGCCCCAAAGCAATGAGAATAGTTTTTAGAAATGACCCAAAGAAAATCAAGCAAATCGATGGTAGCGCTAGATGGCAAGCTTTGGGAACAGGTTATTAAAAATGTCCAGCCCCTTAAAAACAAAAGAATAAAAATTTTACTAAGCGTTCCCCAAGAAATTCTAGCCCCTCCAATCATTCGTTCCCCAAGAAAAAAACCTATTATTGAAAGACAACCGGTCGTTCGATCGCAGCCTAACCCTCAACCTTCCTTATCCGTTGGGGATCTACAGCAATTGGATCGCCGTCTGCAGCAAAAGATGAAGCGGGGCGAATTGACCATTTCTGCGACCTTAGATTTGCATGGCTTAACGCAGGATAGAGCGATTATCCGATTAACCTCCTTTCTCAATCAAGCTTACGCCCAGCAAAACCGCTGTGTGTTGGTGATTACCGGTAAAGGGGCAGGGGGGTTAAAAGCCGGGGTTTTACAGCAGGTTGTACCCCAATGGCTGAATACCCAACCCCTTCGCACCATCATCCTGGCTTTTTGCTACGCCCAGCGGAATCAAGGGGGGCAAGGGGCTTTATATGTGTTGCTGAAAAGAAATAAACTTTTATAAAAAGGTAAGGATGACGAGGAAATGGGTATTCAAAAAAAATAGATAAACCTGCCAAGCAACATTTGACCCTATATAGCCATCCTGATTCAGGCCATTGTTACAAAGTTAAGTTAATGATGGCAATTGCGGGCTTGGCCCATGACTATCAAATCATCGATATTAATATCCCGCGGCCGCAAAGGCCGGAGTCTTTTAAAAAACTAGCAAAATTCGGGGAAGTGCCTTTACTAACCGCTGGTCAACAAGCTTATGTCCAATCCAATGCGATTTTGATGTTTTTAGCAAACCGCACCAAAAAATTTGGGGCAGAGAATGAAATATTGCTGTCAAAAGTACGGGAATGGCTATTCTGGGAGGCTAACCGCTTAGGTTTTAGCCTGCCTAATTTGCGCTATGCCCGGCGTTTCGCACCACAAAATTATCCGGCAGGCGCTATTTCTTGGATTGAAGGGCGGTATAAAACAGATATTAGCCGTTTAGAAGAAGAATTGGCGGATGGAAGAACTTTCATCACCGGAGAAAAGCTAACAATAGCTGATTTTTCCCTGTGCGGATACTTATTTTGGGCAGAACAGGCTGAGGTTGATGTACCCCAAAAGGTTCAACAATGGTTGCAACGAATAAGCAAGATTCCAGGTTGGGGACACCCAGACAGCTTATTGAAAGAATAGGCAAGGCCACACAATCTATAAATTGTATTGTGCAGCCTTTATTGTTTTCATGAGCCTAAAGGATGAATTTGCTAAGGTCGGTGTTTTTCGCAAGTCCGGCAATCCGTTCTTGCACATAGGCATCATCGATGGTAATCGTCGATCCGGCTTGGTCACTGGCTTGGAAACTGATCTCTTCCAGCAGTTTCTCTAAAACCGTATGGAGGCGACGGGCACCGATATTTTCAACGGTTGAATTGATCATGGCGGCTAAATCCGATAAACTATCAATGGCTTCTTCCGTAAAGTGCAAGGTAATATCTTCGGTTTTTAACAAAGCTTTATATTGTTTGATCAAGCTGGTTTCAGGTTCCCGCAGAATGCGTTTAAAATCATCGCGGCTTAAAGCCTTAAGCTCCACCCGGATCGGCAAACGCCCTTGCAATTCTGGCAATAAATCAGATGGCTTAGCCATATGGAAAGCACCTGATGCAATAAATAAAATATGATCGGTTTTAACAGTGCCGTATTTTGTGGGGACTTGCGTACCCTCAATCAATGGTAATAGGTCACGTTGCACCCCCTCACGGCTGACATCCGCCCCCATCCGCTCGGATCTCGCGCAAATCTTGTCGATTTCGTCGATGAAAACAATGCCGTTTTCCTCAACTGTTTTAATGGCTTCTTGAACCATTTTTTCCTGATCCAGCAGTTTATCGCTTTCCTCGACAATCAATATTTTATAGCTTTCCGCAACGGTTGTACGACGGGTTTTGGTGCGCCCGCCCATGGCCTGCCCAAGGATATCATTGAGGTTAAGCATGCCCATGCTGGCCCCGGGCATCCCCGGGATATCAAAGGTCGGCAAGCGGTTGCCCGTATCTTTCACCTGTATTTCAATTTCTTTTTGGTCGAGTTCGCCTGTCCGTAACATTTTACGGAATTTAGCGCGGGTTTCAGGGGCCGATGATTCCCCAACCAAGGCATCCAGAACCCTTTCTTCTGCCATAATTTCAGCTTTACTGGTGACTTCTTTGCGCATGCGTTCGCGTGTTTGGCTTACACTGATTTCTATTAAATCACGGATGATCTGCTCGACGTCCCGGCCGACATAACCTATTTCTGTAAATTTGGTTGCCTCAACCTTAATAAAGGGGGCTTGTGCGAGTTTAGCCAAGCGGCGGGCGATTTCTGTTTTGCCAACCCCTGTAGGGCCTATCATCAGAATGTTTTTTGGCAAGACTTCATCGCGAAGTTCGGCAGGCAATTGTTGGCGCCGCCAGCGATTACGCAAGGCGACAGCCACTGCTTTCTTTGCCTCATGCTGGCCGATAATATACCGGTCTAGTTCCGAGACAATCTCCCGTGGGCTGAAATTGGCAGCGGTGGAGGGGGGATTTGAGGTGGTTAAATGATCGTTCATAAGGTTTCAATCGTAATATTGTTGTTGGTGTACACACATAATTCAGCGGCAATTTTCATCGATCTTTTGACGATTTCCAAGGCATCCAGATTTTCAATGGGTAGTAAGGCCTTGGCCGCGGAAATCGCAAAATTCCCGCCTGAGCCGATGCCGATTAACCCGCCATCCGGCTCCAATACATCGCCAGCCCCCGAAATGATAAAGCTGACATTTTTGTCGGCGACCGCCATCATCGCTTCTAATCTTCTTAAATAGCGGTCGGTGCGCCAATCTTTAGCCAATTCGACACAAGCCCTGGCCAATTGACCGGGGTGTTTTTCCAATTTGGCCTCTAAACGTTCAAAAAGGGTTAGGGCGTCCGCCGTTGAACCGGCAAAACCTGCGATAATATCGCCTTTGCCCAGCCTTCTAACTTTGCGAGTTGTGGATTTAATGATAGTTGCCCCAAAAGAAACTTGGCCATCGCCCGCGATCACCACTTGCCCATCTTTACGGACGCAAAGGATTGTTGTCCCATGCCAAGTGGCCGCTTGGTTCGTTGGTGATCCTGCTGAAGGGGATCCTTCGTTCAATTTATTTCTCCTGCTTGATTTGACGGTGGAAAGCATCTTATATATGGGATAGGTTCCTTGAGTAACAAGATCGTGCCCTGATAAAATATTTAAGCGGGGTAAAACGGCAGAAGAATAAAATAAAAATAGGGAAGAAAAAATGGCCTATAACCCAGACAATATTTTTGCGAAAATTTTACGTGGCGAAATCCCTTGCAAAAAGGTTTATGAAAATCAAGATGTGTTGGCATTCTATGATATAAATCCACAGGCCAAAATCCATATCTTGGTGATCCCAAAACAGCCTTATCAATCCTGGGATGATTTTTCAGCCCATGCCACCCCGCACCAAATGGCGGCGCTCATGCAAGCGGTCGGATTAATTGCTCGGCAATTAGGGTTAAATCAGCAAGGATATAGGGTTCTAGCTAATAACGGGCAAAATGCCCATCAGGAAATTCCCCATTTTCATCTTCATCTTTTGGGTGGTCATCCACTGGGGCCTATACTGCAAAAAGGGATAGCAACTAGCTAACCATTGAGGGCAACTAGCTGGCTAATCAAGACCAACTTGAATAATCAATCAGCTAATTTGGGTTGGATACGGCGGTAGCTGAGCGCTTCGGCAATATGGGTGCGTTCAATTCTTTCACATTCCGCTAAATCAGCAATCGTTCGTGCTACCCGTAAGACACGGTGATACCCGCGTGCCGACAAAGCCATTTTTTCGGCAGCTTTGGTAAGCAAACTTTGCCCATCCGCATCTAAAGCAGCCACTTTTTCCAAGGTATTTAAGTCAAGTTCTGCATTTGATAGCGGAATAGAGGCCATCGATGCGGGCGACTGGCGTTTTGTTTGCCTTTCCCACGCCTTGGCCACACGCCGACCGATTTGCCCCGAGGATTCCCCCACCCGCTCGCTATGTAGGGTTACGGGAGGCAAAGCATTGACTTCAATTGTTAAATCAATCCGGTCCAGAAAAGGCCCAGATATTTTTGACTGATACGATTCAGCGCATTGGGGCTTTTTGCTGCAAGCCAATTGCGGGTGATCAAAATATCCGCAACGGCAGGGGTTCATGGCGGCAATTAGTTGGAACCTTGCGGGATAGGTGATGTGGTGGTTGGCGCGCGCAATCGTGATGTTTTTTGTCTCCAGGGGCTGCCTTAAGGAATCCAGAGATTGGCGGGAAAATTCAGGCATTTCATCCAAAAACAAAACCCCGTTATGGGCCAAAGATACCTCCCCTGGTTTTGCCCGTAAGCCACCGCCCACTAAGGAGGCCATCGACGCGGAGTGATGGGGATCGCGGAAAGGGCGTTCCTGGATCAGCGATGCTTCAGGCAATTGCCCAGCCAAACTATAAATAATGCTAGTTTCCAAAGCTTCCTGTGCCGATAAAGCAGGTAATATCCCCGGCAATCTTGCAGCCAACATGGACTTTCCTGCCCCGGGCGGGCCGATCAACAAAAGGTTATGATGGCCAGCTGCAGCAATCTCAAGCGCCCGCTTTGCTGTTTCCTGGCCGCGGATATCGCGGATATCTTTTAATTCCGGCTTGTTTTTAAGGACTTTTGCCGTTGGGGTTGATAAGGGTCTTTCCCCCTTTAAGCAACCCAGCAAAACAATTAAATTGGGGGCCGCAATAATTTCTGTTGATCCTGCCCAGGCAGCCTCGGCCCCCTGCTGTTCGGGGCAAATTAATGTCAAGCCGTGCGATGAGGCATGTAAAGCAGCTGCTAAAACACCGTTGATCGGTGATATGCGGCCATCAAGCCCCAATTCCCCGATGGCACAATATTTTTCTAACGAGATAGCGGGCAATCCATCGATAGCTGCCAGCAATCCCAAAGCAATCGGCAAATCATAGTGGCTACCTTCTTTCATCAAATCGGCAGGCGCCAGATTAACAGTGATCCTTTTTCCGGGTAATGCCAACCCTATGGCTTGGAAAGCCGCCCGGACACGCTCACGGCTTTCTGCAATCGCTTTATCGGGTAGGCCTACGATGGTAAAACTGGGCAGGCCATTGGTTAATTGCACCTGCACTTCAACTGCTTGGGTGTAAAATCCGGAAAAGGCAACTGTTTTAACGGATACACCCATCATCAATCCTACAAACTAAGGCATTAAGATAATCCTATTGGATCGTAAATTGTAATTAGCAAATCATAAGGAATAATATAGCGTTGAGGGATATATAAAGGTAATATTTTCCTGCATCCGTTAAGGATTAATTTCGTGATCAATTTAATAATCAATATAATAGCTACTCGGTAAATTAAAGCCTAAGATCAAATATTGCCAACCAGAATTTTAAACAAGCTGACTTATATAACATAATGACCAATGACGCCTCAAGGCCCCATGACCAACCGTTAAAAGCCATTATTTTGATGGGCGGCGGTGTTTTAATGTTCAGTGTAGCTGATGCTTTGATCAAAGCAATGTCGGGTACTTACCCCATTGGGCAAATTATGACCTTCCGTAATATATTTGCCTGTATCCCCATGGCTTTTTATTTTTACCGTACCAGCGGCTTTGCTTTTTTTAAAACCAAACGCCTGGGATTGCAGTTGTTGCGGGGGGTAATCGGCGTTATTTCGATGGCCAGCATCTTTCTGGCCTTCAAGCTGATGCCTTTGGCGGAAGCGGTGGCATTAACTATGTCTAGCACGATTTTTTTGGCGGCGCTTTCCGGTTTGTTGCTGGGGGAGGCAGTGGGATGGAAAAGATGGGTTGCAATCTGGGTTGGCTTTATTGGCGTTTTGCTGATCACCCGCCCGGGAAAAAACCTTTTTGACGGTGTTGCCCTTTTTGCCTTGGCCAGCGCTTTTCTATTTGCCCTATCAATGATTTGCGTGCGCCATTTAAGCAAAACCGATAGTGGGGCCACCACCATCTTTTATTTTATTTTGGTTTGTTTAATAGGCAGTTTTCTGACCATTCCCTGGCAGTGGATTTCCCCCGATCATATATGGGTGAAACAAGGAATTATTGGCTGGTCTACACCCGCTTTAAGGGATGTTGGTATTTTGGCTCTTATTGGGTGTGTAGGGGGGGCTGCCCAGATTGCCATGACCCAGGCGTTCCGTATTGCCCCAGCTTCGGTGGTAGCGCCCTTTCAATATGCCGATATCCTTTACTCCATTATTTGGGGATATCTTTTCTGGGCGGAGGTGCCTGATTTATATTTGTATGCTGGCGGCACCTTGATTACGTTAAGCGGGATTTTTATTGTTAGGCATGAAGTTAAACGCCGACAGACGAATTCCCAAAATAGCGTTGCCAAACCAAATAATTAGCCTTTTTTCTGTTTTTCGAGGGCGTCCCAGAATATTCTTTCCAAACAAGTGTTGTTGAGCTGATTAATCTGCTGAAACCCTGTGGGCGAGGTAATATTTATTTCGGTCAGATAGGGGCCGATAATATCAATTCCTGCGAATAGGATGCCTAATTTTTTTAGGGTTGGGCCTATTGCTTGGCAAATATGCAAATCCCGTGCGGAAAGATCGGTTTTTGTGGCCCTACCGCCCACATGCAGGTTGGAGCGTGCTTCACCTGATTTAGGGATCCGGTTAACCGCCCCCACCGCTTGGCCATCGATCAGGATAACCCTTTTATCGCCCTGCCGGACTTCAGGGATATAGCGTTGGATAACTAGCGGCTCTCTTGATGTGCGGTGATGGACTTCCAACAAAGCATGCAAATTTTCATCATCTGCCTTGACGTGAAAAACGCCATATCCCCCATTGCCGTAAAGGGGTTTTATCACAATATCCTGGTGTTTTTGACGAAAAGCCACGATTTCTGCCGTATCCGCCGTAATCAGGGTAGGTGGGATAAGATCGGGAAATTGTAATAAAAACAATTTTTCTGGGGCATTGCGAACAGTTTTTGGATGATTAAGGATCAGCACGGAAGGTGGCAAAAGCTCTAATAAGTGCGTGTTGGTTATGTAGGCCATATCGAAGGGTGGATCTTGGCGGATCAGGATAACGTCAAAATCTTTTAAGGACAATTTCTGCTTTTTGCCTAATTGGGCATGGGCCCCTTTTTGACGTTGTAAAGTTATCGTATGGCCAAAGGCATAGATTTCACCCTCCAGGAAATGCAAGTTGTCAGGGGTGTAATAATACAATTCATGGTTGCGCCGCTGAGCCTCTAGGGCTATCACAAAGCTTGTGTCAGTGTCGATGTTAATGAATTCAATGGGATCCATTTGAATGGCGATACGCAAAGAAATGATATCCTCCTGGGTCAACTAAATTTGACGGTCTTACATCCGTTGCAGCAAATTTATTTTACCAACCAACCGGTGTTTAACGAAAGCAAGCAAATGAAGCCCGACCAGGCCTATCAAGCAAAAAGCCAGCAAAGCATGGGTATTGCCAAGCTGCTTTATGGTGGCGGTCATATCGGGAAAGGGAAGGGTCAGACCAAACCATTGGGGGGAAGCCCCGTTACCTACAATAGCTAAATATCCCGTAATCGGGACAATCACCATAAAAATATAGAAAAGAGTATGGACCACCCGTGATAAACGTTTTTCCCAATCGCTAAGGCTGGCAACTGCTGTGGGTAGGGGAAATGACCAACGAACAATGAGGCGCAGCCAAATTAATGCAAAAATACTCAGGCCAAAAGACTGGTGCCAGAAAATAATTGGGTATCCTGCAACCACTGGTTTTTCTTCCAGCATAAAACCCGTACCGATCATGGCGACAACCAAAATAGCCATGAGCCAATGTATTAGGCGTAACAAAGGATGGTAGCGAAGAACAGAAGAAGACATGATCATCACCTTATTTTTTAAGAAATCGGGGCAATTGGATTTAATATTAGGAATATATCACTAATTTGGGTATCTGCAAGGGTTGGATAATCGCTAAAACCAAATAAACCGGATAATTTTGGTACCGAGGGTGCTTTATTAAAAAAACCTGTAATTGTCTTAATTGTCGCTGGCGTTGCAAGGGGTGATGCGGCCAATTGGCTTTAGCTAAGGATCTGCGATATTTAACCTCAATAACATATAAATGACGGTTCTTCGTTGCCAATAAATCAATTTCACCTAAATTTGATTGATCGTTGCGGCGGATGATTCTATACCCGCTGCCCCATAAATATAGGTAAGTCAAAAACTCGCCATATTGGCCAATCCAGGCTTTTTTCGGCCGTCTGATGAAACGGCACAGTTTTTGGTAAAAAGAAAAAAATGGCATGCTATTTTTTTTGTAAAAAAAGGGCTTGATTATAAACAATTTTTTTAGGGATATCCAATTCATCAGATATTTTTTTAGCGGCTTCCTTGACCGACATTAAAGGTAGGTATTGTTGCAGCAAGTTGGCGGCCATGTCTGCTTTTTCTTCGGGGGAAAAAATCAAAGGTTTGGTTAAGTCAATCATCACCACAATCTCCCCTTTTACCAACGGATTTTCTTGGTAATAATCAACTAAGTCCTGCAAATCACCCCTTTTTATTCCTTCAAACATTTTGGTTAATTCTCGCCCGACCGCTGCCGGTTTATTGCCAAAAACCGTTAAACAATCTTTTAAACTATCTTGCAGCCGTTGTGGCGATTCAAAAAAAACCAATGTCGCGCAGATAGAGGAAAAAGCCTGCAGGAATTTTTGTCTGGCCACCGATCGAGGGGGAGGAAACCCTACAAAAAGAAATTGGTGGGTCGGCAATCCGGAAATGACCAAACCGGTCAGCAGGGCTGAAGCACCCGGGATTGCCTGGACGCTAATGCCTTCCAAGATGGCCGCTTGAACCAATTTATAGCCTGGGTCAGAAATAAGGGGGGTTCCCGAATCACATACGAGTGCCAGTGAATGGCCTTGTTTTAAATGATGGATTAAAAGGGGCTGTATTTTTCCAGCATTATGGTCATGATAAGACTGTAATCTTGCTTGTATCCCATAATGATCCAGAAGCTTACGGGTAACCCTTGTATCTTCGCAAGCAATCATATCCGCTTGCTGCAGGGTAAGTAGCCCTCGCAGACTGATATCGCTCAAATTGCCAATGGGGGTTGCCACCAGGATCAGCCCCTGCATGCTGGTTTTAATTGAATCAAGACAATGAGGTGGAAGCGATAAAGTCATTTGCCAGACAGATGAAAATCGTTTAAAGTGCGTAAAAATTTAGAGTTCGTGAAGATTATGGGTTGCTTAACCTCGCGCTCATTTTTTTCCCAATTGCCTGGATCTTACATGAAAGATTAAAATTGTCCCATGAAAATTTTTAGCCTGGTTGCCATTGTCGGATTATCGCTGGCCTTAATAAGCTGTCAATCTACGGATTCCTCGCAGTCTGTGGCACGCAGCGGATCACCCAAGGTAGCTATTTTGCTGCCCCTTACGGGCAAAGATGCGGCTTTGGGCAAAGCGCTTCTCAATGCAGCTCAGATGGCTGTTTTAGATGAGGGTGGTGCTGATTTTGTCCTTATTATTAAAGACACCAATCAAACAGGGGGCGCAACCCAAGCGTTGCAAGATGCCATGAAAGAAGGGGCTAGATTGGTGATCGGGCCTGTTTTTGCAGCCCAAGTGCGCGAAATTGCTCCTATTGCCCAAGCTAAAGGTGTTCAGATTATTAGTTTTTCAAATGATGAAACCCTGGCTAGTCAAGGCGTATTTGTAGGCGGTCTAACCTTGCCGCAACAAATTAACCGAGTTATTGCCTATTCATCAACCCAAGGGATCAAGAGGATTGCCCTCTTATTGCCTGACAATACGTATGGCCGGGTGGTTGAAAGTTCAGCCAAACAGTCAGCTGACGCAACCGGAGTGGAGATTTTCCAGACGGAATTTTATAACCCGGCAAATACCAATCTTTCAGAAACAGTGAAAAGATTAGGGCCGAGTGACCCGGTTCCGTTACTTGACGAAAATACTGAAACTGATCCAGACAATTCAGAAACTGGCTTAACGGAAAATCCAGACAATACCGATATTATTGAAGAGCAACAGATATCTGACAATAATCCGCCGCCCGCTTGGATGCCGCCTTATAAACCCGTGAAAGTGGTAAATTATCAAGCACTGCTAATTGCGGAAGGAGGGGAGAAGTTAATCACCCTCTCATCACTGGCTCCTTACCACGGTATTGACACGACCCAAGTGAAGCTTTTGGGCACCAACCTTTGGGATGCCCCAGCTTTAAGAAAAGAGACAAGTTTATTGGGGGGATGGTATCCCAGTTATTCCCAGGAAGGGCGCGATTCTTTTGAAAAAAGGTACCGTGAAAATTTTAAGGAATCCCCTAATCGCCTAGCAGCTACCGTTTACGACATAGTAGTGTTTGTCACCCGTTTAGGTGGGAAGCCAGGGGCCGATTTTAGCCGGAATGCAATTATAGGTTTTGGTGAAATGAAGGGGGTAAACGGGATTTTTAGATTTCTGCCGGACGGTATTGCAGAATACGGCCTGACGGTCTATGAAATTCAACGGCAACGGCTGTTGGTTAAAGATCCTGCTCCTTCCACTCTTATACCATTAACCAACTAAGCAGTTAAAAGATAATCAATCAAGGCATTTAACTTCAAACGGCCAAGTTCTGTTGCTTGAATTTTGCTATCCGTGACAGTTAACAATTGCTTTGCTTGCAATTCACGCAAAGCCTGGCCTGACAGCGAATCCGTCAAATTAATCCCGGTTTCATGGGCGGCTAGGGCTAAATTAATCCCGTCTTCTAGGCGTAACCCCATCAACACTAACTCTGTACGCCGTTCAAGCGGCGATAAAGGATAGAAGTCTTTGGTCCCATGACCATGTAGTAACAGATGCTGTTGCCAGGTCTCGGGAATCTTCAGTTGAAAAGACGCATATTTTTGTTGATTTAGTTTGAATCTCCCATGGGCACCGGGGCCAATACCTATATAATCTTGGTAACGCCAATAGGTTAAATTATGCCGACATTGGGCCCCAGGTTTGGCATAATTGGAAATTTCATAGTGATGGAACCCTTGCCCCTTCATAAAGCTATTGGTCCATTGATAAAAATCTGCCGATAATTCCTGATCAGGCATCGGCCATAGGCCTTCCTTGTAATTTTGTGCAAAAACGGTCCCCTGCTCAATAGTCAATTGATATAAGGAAAGATGAGAGCCAGATAAAGACATGGCTTGGCTTAGTTCGTGTTGCCAATCACCTAGTGTTTGATGGGGAAGGGCATAGATTAAATCAAAGGAATATTTTTTGAAATGTTTGGCAGCTAATTCAATGGCTTGAATAGCTTGCCGACTGTCATGATGACGGCCCAGAAATTTTAAATCCCGATCGTTTAATGATTGGATACCTATGGAAAGGCGATTAATTCCGCTTTGGCGGTAATCAGCGAATTTTTGGCTTTCAACACTAGAGGGGTTGGCTTCTAAGGTAATTTCAATCCCCTGGTCAAACGCCCAATATTTTTGGGCGGTGGCAATTAGTCCCTCAATCATCGCCGCGGGCATTAAAGACGGTGTACCGCCACCGAAAAAAATACTGGTTAACCGTCGTCCCCATGTCCGTTTACCATAAAAATCGATTTCGGCTTTAAGGCAGATAAACCATTCTTGCCAATTAACCGTGGCTCTAACATGGCTGTTGAAATCGCAATAAGGGCATTTGGATACACAAAAGGGCCAGTGGATATAAAGCCCAAAATCTGTGTCTTGTGGGTTAATGGGATAATTCATTGATTACCCTGATGCAGGCAGGCAAAATTCTTTAAATTTAGCAAAAGCCTGTGCGCGGTGGCTGATCCTGTTTTTTTGGGTGGGATCCATTTCCCCAAAAGTTTGGGTGCAGTCATCCGGTACAAACATTGCATCATACCCAAAACCCTTCGTCCCACGGGGAGGCCAGGCCAATCTCCCATCAATCCGGCCCTCAAAGGTGTGATGATATCCATCCGGCCAGGCAATCGCCAAAACCGAAATAAAAAAAGCCGGGCAACCCGTGATTGCCGTGATGCCTTTTTTCTGCAATGCTTGGTAAACCTTACCCATCGCCACCTTAAAATCACGCTTTTCGCCTGCCCACCGGGCAGACAGGACACCCGGGGCGCCGTCCAGTGCGGGGATTACAATCCCTGAATCATCTGCTAAAGAAGGTAATTTGGAAAGGATTGCGGCTTGATTTGCTTTGATTAGGGCATTTTCCTCAAAAGTCACCCCTGTTTCTTCTGGTTCTGGCAAGCCCAAATCCTTCATCGAATAAAGCGGACGAAGGGAAAGGGGAAGGATTTCCTGCAGTTCGGCGATTTTTCCTTGGTTATGACTTGCTAAAACCAAAGGGCCTTGCAGCAAATAGCGGGGATGGGAAGGCCTTTGCATGGCGGCTGTTATGCTGCCAAAGTTGCTAAAAGTTGTTTTTGCTGTTCCACCAAGGAGCGGGTTGCTTTCTGGGCCAAATCAAGCATTTGAATCAGTTGCGGGGGGGTAAATGAATTTTTCTCAGCGGTAGATTGGATTTCAATGATCTCCCCCTTACCATTCAACACAAAATTTGAATCAACTTCGGCATTGCTGTCTTCTATATATTCTAAATCTAGAATGGGTGTATTCCGGTAAATACCGCAGGAGATGGCTGCAACATAATCTTGCAAAGGGAATTGCTTGATCACACCCGTTTTGACCAAACGGGCTAAAGCCTGATGTAAGGCAACATAACCGCCAGTAATGGCTGCCGTGCGGGTTCCACCATCCGCTTGAATAACATCACAGTCAATAAAAATTTGCCGCTCGCCTAAGGCAACCAAATTGGTAACGGCCCGCAGAGAACGGCCAATCAGTCGTTGAATTTCCTGTGTGCGCCCGGTTAATTTCCCACGGCTGGCTTCTCGTTCACTGCGCGTCGCTGTTGCCCGCGGTAACATACCATACTCCCCTGTTACCCAACCCTTGCCGGTATTCCGCAAAAAACTTGGCAATTGGTTGTCGACAGAAGCGGTACAGAAAACATGCGTATTGCCCAATTGGATAAAACAAGATCCTTCTGCATATTTATTAACGCCAATTTCCATTTTAACCACACGCATTTGATCGGGCTGGCGGCCAGAAGGACGAAGGGGGATATTAACCATTATAAATGACTTCCATTGCTTAAAATGCCAAAATATTACCACTCTATTTATACATGATATGAAAATAAAATGATAGAGACGTGTTGAGAATTTGCAAAATAATCCCTATTTACTAAAAACGCATAAACAAATTAATTTGAATAAAAATATGCCCAAGAAGGGTTTATACAGTTGAAACGATGGTGATAAAAAACAGAACCAGTATCCACGAGCTTAACCTGAGGTCGCGAGAAATTTTTCGCCATATTGTGGATACGTATCTTGAAACGGGCGAACCGATAGGTTCAAAGGTTATTTCGAAGCGGGCTAACCTGAATTTGTCGCCAGCTACTATCCGAAATGTGATGGCAGATTTAGAGGAAGCTGGGTTGCTTTTTGCCCCCCATATTTCTGCTGGCCGAGTGCCCACGGAATTAGGGTTACGATTATTTGTCGATGGGCTACTGGAAATTGGCTATTTGGGGGAAGATGAACGCCGCAATATGGAGGAAAAATGTCAAGTGGGGGGGCATAATTTCCCTATTATGCTCGAACAAGCTATCCAAGCCTTATCAGGGCTTTCCCGTTGCGCCGGATTGGTTGTGGCACCCACCACCGAATATAGGTTGAAGCACATGGAATTCCTAAAGCTTGGGCCTGATCGTGCCTTGGTGGTCATGGTATCGGAAGACGGGTTAATCGAGAACCGCCTGATTGATTTACCTAAAGGACTGCCGCCAGCTGCACTGGTGGAAGTAGGAAATTATCTGACTGCGCGTTTGATTAATAAAACGTTGGCGGAAGCAACGGTTGAAATTACCAAAGAATTGGATGATCATCGGACGGAATTGAATTTATTGACAGAAAAGGTTATCAAAACGGGGTTGGCTACCTGGGCGGGGACAAAAAATGAGCGTATCCTTATTTTGAGCGGTCAAAGCCATTTACTAGAGGAAGTAAAAGAATTAGAAGATTTGGAACGGGTTCGCATTTTATTTCAAATGCTTGAGAATAAAGAATCAATGGTTCGCTTGCTCGAAGAATCAAAGAAGGCTAAACATGTCCAGATTTTTATAGGTTCTCAAAATGAATTATTTAATTTGGCCGGTTGTTCTTTAATTATCGCCCCTTACCAGAATAACCGGCAACAGGTGATCGGGGCGGTAGGTGTGATCGGCCCTAGCCGGATAGATTATGCAAGGATTATCCCTATGGTCAATTACACAGCCCAACTGATTGGGCGGTTTTTAACCAAGAAATAAGATATTTTTTATGATGCGAAGGTAGGAAAAATGACAAAGCCTCAACATACGAAATCTTCCGATCAGCCAAAATCTTCGGATCAGCAGGTGTCAAAGCCTGCTGAAGAAATACAACAACCTCTTCCTGATTCACGCGATAAGAGTGAACAAGAAACATCTGTAACTGCAGACGGATCAGTCTCTCAAGAAGCGCAACAAATAGGGTTTTTGGAGCAAAAATTATCTGAAGCAGGTCAAGAGATTGGCCAGTTAAAAGACCAATTATTGCGGACATTGGCGGAAAGCGATAATATCCGCAAAAGGATGCAGCGCGAAAAAGAGGATAGCCAAAAATTTGCCGTCAGCAATTTTGCCAAGGATTTGATCGCTGTTTATGATAATTTGGAACGAGCTCTTAAAAACCCCATTGTCACGGAAGACCCGTTAATTAAAAATTTCATTGAAGGGGTGACCATGACAGAACGCCAATTGGCGGCAGTTTTTGAAAAACACCATCTGAGACGAATGGTGCCCATAGGTGAAAAATTTGACGGCAACCAGCACCAATCTGTGATGGAGGTACTGTCATCTACCCAACCTCCCGGCACGGTGGCCGAGGTTTTCCAGGCTGGGTTTTCCCTGCATGATCGTTTGTTACGACCAGCAATTGTAACCGTGGTCAAAGCAGCTTTGAAAGAGGAGGGGGAGGCTAGTAAAAATAAATAAGGAAAGATTGCCAAATAATTTTTATTGCAGATAACTTGTAGATTGGCGTAATCATTCTTATATCTCAACATATTCACCAATAGCTAGTAACTATTTAACCATTTATAAATTTATGGGGATTGCCACGAATGCTTCAGATATTAAAGGTTGTGGCTGTAATCTGCCGAGAAGAGAGGGATCATGAGTAAAGTTATCGGAATTGATTTAGGAACCACCAATTCCTGCGTCGCCATTATGGAAGGCAAAGACACGAAGGTCATCGAAAATACGGAGGGGATACGGACCACCCCCTCAATTGTTGCTTTTACGGATACGGACGAACGGTTGGTTGGCCAGGCCGCGAAACGGCAAGCGGTAACCAATCCAGAAAATACATTATTTGCGATTAAGCGGCTTATTGGCCGGCGTTATGATGACGCAATGGTTAAAAAAGATAAGGGTTTAGTTCCTTACAAAATTATTGCGGGGGATAATGGGGATGCTTGGGTTGAAGCCCGTGGTAAAAAATATTCGCCTTCCCAAGTCAGTGCTTTCATTTTACAAAAAATGAAAGAAACCGCAGAAAATTACTTAGGTGAAAAAGTAACCCAAGCGGTGATTACGGTACCCGCTTATTTCAATGACTCACAACGCCAAGCCACCAAAGATGCTGGCCGGATTGCCGGTTTAGAGGTTCTGCGTATTATTAACGAACCCACCGCGGCAGCCTTAGCGTACGGGCTTGAGAAAAAGGGCAGCGGCATTATTGCTGTTTATGATTTGGGCGGTGGCACCTTTGATATTTCTATATTGGAAATCGGTGACGGCGTATTTGAAGTCAAATCAACCAATGGCGATACGTTCCTTGGGGGTGAAGACTTTGACAACCGCATTATGGATTATTTGGCCGAAGAATTCCGCAAAGAAAACGGGATTGACCTGCGCAAAGACAAGTTGGCTTTACAGCGCCTGAAAGAGGCTTCTGAAAAAGCTAAAATTGAGCTTTCCAGTGCGATGCAAACAGAGGTCAATCTGCCTTTCATTACGGCGGATAAAAATGGGCCCAAGCATATGAATATCCGTTTAACAAGAGCAAAGCTTGAATCCTTGGTGGATGAATTTATCCAACGCACCCTGGAGCCTTGCCGGGCTGCTTTAAAAGATGCCGGTTTGAAAGCTTCCGAAATCAATGAGGTTGTTTTGGTCGGCGGTATGACGCGTATGCCGAAGGTGATTGAAACAGTCCGCAGCTTTTTTGGCCGTGAGCCACACCGGGGTGTTAACCCTGATGAAGTGGTGGCAGTGGGAGCTGCTATCCAGGGGGCGGTTTTGAAAGGTGAAGTGAAAGATGTATTGTTACTCGATGTAACGCCCCTTTCTTTAGGGATTGAGACATTAGGGGGGGTTTTCACTCGGTTAATTGACCGCAATACTACTGTTCCTACCAAACGAAGCCAGATTTTCTCAACGGCAGATGACAGCCAAACCGCTGTTACCATCCGCGTTTTCCAGGGGGAGCGGGAAATGGCCGCTGATAACAAGCTGCTGGGTCAATTTGATTTGTTAGGGTTGCCCGCAGCCCCAAGGGGGGTTCCGCAGATTGAGGTAACATTCGATATTGATGCAAACGGCATTGTCAGCGTTTCGGCAAAAGACAAGGCAACCAATAAAGAGCAGCAAATCCGCATCCAGGCTTCGGGCGGGTTAAATGAACAAGACATTAAAAAAATGGTTAAAGAGGCCGAGGCTAATGCCAGTGAGGATAAGAAAAAACGGGCGTTAGTTGAAGCACGTAACCAAGCCGAGTCATTGGTTCATGCCAATGAAAAGATGGTCAAGGATAATGAAGGTAAGATCAGTGCAACCGATAAGGATTCTATCCAAAAAGCTATTGCTTCCTTAAAAGAAGTATTGTCAGGAACTGACATCGAGGCGATTAAGTCCCGATCCGAATCATTGGCACAATTGGCCATGAAAATGGGGGAAGCCATGTATCGCTCCCAGCAGCAAACATCCGCACCTCAGGACAACAATGAAGGTGAAGGTAAGACGGAAAATGAAGAAAAGGTTGTGGATGCTGATTTTCAAGAAGTCAACAATAACAAACGTAAAAAACCATAGATATGTTTCTTCCGCCAGCCTTAAATATTTTTAAGGCTGGTTTTAGATTTTAGGGTAGAAAATGGCCGCAGCTAAACAAGATTATTATGAAATCCTTGGGGTATCCAAAACGGCAAGTGGCGAGGATTTGAAAAAAGCTTACCGTGTGTTGGCGATGAAACACCATCCCGATCGCAATCCAGGTAATCAGGCATCAGAACAAAAATTTAAAGAAATCAACGAAGCCTACGATATTCTAAAAGATGAGCAGAAAAGGGCAGCTTATGACCAATTTGGTCATGCAGCCTTCCAAAATGGGGGGGGGCGTTCGGGACGACCTAACGGACAGGGGGCAGAGGGATTTGGGTTTGCCGGAGGTGGGTTTGCCGATATTTTTAATGAAATGTTTGGCGATTTTACGGATTCGCGTGCTGGTGGTCGCCAAGCCCGGGGTACGGATCTGCGGTATAATATGGAAATAAGCTTAGAGGAGGCTTTTTCGGGCAAGCAAGTGACGATCCGCGTGCCGGGATCATCGGTTTGTGATACCTGCCACGGCTCGGGTAGCGAACAGGGTAGTCAACCTGTTACCTGCCCTAGCTGTCGCGGTAGCGGTAAGCAGCGGGCGGCCCAAGGGTTTTTCACCATTGAGCGTACCTGTCAACAATGTGCGGGTTTAGGAAAAATTATTGAAAAACCATGCCGGGTTTGCCGGGGGAACGGTACCGTTAAGCGTGAAAAAACCTTGGAAGTCAATATTCCCGCAGGGGTGGAAGATGGCTCTCGTATCCGCTTATCAGGACAGGGGGAAGCTGGCATGCGTGGCTTACCTGCAGGGGATCTTTATATTTTTGTGAATATCCGGCAACATCCGATTTTTCAGCGGGAAGGGGCAACCATTGAATGCCAGATTCCTATCCCTCTGGTAACAGCTGTTCTGGGGGGATCAGTAGATGTGCCAACGGTTGAGGGAAACTGGGGTAAAGTTACCATTCCTGCGGGCACCCAAAGCGGACAAAAATTTCGTTTGAAAAACAAAGGAATGAGTGTCTTGCGTTCCTCCAACCGTGGGGATATGTATTGTACCGTGGTGACTGAAACGCCCGTCAATCTGACCAAGCGCCAGCAAGAGCTTTTAAAGGAATTTACAGAAATTGCTGAAGCTAATCCAAAAAACTATCCAATTATGGAAAAATTTTTAACCAAAGTGAAAGAATTTTGGAAAAATTTGCGACCCTAGTTCCACCTACATGATGTGAGTTGATGACAATTCAGGCCAAGCGGTTATTAACGGCACGCGAAATAGAAGAAATTTTTAAAATATTTTCTACAGCTAATCCGAAGCCAAAGGGCGAGCTAATTTATCAAAACCCCTACACCTTGTTGATAGCGGTTGTTTTGTCTGCCCAAGCAACCGATAAAAGCGTTAATAAGGCCACAGCTGCTTTATTTGCGGTCGCAAGCAACCCCCAAGCCATGGTTGCATTAGGTGAGGAGAACCTACGAGAATATATTAAAACAATCGGGCTTTATAACAGCAAAGCCAGAAACATCTTGTTGCTGAGTCGGAAATTGCTGACGGATTTTCAAGGAAAAGTGCCCGCAAACCGGCAACAGCTAGAGGAACTTCCCGGTGTTGGCCGGAAAACCGCCAATGTGGTTCTAAATATTGTTTTTGGGGAACCGACGATTGCCGTTGATACCCATGTTTTTCGAGTGGCCAATCGCACAGGACTGGCATTAGCAGCGACGCCATCCTTGGTTGAAAAAATGCTTGGGGAAAGGGTGCCGCACGCTTACCAACAATCTGCCCATCATTGGCTGATTTTGCATGGGCGATATGTTTGTAAAGCCCGCAAGCCAGATTGCCAGACTTGTTCTATTAAAGATATGTGCCAATATCCCGACAAAACTGCCAGATAATCCACAGTCCGGCGGGTTCCAAGGTAGATTGTTTGCTTAAATTTTTACTAAGCGCGATAAGCATAAATCCGTATCCGCGGCAATGCCTGCACGGGAACGGGCGATCACATGAGTGGCTCGCAAGGGCTGCTGATGGGTGCGGGAGTAAAAAAATATGTCAACCACACAATCAGCTTGATGGAATTGCCATAATTCAGCTGGGGGATCGGACCTTTTTAAAACGGGGTTGCCGAATAACGCCATAATTTCCTGCGGCGATTTATTAATAATAGCAGCAGAAGTGACTAAGGCTCCGCCGGGCAAGGGGCTATCCAGGTTTTCAGTCCCGGACTGACACGCAGAAACAGACAGCAAACTGGTTGATAGAAAAACCGCCCGCAACCAGTTTGGAAATAGGGGATAACCCGCGATCATTACCAGATGCTTAAACTACTGGCCGGACGGGGCTTCGTCAATTTGATAAGCGGGCTGGGTATTGCTTGGGTTAACCGACGCATGCTCATACCCATGATGGGGGTTGTCATGTAAATCAGAAAGCAGCTCAAGCTGGCCAGATAATGCCCCTCCTTTTTCCACCTCTAATTGAGCATAGCGGATGGAACCCACAACTTTGCCGGTGGAACGTACAGTTAAACGGCCATGAACGGTAATGTCCCCTTCAAACCGCCCACTGATGTCAGCTGTTTCGATGTGGGCCGAACCTTTGAAAACCCCAAATTCCGAAATTTCAATACTGCGGCTATCGGTTAAAGAAGCTTCCACCCGACCTTCCACAATCAACCGTTGGCAAGCCCGGATTTCCCCAGTTAAAACGATATCGCGACCGACAATTAAGCGTTTGCCCTCCGAATCAGCATTCGTTTTTGCTTCGCTGCGGCGTACGGAGATAGAGGAGGACATATTTTCGGTATTGATGCCAGGTCTTGCTATCGGCGCAACAGGGCGGTTATTCAAGGCGTTAGCATTCGGCTCGCTACGGTGAGTGGGTCGATTACTGGTCAGCAGGGAGGGTTCGGGTGAACTTTCCCGTGATGGGGAAGAGGAAACTGTCTCTTTTAAGGGCATCTCACGCTCTTTCTTTTTTCCGAACATGGCCAAATCCTTATACTGTACCTGAAAATAAATATATGTATTGTTCTCTACATACCATAATTATATAAATTGCAACAGAAGTTTTTTAAAGAAAACAGCAGCGCCATAGCCTTTCCTGAAATCATCGTTTTTCAGCCTTTTCTACAAGCATGGTGTTTTAGCAACCCGTCATGATCTTCTATAACTGATCATCGCAACCCCTATCATTGATAAAATAATACCAACGATATTAATAAGGGTTAGCTGTTCCTTAAGCACCCCCAAGCCAACCGCCATTAATATGATATTGATCACTACCCCCGTTACCACATTTCCCACACTTAAGTCCCAGCCCTGGCGATACATCAGTAAAAATCCTAACTCCATCAAAATAATAGCCCCGGCAATTCCTAATTGAACCCAGCCTAACTGTTTCATATGGGTGACCAGGCCTCCTTGGATGGGGAAAAGCAATAAAATGGGAATGCAAATCGCGAGTACAGCCATATAAATAGCGGTAATAGAGACAAGCGGATTAATGGTTGGCGATATTTTTTTCACAAAGAAGTGATACCCAACCGTGCCAATAATGGCCAGGGCGGCTGATAAATAATATAAAAAACTACCTTTTTCTGACATGGGTCATACCTTCAAGAACCGAATAAGCCTGAAATAATAAGGGCATGGATCGCAAACAGCATAGCCAAAATCAATCAACCTAAAAAGATCTTTTTTGCATCAGTCACGAAAATAACTTGTACAAGTTTATAATTGATGGCAGAACAAGGGAAGTTTAAGGGGATGGATGAAATGGCTAACCACCAGTATGATGTTGTGGCGATTGGCAATGCTATCGTTGATATTCTGGCGCATGTGGAAAGTGTTTTTCTAGATAAGGCGGGACTGAAAAAAGGGGCCATGACCCTGATTAATGAGGCCCAATCGGATCAATTATATGAATTGATGGGCCCAGCCACCGAAGTTTCCGGCGGTTCTGCCGCCAATACGGCAGCGGGTTTAGCCTCGCTTGGGGTTCGGACGGCTTTTATTGGCAAGGTGTGTAATGACCAGCTTGGCAATATTTTCCGCCATGATATCCAAACCGCTGGTGTTTATTTTGGTACCAAAGCCTCAGTCAAGGGGCCATCAACCGCTAGATGTATGGTTTTTGTAACCCCTGATTCTCACCGTACGTTACAGACTTATTTGGGGGCTTGCGTAACGCTCTCAACAAAAGATGTACCGAAAACTTTAATTGAATCTGCGGCGATCACCTATCTTGAGGGATATTTATGGGATTCACCTTCAGCTGCCGCCGCCTGCGAACAGGCTATTGATTATGCTAAAAAGAAAGGTAAAAAAGTTTCCCTCAGCCTTTCCGACCCTTATTGCGTTGATAGGCACCGGCAAAAATTCCAAAAATTGTGCGAGGTTACGGATATCCTTTTCGCCAATGATGCAGAGATTAAAGCTTTGTGGCAAACAGATCAGTTGGCCGCTGCGGTTGAACAAACCAGGCAACGGGTGTCTTTGGCAGCTATTACCCAAGGATCCAGTGGTTCCTTGATCATTACGAAACAAGAAACCATCCTGGTTAAAGCGGCCCCTGTTCGGGATGTTGTTGACACCACCGGTGCAGGTGATTTATATGCAGCAGGATTTTTATATGGTTTTGTTCGGGGATATCCGTTAAAAGATTGTGGGGCAATTGCATCTCTTACCGCTGCGGAAATTATCAGCCATCTGGGGGCCAGGCCAGCTGTTTCTCTGTCAAAACTTTTAGAAGATTCGCGTATTATTGTATAACTAACGATTGGAAAGTGTATGTTACTTAGAAATTTAGCCATTATTGCCCACGTCGATCACGGTAAAACCACCTTAGTTGATCAGTTGTTGCGCCAAAGCGGAACATTTCGCGCCAACCAGCAAATGGTGGAAAGGGTGATGGATTCGAATGAACTTGAAAAGGAACGCGGTATCACCATTTTGGCCAAATGCACGTCGGTTACTTGGAAAGGCATTAAGCTGAATATTGTGGATACGCCGGGGCACGCCGATTTCGGTGGAGAAGTTGAGCGTATTTTAAACATGGTGGACGGGGTCGTGGTGTTGGTGGATGCCGCTGAAGGGCCTATGCCGCAAACCAAATTTGTAACCATGAAGGCTTTGAAACAAGGGCTGAAGCCAATTGTGGTCATTAACAAGGTGGATCGTCCGGATGCCCGGGCCCAAGAAGTGCAAAATCTGGTTTTTGATTTGTTTGCCTTACTGGGTGCCACGGATGAGCAACTTGATTTTCCAACCCTTTTCGCGTCTTCCAAGCAAGGATGGGCCGCACATTCCTTAGATGCCCCCCGCCTAAATCTGGAGCCGCTTTTTGATTTGATTGTCAAACACGTGCCGCCGCCGACCTGCAACCCCGATGAAAAATTTGCCATGTTGGCCACAATTATCGAATCAGATCCTTATTTGGGGCGTATTTTAACGGGGCGTATCAATACAGGAAAAGCAAAAGTCAATATGCCAGTCAAGGCGCTAAGCCCCGATGGAAAGATCATTGAACAAGGACGTCTAACCAAATTATTGGCTTTCCGCGGTGTGGAACGGATCCCAGTTGAGCAAGCAGTTGCAGGTGATATTATAGCCATTGCGGGGTTAGGGGCACCCACCGTGGCCGATACCATTTGTGATCCCGCTGTTATGACCCCTATTCCAGCCCAACCCATTGATCCACCGACCTTGTCCATTAATATCAGCGTGAATGATTCACCCCTAGCCGGACGGGAGGGCAATAAGGTTACCAGCCGAGAAATCCGGGCCAGGCTTTGGAAGGAAGGCGAGGGGAACGTCGCCATTCGCGTCAAGGAATCGGATCAGAAGGATTCGTTTGAGGTTTCTGGACGGGGTGAATTGCAATTGGGTGTGTTGATTGAAACCATGCGGCGGGAAGGCTTTGAATTGTCCATCAGCCGACCGAAGGTGATTTATCAGCAAGATCCCGTAACTTCACAACGCTTGGAGCCGTTTGAAGAAGTATTGGTTGATGTGGACGAAGAATATGCAGGCGTTGTGGTTGAAAAAATTGGAATGCGTCGGGGGGAAATGTCTGACATGCAGCCATCCGGCAGCGGTAAAACCCGTGTCACCTTCATTGTGCCATCTCGTGGATTGATCGGTTATCATGGCGAATTTATGACCGATACCCGAGGTACGGGTATTATGAACAGGTTGTTTCACGGTTATGCGCCTTATAAAGGGGCGATTGGGGGCCGACGCAATGGCGTGTTGATTTCTACTTCTAACGGTAAGGCTGTAACCTATGCTTTATGGTATTTGGAAGAACGCGGTATTTTGATGATCCCCCCCGGCGTTGATGTGTATGAGGGGATGATTCTTGGCGAACATTCGCGTGAGAATGATTTGGACGTCAACCCGATTAAGGAAAAGCATCTCAGCAACGTTCGCACAACGGCGAAAGAAGAGGCCATTCGCCTAACTCCGCCGCTGATCATGACATTAGAAAAAGCGATGTCCTATATCCAAGAAGATGAATTGGTTGAAATCACGCCAAAAAACATCCGCTTGCGCAAAAAATACTTAAACCCTAATGAGCGCAAGAGGTTCAACAAACAAAACGCGGATTAATTGCATATTGGAACAAAACCAACATTTGGATTCACCTAAAAAATCTTGGTGGCTGAAAGCCATCGGTCTATATACAGACCGGCGCAGTTTTGCCTTGTTATTGCTGGGGGTATCCGCAGGCATGCCGTATTTCCTGTTGCACGGATCCTTAACCGCCTGGTTGCGCGAAGGGGGTGTAAGTCGGGCAATGATAGGCTATATCAGTGGGGTGGGCGTTTTCTATGGGGTGAAAGTTTTATGGGCCCCCTTGGTGGACCAAATGAAAATCCCCTTTCTTACCCGGTGGTTGGGAAAGCGGCGCAGCTGGATTTTGCTGTCCCAGATGGGGATTATCAGTGGATTATTATTGATGGTTTGGGGAGCACCTGTTTTCCCCGGCCCTATGGCACTGGCTCACCCTCAAGACCCCGGCAATTTGACAAATATGGGTCTTGGAAATATGGGGGTGTTTATCCTGGCGGTTTTGTGGGTGGCCTTTTGGTCAGCCACCCAGGATATTGCCATTGATGCGTACCGGATTGAGGTGGCCGGGGAAGAGTTCCAAGGGGCTCTGGCTTCCAATTACATTTTGGGCTACCGTATTGCCGGATCTTTGGTGGTAGGGGTGGGGGCTTTTTATTTGGCGGATTTGTTGTCATGGCCGGATGCCTATTTGGCGATGACCGCTTGTTTCTTGCCAGCTATCCTGGTTGTTTTACTTTCTCACGAGCCGCGGGCTTACTTAACATCTTCTGCAAAGGGGTTTGTTGCCCATATCCACCAGGCTATTTTAAAGCCTTTTATTGAGTTTTTTCAACGTCAATCTTGGGGTAACGCCCTGGTTGTTTTAGGATTTATTGCCCTTTGCAAGGTCAGTGATATTTTCATGGGGCCAATGGTCAACCCCCTTTATAAAGATTTGGGGTTCACGAATATCGAAATTGCCAATATTACCAAGGTATATGGCTTCGCGATCACCATATTAGGGGGATTTATAGCAGGCATTTTAGTAGCGCGCTATTCTGCTAAAAGGTTGTTGTTACCGGCTATCATCTTACTAGCTGTCCCTAACCTAATGTTTATGGTGCTGGCGGGGCATCCAAAAGATATCCTATTATTGGCTGCAGCCATCAGTGCTGATAATTTTGGCAATGGTCTGGCGGCTACAATTTTAGTTGCTGATTTCTCGGGTCTGGCTAATAAGGCCTATACGGCGACGCAATATGCTTTATTTAGTTCTTTAATGAACTTACCCGGCACCATCTTAGGTGGATTTTCGGGCTGGTTAACCGAGCAGGTGGGCTATGGCCTGTTCTTCTTGATTAGTGCTTGCTTGGCATTGCCCGCCTTTTTCTTGGCTTTTATCCTGCAATGGCGTTTCGGTGGCGTTAAATCGCCGGGGAAGGCATAAGCTTATCAACCATATACCCAACGGATCGGACAGTACGAATTATATCGGGGTCGTTGGGTTTCTTAGGATTGTATAAAGCATGCCGCAAGCGCCCGATATGGACATCAACTGTTCGAAGATCGATGTAATGACCCTGGCCCCACACTGCATCCAGTAATTGCTCCCTAGTTAATGGGCGGCCTTGGTTTAACAGCAAATGTCTTAACAGTTTAAATTCGGTTGGGCTTAATAAAATCAACGCCTGTTCCTGATAAACCTGGTGATGGTCAAGATCAAGGGTTAAATTGGCATAAAGCAATTGGCTATTTGGGGTTAAATGCAAGCTACGCCTGAGCAGGCTTTTCACCCGGGCCAGCAATTCCTTGGTGCTGAACGGTTTGGTAATATAATCATCGGCGCCTGTTTCCAACCCGCGCAGCTTGTCATTTTCCTCCGTACGGGCAGTCAAAATAATGATAGGCAATAGATAAAATTGTGGGGAGCGTCTTAAGATCCTGCAAAGTTCTATGCCAGAAATTTTAGGCACCATCCAATCGGCAATCACCAAGTCGGGTTTCTGTTCACGGATCAATGTTAAGGCAATCTCGCCATCTTTCGCTAGGATCGCCTGGTAACCCGAACACTGTAAGGCATATTCTAGGATAGTCATGAGGGCTGGATCATCTTCAACAATCAAAACGGTCATCGAAGCAGGCGGGGCTATTTGGATGACTCCTTCTTAGAAAGGGTGGATGGGGGGGGAGTCAGGTAAGAGTTGGTAATCGTATGATCGCTTTTAGGGCGGTCCCCTTTAAGGGGTGATCCATGCACCATAAAATAAATAGTTTCTGCAATATTGGTAGCATGGTCGCCGATCCGCTCAATATTTTTGGCAATAAATAATAGGTGGATGCATCCACCGATGGTACGTACATCTTCCATCATGTAAGTCAGAAGCTCCCGGAACACACTGGTATAAAGGGCGTCCACTTCTTCATCCTGCCGCCAGGCTTGCAGGGCCTGATCGATGTTTTTATTGATATAGGCATCCAACACGTTTTTAACAATTTGTTGGACGGCTTTGCCCATCCGGGCGATGCCTGTCATAAATTGTCCATTCATCATGGTTTCGGGTAATGCGGGGACACGCTTGGCGACATTGGCCGCATAATCGCCCATTCGTTCCAAATCACTGGAAATTCTTAAAGACGAGACGACTTCTCGCAAATCTTGGGCCATCGGTTGCCTGAGTGCCAGGATTTTGACAACCAAATTACTAACCATTTGATCGCGCGAGTCAATTTTTTGGTCTTGCTCAACCACTGCTTTCGCTTGTTTCAAATCATGGGATGCCAAAGCTTCAACCGCCTGTTGTAATTGCGATTCGACCAAAGCGCCCATTTCAACCAGGATATTGCCCAATTGTTTTAACTGGTCATCAAATGATTTCACAATATGTTCGGGTAAATTTACCATCATCTTTTCCTTTTTTTATTTTCTTAACCGAAACGTCCGGTGATATATCCTTGGGTACGCTGATCTTGGGGACTGGTAAAAATTTCATCGGTTGCGCCACTTTCAATCAACTCGCCCAGGTGGAAAAAAGCGGTTTTTTGAGAAACACGAGCCGCTTGCTGCATGGAGTGGGTTACAATCACGATCGTGAAATTGTGGCATAATTCATCAATCAATTCCTCAACCTTAGCGGTCGCAATCGGGTCAAGCGCCGAACAGGGTTCATCCATCAAAATAACATTAGGGTTGATAGCAATTGCGCGGGCGATGCAGAGCCGCTGTTGTTGGCCGCCGGATAGCGACAAGGCTGGTTCTTTCAAACGGTCTTTGACTTCTTTCCATAACCCTGCTTTCTCTAAGCTGGTCGTGACAATTGCATCCAATTGCTGCCGGTTATTAGTTAATCCATGCAATTTAGGTGCATAGGCAATATTTTCATAAATTGATTTGGGAAAAGGGTTTGGTTTTTGGAAAACCATCCCAACTTTGGCGCGCAAGGTGACTACATCAATTTGGGGATCATAAATATTGTTGCCATCTAAAAGGATTTCGCCTTGGATGCGGCAACTGGCGATCACATCATTCATCCGGTTTAAGCACCGCAGGAAAGTGGATTTACCGCAGCCGGAGGGGCCAATTAAAGCCGTCACTTGGGACGGCAGGATATCCAAGGTTACAGACTTAAGGGCCTGGTTTTCCCCATAATAAACATTTAAATCTTTAACGGTTATCTTCGGTTGGGCTGTCATAGGTCTCTACTAAACGCCTTATTTTTTTAATAAAAAGTAAAAAATTCTAGCTTGGGCTTACCATTTTTTTTCTACCCGTTGCCGGATGATAATGGCAACCAAGTTCATTAACACCAAAAATAATAACAACACAAAAATAGCGGCATAGGTTTTTTCAACAAAAGCAGTTTCCTGAAGATCAGACCACATATAAATTTGCGCCGGTAAAACGGTTGCGGGATCGGTGAATTTTGCTGGGATATCAACCACGAAAGCGATCATTCCGACCATCATTAAAGGGGCTGTTTCACCTAATGCACGGGCCATCCCTAGAATCGTTCCCGTTAAAACTCCGGGTAACGCCAAAGGAAAAACATGATGCCAAACAACTTGGGCCGGGGAAGCGCCAACCGCCAGGGCTGCTTGCCTCACGGAATCGGGAACCGAACGTAGGGCGGCCCGCGTCGCAATAATAATAACCGGTAGGGTCATTAAGGACAGAACCATTCCTCCAACTAGTGGGGAAGAACGGGGCAGATCAAAAAATCCCAAAAATACAACAATTCCCAATAACCCGAATATGATGGAGGGGATGGCGGCTAAATTATTAATATTAATTTCAATGAAGCGGCTTAAGAAATTTTTCTTGGAAAATTCTTCCAAATATAAGGCCGCTGCTGCCCCAAAAGGCAAAGATAATAATAAGGTAATAATCATGGTTAGGAAAGTGCCTGTGATACTGCCCAAAATACCTGCTTCTTCCGGTTCACGGCTATCGCCTTTGCTCCAAAACAATTTATCAAGAGAGGTTTTGATCTGTTGCTGTTGTGCCAGTTGTTCCACCCATTGGCGTTGGTTATCGCTAAGTTTTGAATCTTTGGGGCCGCTTGTTTGATAATCGTCAACTAGGCTTGATGTGCGCACATCAATAAAAAAAGAAGAGGGCTGGCCTATGGGGGGCGTTAGGTGGCGCAGTTCATCTGCGGCATGTGGGGATAACAGTTTCATGAGTTCGCGGCGTTCTGAAGATGTTGGGTTGATAGCAAGGTTTTTTTCCAACAGTTGGCGAATCATGACCCGGTAATCCGGGCCGGTCCCATCATTGCTGGCTAAGGGCGCTATATCCGTTGTTGTCGTTTCAAGGCTAATATAGGTGTGAA
This sequence comes from Alphaproteobacteria bacterium, assembly GCA_044227605.1. GTDB lineage: Bacteria > Pseudomonadota > Alphaproteobacteria > JAEUKQ01 > JAEUKQ01 > JAEUKQ01. Next base: position 60,704 of record JBGAWJ010000001.1, read on the forward strand.
AAAAAGCTGGCCACGCATGATACATAATATAAGTCAGCAGGAAAAACAAGAAACTGCTGGGTATTGCCAAGCTAACTAACGCCATTATCCTGAAACGGCGTTCCCCTTTCAAGCGTTGCCGCAATTTTTTCGGGGTTTGGGTCAAGGACAGGGTATTATTCATATTTTTGCCGGTAGCGCGATAAAATCCATAAAGATATAATGTTTAAAGTCAACGTAATCATAAACAGCAATAAACCAAGGGCAAAAGCTGCCAAAGTTTTAGAACTGTTAAATTCTTGATCACCTGTTAAAAGGGTCGTGATCTGAACGGTGACGGTGGTGACAGATTGAAGTGGGTTAATACTTAAATTGGCCGCTAAGCCCGCGGCCATCACTACGATCATGGTTTCACCGACCGCGCGCGATACCGCGAGCAATATCCCCCCGATAATCCCAGGCAAAGCAGCAGGGACCAAAACCCGGCAGATGGTTTCTGATTTGGTAGCACCTAATGCATAAGAACCATCGCGGAGGGAGTTGGGGACTGCCTTTAAAGCATCGTCGCTTAGGGAGGCCACGAAGGGTATAATCATCATTCCCATCACCAATCCAGCCGCTAAGGCGCTTTCAGCAGCGACATCCAAATTTAAGCTTTCCCCTAATTGACGGATAAGGGGAGCCAGCACGATGGCTGCAAAATACCCGTAAACAACGGTAGGGATGCCTGCCAATAATTCAAGAACGGGTTTCGTGATTGAGCGCTGCCGCGGTGATAAATATTCGGCCATATAGATAGCCGACATTAAACCCAAGGGGGCCGCGATAGTGATGGCTATCACGGTGATTAAAGCGGTACCCAAGATAACCGGAATGACCCCGAAACTGCCTGAACTTCCGGTTTGATCTGCTCGAATGGCGGTTTGTGGGCTCCATTCCGTACCAAACAGGAATTCACCTAAGGGCACACGGTCGAAAAACCGCCAAGCTTCCATTAATAGGGACAAAACAATCCCTAGGGTAATGGCAATAGCGATGCTGGCGCAAGCCGCCAGCAATATTTTAACCAGTCTTTCCACAGCTGGGCGGGCCCGGAAATCCGTTCTGATATAGTGTTTTGACCACCAGCCGCCAATCATGGCACCAATCAACAGTATCATTAGATAGGCATAATGTTCTATCTCTTGCCATTTTTGCAGCAAATGCTGGAATTTATCCCAAATATCCTGTGGCACAATGGGCGACATTTGAGAGAAAGAGCTGGTTAAGCTTGATTGCAGAAGGGAATAAAAATCTTGGGGAGTGAGGTTGGTATCTCTAAAAACATTTTCAGGGATATTAGCAATTGTTTGATGATAGGTAAAATAAGGTAGGAAAATAGAGCTAGCCAAGAGGCACAGAAGACCAATACCGCCTGCCCACACTGCAGAATAGAAACCATAATAGGCGGGGCGTGCCGCAAGAACCGAGCCAGTTTTTCGCTGGATCAGGGAAGCTTTTTGGCTTCCCCAATAATAAAAAGCAACAGCCAGCAAAACCAGCATCGAGAAAAACAGCACGCCATTCCCTCCGTTTTAGGGGCAAGTATTGTAAGCGTTAAGGCCGATAAATCTTCAACTGCCGAACATTTTGCAATTGTTGTATATGATCCGACCCAGGTAAGGGAATCAAACCTTTATCGGCCAAATATCCCTCTTGCCCGGTCGCTTGGTCGCTAGCATATTCCAGCATAAATTCTTTTAATCCTGGTACAAGCTCAAAATGACCTTTTTTGAAATAAACATACAAAGGACGGGCAATCTTGTAACGCCCGGTGGCAATGCTATCAAAATCTGGTTTTACCGCATCAATCGCCAAACCATATAAGATATTCCCATTCTCCTCAAGGAAACTATAGCCGAAAATGCCCAAGGATTTTGGGTTGGCCTGTAATTTCCGAACGATAAGATTGTCGTTCTCGCCCGCTTCAATAAAAGCGCCGTCTTCCCGCATGGTTTGACAAATATTTTGGCGCTGGTCCGCGGCTAAAGCAGCAACTTCCTGCAGTTGCATACATCCCTTATCCATTACCAATTCGACAAAAGAATCACGGGTGCCGGAAGTTGGCGGGGGGCCCAAAACCTCAATTTTATCATTGGGTAATTGCGGATTAATATCCTTCCAGGTTTTATAGGGATTAGCCACTAATTTTCCGTTGACTGGAACGGTTTTGGCCAACGCCAGCCACAGTTCCTTGGTGGTTAGTTTGAAGGGTTGATGTTGGTTGGATTGCGCAATAACAATACCATCAAACCCTATTTTCAACTCGATGATTTCGGTGACGCCATTTTTGGTGCAAAGCTCGATTTCCGAATCTTTGATCTGTCTTGAGGCATTAACGACGTCGGGATAAGATTCGCCCAAACCTGAACACCATAATTTGATCCCACCCCCTGTGCCGGTTGATTCAACAATAGGGGTACGAAATTTTGTATTTCGGCCAAAATTTTCGGCAACATTGGTGGTAAAAGGAAAAACGGTGCTGGAGCCTACAACACGGATCTGATCGCGTGCTTCGGCTATGGTTGCCCAGGATAATAAAGTTATCCCAAGGGCAGTTGATAATATTTTCATGAGCTTAGTCCTAACTTTAATAGGGGTTGCAAATATCATTATCAATTCAAATGATAATATCAATGATATTGGCAAATGATTATGACAATTTCATGACAAACGGATTGATGCTATTAAACAGCTGGTTTGTTAGGGATGGGTAGGGAAACGACAAAACAACTTCCTTGTTGGGGGCGGCTATATATCTTTAACCGGCCACGATGGCGTTGAATGATATGGGAAGCTATCGCTAATCCTAACCCTGTTCCTTGAGCATTAGGATTATTATCGGCCCGATAAAAACGTTCGGTAATCCTTGCAAGATCTTCTTCCGCAATCCCTATTCCTGAATCCACCACTAAAATTTCTAATTCTTTTCCCCCGGCGGCCAATTGGCGATACCTGAAAACCAACCAGATTTTATGGCCAGGCACACTGTATTTAACGGCGTTATCCAGTAAATTTTCAAACAGGATGTATAATTGTTGGCTATCACCGGATAAGGCAGGCAAATCATCTGTTTTTTCCAAAAATTCCCCCCCGGGAGGAATAAAATCAAATGGGATAGGCTCACCCCCCAATTGCAGATCAATAGAATATTTATTTAACAATGGTTGCAGATCACCTTGCACTGTTTCCAGGATAGATGCCAAGGAAACAATGTTTTCTGGATAGCTACTTTCCAGCTGTTCAATCTTGGACAGGAGGAGCAGATCTTTGACTAATTGGCTCATGCGCCGGACTTGTTGTTGAAATAAAGAAAGAAAAAGCTCTCTTTTTTTAAGATCTTCGGGGAAGTGATCTTGAAGAGTTTCTGCGAGACTAGAAATAACGGCTAAAGGCGTTTGTAGTTGATGGCTGGCGTTCGCAACAAAATCTTGATTCTTTTGGATCATTTTTTTAGCAAAAGTCTGATCACGCAGAACAATAATAGTAGCCAGAAATTCTGCCAAAGGTAAGGACAATTGTTGTAAGGTAATATTCCAATGCCTAGTTACCGGGATTGTTAAAGAAAATTCCAGGTTTAAAAATTCGCATTGCTGTTGATTGATTTGATTGATCCCATTTAACAAATCGGGATGACGGATCAGGCCCGCTAACTCAACCCCCACCAAAGATCCGGTGTATCCCAATGATTTATTAACTTCTGCATTGCTGTAAATGATTCTTTGCTGGGTATTTATGATTAATACTGCCTCTGGCCAGTTCTCAAACAAACGGGTCAAAAGATCCAGCAAAAATTTGGCTGTTGGGGAAACAAAAAATGTATTTGATAAAGATTCAGGATTGTGTGCAGGGGAAGGGGATAAATCTAAAATATCATTTTCTTTTCTTTCTCCCTGCTTCTGCTCCCTAGCGGCGGTCTTTGGACTCAATTGAAAATAGCTAAAAGCGATGATCAGGCAATGGCTTAATAGGAAAACGGAAAATCCCCAGCTCTCCAACAATCCTAACCCACGCACTAGCCCTGTTAACAAAACACTGAAAACAAAACTGCGTACGATAAAGGCTAGGGGAAATTTTTTTGATCGTATCATGCCAACCCATTACCTGCTTAATATAATGTATGTAGCCACATTCGGACAATTGCGATTGGGAAAACTAGTGTGTTTAAAAGAACTTAAAATGATACCTTCCCCTCCCTAACATACAAATATTGTTTTGTTGATATAAATATAGTACAGTCAGGCAAGCTTTGCTTGTTCCGAATGTAGTGACAACCAATTAAAAAGGATCTTATCCATGAATTTCTTCCATAATCGCTTCACGCAAGCTTTGATGGGTGCAACTTTGTTATCCGGCGTTGCCTTGTCCCAGCTTTCAGCCCAACAATATCGCCCTTGGGATGAGAATACGAACAATTTACAAGGGATGTTTAACGAACTGAAGCAAATGATACGGGAAGCGGACCGTGCCAATGCGGCTGACCCCGCTTTCTTAGATGATTTGAGTGATTTTGTGCAACGCTATGAAAAATTGTCAACAGACAATCCTAATCCGCCAGCCTCGGGGTGGTCGCGCATTATTTTGTCGGATAATTTCCGCGATGGTGACTTCACCCGGAACCCAGCTTGGATGGTAAAATCAGGCAATTGGCGGATTGATACCAATGGCAGTAACCTTGGCTTGCGTTCATCGGTTTATTCAGCTTTTGCGGGTAACAGCCAGAATGTCGCACAAGCCTTATTAGGGGCCTTGTTCCAACAACCGGGCCAGCAAAATGTGGCCGCACAAGTTGCCCAAATTGGGATTGTCTCAAATATCCCCAATGCCTTCCAATTGAAAGTGGAATTTAACTCGCGTGCTGCAGGCGGCAGGATCGACTTTGTTGTCACCAATGCCCAAAGTTTTGCATCCTACGTTGTATCCTACACCCCTGGTTCTAATAACGGGATACAATTGCTGAAGGTTACCAACAGAGGGACAACTATTCTGGCTTCATCCAGCAGCAATATTGGTTTGGAAGATGGTAAGTATCATATCATTGAATTGAACCGCGATGGCCGTGGCGCTATGAATCTGCTGGTTGACAACAGGGTAGTGGCGCGCAGCAACGATAATAGTCTGAACCGCGGTTTCAATAATTTTACGGTTGTTAACGGTGGTGGCACATACTGGATTAAATCCGTGACCATCAATGGGCAGTAAGATTTAAAAGTTGATTGATGATGTAGGATCGAATGGCCTGCTACTTCCCAGCAGGCCATTTTTATTTTATAGATGATTTTTTTCTTTCTTGATATAAAAGAAAAACCCCGATCACCCTTCAATTATGGGTTGTGTTGTTGGGTAGTTTGATCAAGAATTATCACGTGAAAACAAGGATGATTAATCCCCTTGATTCTGCTATCAAAAGCTTGCGCATCTTTAAAAGAAAACCCCCTTTTGTGGTGAAGAATAAGCGTCATGGTTGACTCAGATCATAAAAATCCTACCACCCCGGCTTTGGCCCAATATCTGGATATTAAAAACCAGCATCAGGATAGTTTGGTATTTTATCGCTTGGGTGATTTTTATGAATTGTTTTTTGAAGATGCCATTCAAGCATCTAAAATTTTAGGCTTGGTGTTAACGAAAAGGGGCCAATATCAGGGACAGGACGTCCCTATGTGCGGGGTGCCTGCCCATGCGGCTGAAAATTATTTGGCAAAATTAATTCAAAACGGTCGCAAGGTTGCTATTTGCGAACAAATGGAAGAGGCTGAGCAAGTTAAAAAAAGAGAGGGTAAAAACATCATCCAACGCCGGGTTGTACGAATTATGACGCCTGGGACTCTGACGGAAGAAAACTTATTAAACAACAAAAGATATAATTATTTGGCTGCTTTATGTATAGAAAATGGGTTGATGGCGGGGGCTTGGATCGATTTGTCAACCGCTGATTTTTATACCGCCGAAATACCCATGGGCCAATTATTATCGTGGCTTGAGCGCTTATCCCCCAGGGAATTACTGATATCCGATGAAAATGCGGAAATGGTGATCAGCACTTTATTGCCGGAGTGGCGTAAAATCGTCTCTATTCGTCCCCAAGATCGGTTTGATCCTAAGGGTGCTAGGCAACGCTTGCAGAAAGTCTATGATATTCAATCTTTAGAAGGATTGGGGTCGTTCAATCCGAATGAAATTGCGGCCGCAGGGGCCTTAATGGAATATATTGAATTGACCCAACAGGGCAGAATTCCTTTATTAAAACCCTTAAAGCGGGTGTTCGGCAACGAGATCATGGAAATAGATGCCTTCACGTGGCGTAGTTTGGAAATTGACCGCACCCAATCCAATCATTATGAGGGTAGTTTGCTGCAAGTGATCGACCGTACCAGCAGCGCGGCGGGATCACGTTCTTTATCAGCTTGGCTGGCCTATCCCTTGACAGACACAGCCAAAATCATCAGCCGGCAAGAAATGGTTGAATTTCTGGTCATTCAAGGACAAGCAAGGATCGACACCCAAAAGAAACTGGCTAAAATACCGGATTTGCAACGGGCTTTATCTAGGCTGATGATGGGGCGGGGCAGTCCCAGGGATTTGGGGGCAATTCATTCGGGCTTGCAACAGGCAACGGCTATTAAAGAAAATCTTTCCCCGATATCGATGTTGCCCAAGGCTTTTAAAGGGTTGTTGGCGGAGCTTGGTTATCATCAACCGTTGATTGAGCGGCTTGCTAAAGCGCTGACAACCACTTTGCCCTTAGATGCCAAAGAAGGGGGGTTTATTGTTGCCGGATATCATCAGGAATTAGATAAATGGCGTCATTTGAGGGATGATTCGCGCCAGGAAATTGCGGTTCTGGAAAACCAATATCGTGGGTTGACCGGCCTAACTAGCCTGAAAATCAAATATAACAATATTTTAGGGTATTATATCGAAACCACCACCGCCCAATCGCCGAAATTATTTGATTACCCGGATAAAACTTTTATTCACCGGCAGACAATGGCTGGTGCTGTCCGTTTCGTAACCACCGTGCTGAGTGAGTTGCAGCAGAAAATTTTTCAAGCCGCCGATAAAGCCTTAGCGTTGGAATTATTGTTGTTCCAAGATTTGGTACAAGAAGTTAAGACGCAAGCGGCGATGATCCAGAAAACAGCCGATGCTTTGGCGCATATCGATGTCATTGCTGCCCTTGCCGTGCTTGCGGTGGAACAGGGTTATTGTCGCCCGCTGGTCGATCATAGCCTGCATTTTGATATCAAAGGGGGACGTCATCCGGTTGTTGAATATGCTTTGATGAAGGAGAGTAAATCCTTCATTGCCAATGATTGCAACCTAAGTGCCGGGCAACAATTATGGCTGATTACCGGACCCAATATGGCTGGCAAATCAACGTATTTGCGGCAAAATGCCTTGATTGCTATTTTGGCACAAATTGGCTCATTTGTACCAGCCATGCAGGCAAAAATCGGTGTTGTCGATAAATTGTTCAGCCGGGTTGGTGCAGCGGATGATTTGGCTCGCGGCCAATCAACCTTTATGGTGGAGATGTTGGAGACGGCTGCCATCCTTAACCAGGCGACCGACCGTTCTTTGGTTATTTTGGATGAAATTGGCCGCGGCACCTCAACTTTTGATGGGTTGGCGATTGCTTGGGCGGTTTTGGAACATCTGCATGATACGCTTAAAAGCCGTTCTTTATTTGCCACCCACTACCGAGAATTGGCGGGGTTAGGAAAAAAACTGTCGGCAATGAGGGAATATTGTTTTAAATTAAAAGAATGGCAGGAAACAATCGTGTTCTTACATCAATTAATCCCCGGCGTTGCCGATAGGTCTTATGGCATCGATGTAGCCAGGCTAGCGGGTGTCCCGAAGGCGGTTATTTCTAGGGCCCGAAAAATTCTTATCCTGCTCGAAACGAACGACAACAAAAAAAATATGGGTTTATTACCAGAGGGATTGCCGCTTTTCCCTGATCAGCCAATCGGTATGGACAAAAGTGAAAAAGAATCTGACCAGTTGTCAGCTGTGGAAGAGGCATTTTTAAAGCTTGATGTGGATGCCTTATCACCCCGGCAAGCTTTGGAAAAGCTCTATGAGCTGCAAAAACTTGCCAAAAATCCTATTCCGAAACCTTAAGAAGGGCAACTGCTGGGGGCCACATTACGCTTCCATTATTGGGGCTGAGGGGCTGGAATTTGTATTAGGATGGGTGGTTCCCCAGGGGAGCTTGGGTTTTCAAGCACCACTTCAACCGACCAAGAAGACCAGGATTGACGATAATTGGCCATATTGGGGATAGAAATGGCCACAGAACTTTCTATCCACAGGTTATTTTTATGGGAAGTTAAGGGCACATCCACCCCAATGCCGCCACCGAACTGAACGTTGCCGCCCGTGAAAGCGCCAACCCCAAAACCGATGCTGGGGTTGAAAGCGGGGGGCGATTGTTCCACAAACTGTTGGTACTGAATTTGGGTGGATTGACGGATAATTGTTCCGCTGTTTTTTAACCTGGCTTGAATAACCCGGCTTTTATCCAAAACAACAATTTGAACCACATTCCCCGATAGATTTGCTTGAATGCTTTTTTTGTAAGAAGGGCCGCTTGATGAAGCGCAACCGGAAATGACCAGGGCCATCAAGGTAATCCAACAAAAACGCATAATTTTTATTCCTTATTTAATTGTTCATGATTGCCTGATGACTGTATCAGAATTATCTTTTTAATACAACCCATGCCCCTAAGAAAGCCATTCATGTTTAGGTCATAATTTTGCCACAATGCCTAAGATAATTTTAAGTAGTTAAGTAAAATTGCTGAAAAATAAACCCTTCTTTTTTTAGCTATAAATAATCCAAAGAATAATGTTAATTTGCAACGCAATGAATTTGTTTCCTAAAAAGGTGATGCGTACGCACCCTTAACCTTTAATAGCTGAAGATATCATTTTGCCCCATCACCCTGGAAATCTTCCTAAGTCTTTGCTAACGATAGGATTTTATACCCTGGTCAGCCGGATTCTAGGGCTGTTTCGAGAAGTGTTGATGGCTTTTTATTTGGGGGCTGGATTAGTGGCAGATGCCTTTATCCTGGCCCAGCGCTTGCCTAATATGTTCCGTAATTTAGTAGCCGAAGGTGCCTTCAACGCCTCTTTTGTGCCTAGTTTTTCGCAATTGTTACATCAACAAGGCAAAGAGCAGGCGAAGCTGTTCGCTGAACGGTTACAAACCCTGATGCTTACAGGCCTATTTTTATTTATTAGCGTCTTACAAATAGGGATGCCTTGGCTGATTGACGTGATTGCCCCTGGTTATGCCGACACGCCGGAAAAAATCGACCTATCATCACAGTTATCCCAAATTACCCTGCCTTATCTGATTTTTATGTTTTTAACGGCCTTGCAAAGTGGTATCTTGTATTCCCTGAACCGATTTGCCGTTGCAACCTTGGCACCTATTCTATTAAATATTTGTCTGATTTTTGCTCTTTATTTCCTGGTTCCTGGCTCAAGCCAACCCGGCCTTGTTTTAGCATGGACACTTTTTGTTTCCGGGGTTTTGCAATTCCTAATGACGGGCCTTTTCTGCTACAGGGCCGAATTTTCACTGTATTTTGTTTGCCCCCGCTTAACCCCCGAGATCAAAGCGTTCTTTAAAAAAATGTTACCGGGGTTTGTGGGGGCTGGGGTGACCCAGATTAATTTGTTGGTGGGAACCATCATTGCCACCTGGCAAGATAGTGCGGTTTCCTATTTATATTATGCTGACCGGGTTTATCAACTGCCCTTGGCGTTGCTGGGCACCGCCGCAGGTACGGCATTGTTGCCGATGCTAAGCCAGGCCCTGGCAAAGCAGGATAAAAATCGGGCCAACGATCTGCAGGAGCAAGGTCTATTTTTATCTTTGATGTTGGGCATACCCGCGACCATTGCCTTGATTATTATTCCTTATCCCATCGTGAACCTTTTGTTTGAACGCGGCCAATTTACCCATGCAGATGCCCTGGAAACCAGCCTGGCACTGCAAATATTATCTGTGGGCTTGCCCGCCTATTTATGGGTTAAAAGTTTATTGCCTTGTTTTTATGCCCGGCACAATACCAAAACCCCCTTCCATATTGCCTTAGTTTGCGTAGCGATCAATATGGTTCTTAATTTGGCTTTATTTCCCTGGATAGGTTTTATAGGGATTGCTATTGCTACGGTGGCAGCCAGTTTGGCCAATGGGGTCATGCTGTACCTTCAAGCAAAAAAACGGGGATATTTTGAGCTGAGCAGAAAATTAAAAAAAAATATAGGTAAAATGTGCCTAAGCGGCGCGTTGATGGGTGTCCTGATCGCCCTTCTTTCGGTTTACGCTGTGTGGCCTGTATCTTTAGGGGGGCGGTTTTTATATTTATTGGTCATCATCATCAGTGCGGCATTGGTTTATTTTACTTGTCTTTTCTTGATGGGTGTTATTTCATGGTCCAGGCGAACCATAAGATAAATTTGATGATGCCATAGCTTTAAAAGAATATTGAGATTTTTGCCAGGCGATTTTATCATGAATAAAGACCTTATCCTTTCGGGGGTTCAACCCACCGGTAATCTGCACCTAGGTAATTATTTAGGGGCAATCCGCAATTGGGTAATGTTGCAGGAAAAAAGCACCTGTTTTTTTACGGTGGTTGATTTGCACGCTATAACGGTTTGGCAAGATCCGAAAATTCTGCAACAGCAAACCCGGGAAGTGACAGCCGCGTTTTTAGCGGCGGGAATTAATCCTGACCTGCATCCTATCTTTAACCAAAGCCAGGTTGAAGCCCATGCAAGGTTAGGTTGGATACTCAGTTGTGTAGCGCGCGTTGGCTGGTTGAACAGGATGATCCAGTTTAAGGAGAAAGCTGGCAAAGACAAAGAAAATGTTAGCGTCGGCTTGTTTAGTTATCCTACCCTGATGGCGGCTGATATCCTGCTTTATAAAGCAACCCATGTGCCGGTTGGGGAAGATCAGAAACAACATATTGAATTAACCCGGGATATTGCCCAAAAATTTAACAATGATTTCGGGGTTGCGTATTTTCAGTTGCCGGAGCCAAAAATTATGGGTACCGCTACCCGATTAATGAGTTTGCGGGATGGTACTAAAAAAATGAGCAAGTCAGATCCTTCTGATTATAGTCGGTTGAATATATTGGATGATGAAGATTTAATCCGGGATAAAATCCGTAAAGCCAAAACCGATTTATATCCGTTGCCTGGCCCTGAAGTTCTTGGGTCTTCTGGTGAAATTGACCCGCAAATCACGGTGGATCGTCCCGAGGCCATTAATTTATTGAATATGTATACCGCAGTTGCGGGGCAGTCGATTGCAAAAACCTTGCAGGAATTTGCGGGCAAAGAATTTTCCTTTTTCAAAAAAGAACTGGTTGAGGTGCTGATTACCCATCTAGGGCCGATTGGCAACAAGATGAAAAAACTAATGCAAGATCCATCTTATATTGATGAAGTCTTAAAAAAAGGTGTTATGAAAGCGCGGGCAGTTGCGAATAAAACCTTACATGAAGTTCATCAAATTATAGGGTTTCTGGAAACAGGATACCCTTAAATGTTCATTTTTATGGCTACATAAGGCGCTGGGCAAAAAACATGCAAGTTTATTTACCGATTGCTGAATTATCGTTGGATGTATTTTTGCTGCTAGCACTTGGCGGATTAGTTGGGTTTATATCTGGCATTTCCGGGATTGGCGCTAGTTTTCTGATGACGCCTATTTTGATTTTTATTGGCATCCCATCCCCGGTTGCGGTGGCCAGCCAAGCGAACCAAGTAGTGGCAACATCCCTTTCCGGCACCTTATCACAATGGTCCCGCGGTAACATTGATTTTAAAATGGGTGGCATATTATTAATTGGTGGAATGGCGGGGTCCAGTTTAGGGGTGTGGCTGTTTGGGCTTTTGGCAAAAATCGGCCAGGCTGACCTGGTTGTGGCTATTAGTTATATTTTCTGTTTGGGATCCATCGGGCTACTGATGCTATGGGAAAGTTTTCGGAGCCTTTTCAAAAAAATGATTAAACCATCGACGAAAGTCCGCCTACCTTTTTATCAACGACCGTGGATTCAAACGTTACCGCTTAAACGGAATTTTCCGAAATCAAAATTATATATTAGCATTTGCTTACCGATGGCAATTGGCTTTGGGGTAGGGTTGTTGTCGGCCATTATGGGGGTCGGCGGAAGCTTCTTGCTGGTTCCCGCGATGATTTATTTATTAGGGATGCCAATTACGGTGGTGGTGGGAACTTCGCTATTCCAAATGGTTTTCGTAACTGCCAACGTCACCTTGCAACAAGCAATCCAAAACCAGTCGGTTGACATATTACTGGCGGCTATTCTGATGATAGGCGGGGTGGTGGGAACGCAGTGGGGAACGAAATTAAGTGGTAAGATTCGGGGGGAATATGTGCGATTTGGGTTTTCCTTGCTAATGTTGGGGGTTTGTGTGGGGCTTGCGAATGAGTTGTTAGTCAAACCAAGTGCTATTTATTCGATTCGGACAATCGGAGAATTGCGTTGAGAACCAATTATTTATTCAGGCAAATGGTGTTGATAGCTTTAACTTTGATAGGGTCACCTTTTGCTAAAGCGGATACCCTGATTGCCGATTTGTCTAGCCATTTGATTGCGATTACGACAGGCTTTAAAGGCACAGATTTGTTGATGTTCGGGGCAATTGATGCCCCAGGGGATATTGTGGTGGTGGTACAAGGCCCCTTGACCAGCATAACTGTTCGCAAAAAAGAAAGGGTGGCCGGAGTTTGGGTTAATCAAGCGAATATCACTTTTGAAAATATTCCAAGTTTTTATGCCCTTGCCTCGAGCAAGCCGATTGAGCAGATTTTGAGCCCTGAAACACAAAAGCAGTTAAATATAGGTATTGAGAATGTCCCAATGAAAGTGGATGGGGAATTAACACCGGAGGAAGAAAAGCAATTTCATGAGGCGTTAATTGCCAATAAAAGACTGCAAGAATTATATTATACTGATATTGCGCGGGTTAATTTTATGGGGCAGGAATTATTCCGCACCAATATTTTTTTCCCCTCCAATGTGCCAACTGGCGACTATGTTGTCGATATCATGTTGGTGCGCGATAAAAATGTTGTGGGGGTACAGCGGACTCCTTTGGTTGTGAGTAAGGTTGGTTTTGGCGCCGAAATATTTGATTTTGCCCATCAGCAAAAATGGTTTTATGGCTCATTGTCGATCGGCCTTGCCATATTGGGGGGAGGGGTCGGGTATGTATTTTTCCGTCGGAGGTAAAAGATTATGATCAATGTGGATATAGAAAAGGAACGCCGCCAAGTCTTCTTGGTAGTTATGGAATCCAATATAGATATGAAAACATCCCTGTATTATACATGCAGGATGGCCAAAAGAGTCAATGGCAGGATTGCCCTATTATATGTGGTGGAACCCTCTGACTTTGTAGAATGGCAATCAGTTGGCAATTTATTGCAAGAACAACAACGTCAGGAAGCTGAACAGGTACTCCAAAAAGCGGCTGGCGAGGTTCAGCGTCAATCGGGTATAACGCCTGTGTTATTTATCCGGGAAGGCAAGAAAATTGATGAAACTGCCCAATTGATTGAGGAAGAACAAACAATTAGTGCCTTGGTCATTATTGTGGATGTGGTCGGCAAAACCTCCGGGACTATTTCTTCCCAGTGGAATGCAAAATTATCAGCCCGTCTTAAAATACCTTTAATTATTGTGCCGAATAATTTGACGGAAGAAGATATCCAGCGGGTGACATAAAAATTTTCTTGATATTGCTTTCAAGAGAGGGTTGAATAAGGGGATTTTCCTTCCTATTTTATTGTGATACAGGATTAACCCTAGGAAAGACAAAAATGTTTATTCAAACCGAACAGACCCCCAACCCCCAAACCCTGAAATTCTTGCCCAACCAGAAAGTCACGGGGAAAGAAGGGGTTGATTACCCGAAAAGCCAACAGGCAGCGGGATCACCCCTGGCTTCCCGATTATTTAAGATTGAGGGTGTGGAGGGGGTGTTTTTGGGGAATGATTTTGTGACCATTACCAAAAATCCTAAAAAAGATTGGCAGATATTAAAACCAGCCCTTTTGGGTGCCATGATGGACCATTTTACGAGCGGCCAACCCGCTATTCAAACCATGGAAGCAAAAGTGTTAGGGGTTGTGGAAGATGATGAGATCACGGCCAAAATAAAAGAATTATTAGAGACCCGGGTGCGCCCTGCTGTGGCCCAAGACGGGGGAGATATTGTCTTTGCCGATTTTAAAGATGGGACTGTTTATGTGCATTTACGCGGTTCTTGTGCGGGTTGCCCCAGCTCAACCGCAACCTTGAAAGTGGGTATTGAAAACATGCTCCGCCACTATGTTCCTGAGGTTAAGCAGGTAAAAGCCGTTTAACTCTGGGATATTAATTCCTATCACCATTCGCATTATAAGGGACTAGCACATGTTCGACAAAATCTCTCAAGGTGCTTTGGATCAGTTGTTTTTAAAGGCGCGTACACACCGCGTTTGGCTAGATAAACCTGTGGAAGAATCTTTGCTGCAAGCGGCTTATGATTTGGCCAAAATGGCCCCTACGAGTGCGAATACCAATCCGATGCGCATCGTTTTCGTCAAAAGTGCTGCTAGCAAGGCGCGTTTGAGGGATTGTTTGATGCCCGGCAATATTGAAGCAACGATGAAAGCACCGGTCACGGCCATTATCGCCCAAGATATGCATTTTTATGATTATTTGCCCCGACTATTTCCGCAAGCTAATGCGAAATCCTGGTTTGTTGGTAATGAGGAGGAGATTAAAGCCACGGCGTTCCGCAACAGCTCGCTGCAAGGTGCCTATTTTATGTTGGCTGCCCGGGCCTTGGGGTTGGATTGCGGGCCGATGTCAGGGTTTGACCCAAAGAAGTTGAACCGGGAATTTTTCCCCGATGGGCGCTTCCAAAGCAATTTCCTTTGCAATTTGGGCTATGCCGACCAGGATAAGGCTTTTCCCCGCAATGACCGGCTGACTTTTAAGGAAACCTGCCGAATTATTTAGCGATAGGGGTCATCAGCCCCTTGGGAACAGCGCTATCTTGGTATAAAGGGTAACGCCGGGAATTGAATAATTGGTAATGCCACCATTCATTCCGGTAAAAGTCCCAGCCAGCTGCCGTCATAATCCCCAGTAAAACCATCCTGTTTTGTTGGGCTGTTGCTGAAATACCAAGGTTACCGTGGTGGGACAGGGGGGTAAAAGCATCAAACGCTGTTCCCATGTCTAATTCTTGCTGGTGGTTGTTAATTAAAGTCAAATCAATGGCAACACCTCTTGAGTGGGGCGAACCCTTGCGGGGATCAGCCACAAAATTAGGATCTGGGAATTGATTCCACAATATCCACTGCGCTTCAACAGGCCGGAAAGCATCGAAAATCTTTAGTCGGTACCCAAGGGTAGCCGATAGTTTTATGGCTTTTTCCAAACAGTTTGCGGCGTCTGGGTGCAGATAACAAAAAGCGTGTTGATAAATTTTTTTGTTGGTGACATTGCTAGTGGTTGCATAAGCCAAAGCAATTTCCACATCAAATCGGGACGGTTCTATGGGGATTAACATAAGACCCTGCATGCAATGTTAATAATAAATAAAGAGGACGAAAATAACGGGATAGTTGCAATTTTCTGGCTATTTCATATCATGAAGTTATCAAATAGGAAAGTGATAACAGTTGGCAACTATTTTAGCGGTTGAGTCAGGCGGAAGCCATTGTTCAGTTTGTTTATGGCAGAGTGGGTCCTTGGCTATCCCGATGCAAGAAACCACGCAAGGTGCGGTAGGATCGATTATCCCGCTGATCGAATTATTATTGTGGGAAGCAAGAATCTCTCTTAAGCAATTGGATCAGATAGCAGTGAGTGTAGGACCTGGCTCTTATACGGGTTTGCGGATTGGATTAGCCGCGGCGCAGGGGTTGGGATTCAGCCTAGGTATCCCCGTTTTTGGCGTCTGCAGTTTTCTGGCTTTAGCCTCAGCGGCGGCAACCGAAATGTCTGATAACCGTGCTATCCTAGTTTTATTGGACGGCAAGCGCCAAGATGTTTTTGCCAGATTCTACACCCATCAAGCAAAACCCTTAACGCCACCTTTGGTGATTATGCCAGAGGAAATAGAAACGCTAATCGGTCACAAGGCGGCCATCATTATCGGAGATGGAGCTGCAAAAATACCAGGCCGTATTTCTTCCCTCATCAACAATTCTTATCAGCCACATGCCAAGTATGTAGCGCAGCTGGCGGCTTATCAATTACGGCAAAAACAACCTGGTTTAGATGCGCTTCCAATTTATTTGAAGACGCCGGATGTTTCGGAAGTCAAAAAACTGTTTTGGTCATTGCCTGATGATCATTCATCCTCTTAAAGCCACTGATTGGCAAATTTTATGGCAATTACAGCAGCAATGTTTTGATCAGAGCTGGTCGTTAGCAAGCTGGCAGGAAGCGCTGGGGGTGGATAGAACCTACGCCTTGCTGGCCCAGCAAAACCAACAAAAAATTGGCTATCTAGTTTTTAGGCTTACAGATGATGTGGGGGATATTTTATCGCTAGGGGTTATTCCCTCTTGCCGCAGGCAAGGCACCGCATCTTCCTTAATACGACATATGATGGAGTTGGGAAAACGAGAAAAATTAAAAAGTTTTTTGCTTGAAGTCAGTTGTAAAAATCTATCCGCCCAAAAATTTTATCAATCGATGGGCTTTAAACTGTTGTCAATTCGACCTAATTATTATTATAATCCTCCGCAGGAACCGGAGGATGCCCTGGTTTTGTACTATGGTGTTGGATAAAAACACTTTGGATAGGGCGGGGGTAAAAATTTTTTCATCATATAGCCACCGAGACAGGATAGGTAGTTTATGGCGGACAATAAAATCAATTCTTTATCAAATATTGAAAAAACCTGTCTCGGAAAAGGCATTAAATTAACGGGAGCCAGGCGGTTGATTGCACAGATTCTGTCAGAATCTAACGATCATCCGGATGTTGAAATGGTTTTCCAGCGGGTGCAACAATTGGATGCAAAAATTGGGATGGCTACGGTTTATCGTACCGTCAAGCTATTTGAAGAAGCCAATATTATTGCCCGGCATGATTTTCGGGATAGTCGTTCCCGCTATGAAGAGATGCCTGATATTCATCATGACCATTTAATTGATGTTCGCAGCGGCGGTATCATTGAGTTTCATAACCAGGAAATTGAAGATTTACAGCAAAAAGTTGCAGAAAAACTTGGCTATCAGTTGATTGGACATCGCCTGGAGCTTTATGCTATACCTCTCAAGAAAAAATAAGAAAAATGATGATATAGATCATGAAACGAATAACTATTCATACGGCTAGGGCAAACTAGGAATATGCAGCAATTATCAGGGGGATCAAAAAAGTCGCCGGTGCAGGTTAGGGTAGGCCCACTGGAAATAAGATTGGCAAGTACAACGCAAGAAATCGATGCGGCGCAGGCGCTGCGTTATCAGGTTTTTTATGAAGAAATGGCAGCCCAACCAAGTGATCAGGCCCGTAAACTTAGACGTGATTTTGATCGGTTTGATCCATTTTGTGATCATCTGATTATTTTGAATCATCAAGATTCTGGGGATCACCCCAACTCTCAACCTCTTTACCAACCCAATGTGGTGGCAACGTACCGCCTGATGAAACGTGAGGCTGCCAAAAGATGTGGACAGTTTTATTCCCAAGATGAATATGACATCAGCCGATTAATGGCACATCCGGGTGAAATTATGGAATTAGGCCGTTCTTGCGTTGCCAAGCAATATAGGACTGGCCCTGCGATGCAGCTTTTATGGCGCGGGATTGTCGAATATGTCCGTTTCTATCAAGTGCAAATCATGTTTGGTTGTGCTAGTTTGCCGGGTACCAATCTGCAGGAATTATCTACACAATTGGCTTACTTGCATCATTTTCATTTGGCTCCGCCAGACCTACGGGCGGTTGCTGTGGCCAAACGCTATGTCAACATGAACATGGTTTCTAAAGAAAAGATAAATGTCAGAGGGACTTTAGTCCGTTTACCCCCCCTGATTAAGGGATATCTGCGGTTGGGAGGGTTTATAGGGGAAGGAGCGGTGGTTGATGAACAATTTAATACCACTGATGTTAATGTCGTCGTCAAAACGGACTTGGTAACCGGTAAATATATTAGGCATTACACGGCGCGTGAGGAAGAAAATTGAAAACCAGCCGTATGACGCATGAGGCAGTGGAGGAAGTCCAAAATTTCCCCGGACAGCCCAAAAAAATCCGCACTTTTTCCTTGGGTTCCCGAATATTGGCCATATGGCGCTTATTCATTTATGCCATGATCAATCTGGTTTTTATTAGTACCCAAATGGTTTTACGGTGGGTAAATGGCGAAAAATTAGGGGCATTTGCTGTTTTTTATCATCGTATATGTTGCCGGACATTGGGGATTTACATATCCATCAAAGGTCAACCATCCCCTCATCGGCCGACTTTGTATGTAGCCAACCATACAAGTTACGTCGATATTATTTCTTTTGCTTCCCTGATGCCCATTTCGTTTGTGAGCAAGGCGGAGGTTAGTAAATGGCCAATTTTTGGATTATTAGCTAGATTACAGCGGACAGTTTTTATCGATCGTCAACCCAAAAACACGGGTGTTCACCGCAATTCAATGGCCGAGCGCCTTCAGGAAGGCGATAGCTTGATGCTTTTTGCCGAAGGAACCACCAATGATGGCAATAGGCTTTTCCCTTTTCGCAGTTCTTTGTTATCTGTCGCGGAAACCAAATTAATACCCGGTCAGAATGTTACAAATCCTTATGTCACGGTCCAACCCGTATCAATCGCTTATACGCACTTGAACGGCTTGCCGCTTGGATATAGTTGGCGACATCTAATAGCTTGGTATGGGGATGTAGGGTTTGGTGAGCATATTTGGCAATTATTACGGTTAGGGAAAATACGTGTTTTAATTGAGTTTCATGAACCGGTTAATATCCATCAATTCAAATCCCGTAAAGAGATGACTGATTATTGTTTTCAGCAAGTCCAGGAGGGATTTCAGGAGGCCATTACCGGTCGGCAGGCAAGCCCCCTTTCAAATGAAAGGGGAAAGATGAAGGGATGAAAAAGGTTTTTGTGAAAAGCTACGGTTGCCAAATGAATGCTTATGATTCGGAAAGGATGATCGAATCTTTGGCTGCCATGCAATACCGGCAGGTTGACGAACCGGAACAAGCCGATATGGTCATTTTGAATACTTGCCATATCCGGGAAAAGGCAGCTGAAAAACTCTTTTCAGATTTGGGCCGCTTCTATCAAATGAAGCAGGCGAGACAAAAAGCAGGGCAGCAAAGCATCTTAACCGTTGCTGGCTGTGTGGCACAGGCGGAAGGGGAAGAAATTCAGCGCCGGGCCCCTTATGTGGACATTGTGGTGGGGCCGCAAGCTTATCACCGATTGCCGGAAATGATTGGGCATTACCAGGAAAATGTCGCTGTTCCTACTCTAGGGAAGAAGATGATAGTAGATACTAGTTTTCCCGTTGAGTCAAAATTCGATCATTTACCGCAGCACCGTTTGGGTAAAGGGGTCGTGGCTTTTTTAACTGTACAAGAGGGATGCGATAAATTTTGTACGTTTTGCGTCGTGCCTTATACCAGGGGAGGCGAGGTTTCAAGGCCGGTTCAGTCTATTTTGGTGGAGGCCAAAAACCTGGTAAAAGGTGGGGCCAAAGAAATTATTTTACTGGGCCAGAATGTTAATGCGTATCACGGATTGGCCCCTTCAGGTACGGCAAGCTGGGGTTTGGCTAGGTTGTTGCTGGAATTGGCGGAGATTGATGGGTTGCAGCGCTTGCGTTACATCACTTCCCATCCTTTGGATATGGGAGATGACCTTATTCAGGCGCATGGGCAAATTTCTATGTTGATGCCTTACCTTCATTTGCCCGTGCAATCGGGTTCCAACAAGATTTTAAAACAGATGAACCGTCGCCATAATACCGCGGATTACGAAAAAGTGATCGATAAGGTCAGGGCAGTTAGGCCAGACCTTGCCCTTTCCTCCGATTTTATTGTGGGGTTTCCGGGTGAAACCCAAAAAGATTTTGAAGAAACTCTTAGCTTTATCAAAAAAATTACCTATGCACAGGCCTATTCTTTCAAATACAGCGCGCGTCCTGGTACCCCCGCTGCTAATCATGACCAACAAATAGCTGAGGAAGTGAAAGATCAACGCCTACAGGAATTACAATTTTTATTAGATCAACAGCAATCCCAGTTCAACCAGCAAATGGTAGGGCAGGAACTCTTCGTACTTTTGGAAAAGAAAAGCCGCCAACCGCATCAAGTCCATGGTCGCAGTCCCCATATGCAATTAGTTCATGTGGAAGCTTCGGAAGATTTAATTGGCCAGATGGTCTGCGTTCGGGTTAACCAAGCTAATTCGCATAGTTTAGGGGGCCAATTGGTTTCTTATCCGCCTAGGGAAGGTGCACATAATGCTTGATTCTCAAGACCCCCGGCTTTCCCCCCCGGTTGTATTATCTTTTGATGATAATCGGCTGTTGTCATCCCTATACGGCCAGCATGAAGAAAATTTGGCGCGTTTGGAACAGATCCTGCAACTTTCTATTGTATCACGGGGGAATAAATTGCTTATTTCAGGATCAATATCTAATATTGATATAGCAAAAACCGTTCTAAACCTTCTATATCAACGGTTGAAAAATGGTTCTGACGTTGATTTGGCAGAGATGGAGGCAAATGTTCGCATGATTAGGGAAAAAAATGCTACTGTTGCGGGCAACACGGATCAGGCCAACCCTGCACCCATTGCGTCGCTTCCAGATACGGTGAATGAAGGGGTTATCAAAACAATCCGGAAACATATTATCCCGCGTTCTGCCAATCAAGTGGCGTATGTGAAGGCCTTGCGGCAATACCCCTTAGTATTTGGTTTAGGGCCAGCGGGTACGGGGAAAACTTATCTTGCGGTGGCGGCGGCTGTTTCTGCCCTGATTAATGGCAAGGTGGACCGAATTATTTTATCAAGGCCTGCGGTTGAGGCTGGCGAAAGATTGGGTTTTTTGCCAGGCGATCTCAAAGAAAAAGTTGATCCCTATTTAAGGCCCTTATATGATGCTTTATATGACATGCTGCCGTCCGAACAGGTAGAGCGGCGTTTGGCAACAGGGGATATTGAAATTGCCCCGTTAGCTTTTATGCGTGGCCGCACGTTGGCAAACAGCTTTGTTATTTTAGATGAGGCCCAAAATACCACAGCTGTTCAGATGAAAATGTTCCTAACCAGGCTGGGGCAAGGGGCGCAGATGGTGGTCACGGGCGATCTGACGCAGATAGACTTACCCTCGGGGATAACCTCAGGATTGGCTAATGCTTTATCTATTTTAAAGGGGGTGCAAGACATCCAAATGATTGAATTTTCAAAAGAGGATGTGGTGCGCCATGCGTTGGTTTCCCGAATTATTGAAGCATATGAACGCCGCCAGCTATTGGTAAAGCAAGGTCAACTTTCATAACATGACTCTTGCGCCGCTCCCTAAAAGAAAACTTCATTTGTCGGTTCGAATGCTCAACAAAAATTGGCACCATGCTGTTCCCCAGTTGCGCCAACATATCAGAAAAGTTTTGGCCAAAAATTGTTTGGGATTTTGTCCTCCGTCCTTCCAAACACTTGCTTTGTCTATCATTCTTACCAGTAACTCCCATGTTCAGCAACTTAACCAGCAATACCGCCACCACAATAAACCAACCAATGTGCTATCTTTTTGCTTGCCTCAGCAATATCAAGATCAAGACGGCGAACTTGTTCATTTCTTAGGGGATGTTTTTTTATCTTATGAGACAATAACGGAAGAGGCGATGGAACAAGACAAAACTTTTAAGGATCATTTTACCCATTTGCTGATTCACGGCTTTCTTCATTTATTAGGGTATGATCACCAAAATAAAAATGAGGCGAAAATCATGGAAAAATTGGAAATTGGGGCATTAGCCTCCCTCCATATTGCTAATCCTTATATCACTTCTTTCCCCAACCGATGATAAGGGGTCTGTAGCATGTCAGAAAAACATTCTTTTTCTTCCCATCTTAATTCTTCCACTCCCCCTAATCCTGAACCTGGGAAGAAGAGGCTGTGGCAACGTATTTTTAATTTTTGGAAGCGCCGCAATGGGGGGGAAGAATTGCGTGAAGTGATAGAAGACTTGATTGAAGAACATGACGCTGACCCCGATTCCTCGGCATTTGGTGCTGATGAAGGCAGTTTGCTAAAAAATATATTAAAACTACGTGATTTAACAGCCTATGATGTCATGATCCCGCGAGCCGATATTATCGCCGTACCGCATCACCAAACTTTACAAGAACTATTAAAAGTTTTTAGCCGTGATGGTCATTCCCGGCTGCCTTTATACCGAGACCATCTGGATGAGGTGATTGGGTTTGTCCATATAAGGGATGTTTTGGCTTGCACCATTCATGAGCGTGAATACCAGTTAGAAGCTTTAAAGCGCGATATTTTATTTGTGGCCCCCACCATGTCGGTTTTGGACTTATTGCTTGAAATGCGATTAAGCCGCATTCACATGGCCGTGGTTATTGATGAATTTGGCGGTACCGACGGCCTGATTACCATTGAGGACGTCATTGAGGAAATTGTTGGGGATATTGAAGATGAACATGACGTGCCGGAGACCCCCGGTTTAATCCATCGCTCCGACGGATCATGGTTGGCGGATGCCCGGTTATCTATTGAGGAATTGGAACAGCAAGTCGGCAAAGTTTTAACCGCCGAGGAAGAAAAGAAAAATATTGATACGATTGGCGGGCTGATGTTTTCCCTAACCGGCCGCATCCCTAGCCGTGGCGAATTGATTGTCCATCCTTCTGGATTAAATTTTGAGATTATGGAAGCCGATCCTAGGCGTATTAAGAAACTGCGGATTACCAGGCCAGCGCCAACATATTAAGGGTATTGATGAAACAGGTGACATAATGGGCTTTGATCACAAATCCGGCCAGCGGTGAAAAAATTGGCCATCAAGAAATTCTTAAGCACTTTACTGCTCGCCATTGATCATCGGGGTTGGGCATTACGCTTATTTTTGGCATGTTTAGGGATAGCGTCGACCTTCGCGTTGCCCCCTTTTCATTTTGTCCCTGTCCTTTTACCTACTTTAGCCATTCTTGTGTGGCTGATCGATTTACAAAAAAAGCCGTGGCGGGTTTTTTTGGTTTTATGGTGGTTTGGTTTCGGGCATTTTGCGTTCAGCAATGCCTGGATGGCGAATGCTATTTTGGTAAGGTCTGAGGAATTTGGCTGGCTTTATCCCATAGCTTTAATAGGGCCAGGTGCTGTTCTGGCAACCGCCCCGGCTTTATTATTTATGATCCTATGGCGCGTTGGCTGGCCGTACGGTATGGCCCGAATTTTATTGCTGACCTTTGCCTGGTCTTTAGCGGAATGGTTGCGTTGCTGGTTTTTAACCGGCTATCCTTGGAATTTAATCGGCTATGTTTGGTCAGCAAACTTAGCGATCCTTCAAAGTGTCAGTGTTATTGGGGTTTTAGGGCTTGGCATGCTTACCTTTTTCAGTGCGGCTATGCCAGCGTTATTTTTTGACCCGCGCCTTAACAGTCATCAAATGATCATCAACCGCCTATCAAAATGGCTGGTTATGCCATTGGTTGCGTTGTTGTGGGCCGGAATGGCTTTATATGGCGGGTACCGGTTAACCCAGTTTCCAACTAGCTATGTAACGGATGTTGTTTTACGATTGGTTCAACCGGCTATTCCCCAAGAAGAAAAGATTAACCCCGAATATTATAGCAGGAATCTACAACTGTATCTGTCGCTCACCTCGCAAACCCCAGGCTTTGACAAAGTTACCCATGTTATCTGGCCCGAATCTGCTGTTAGTTATTCCTTAGAGCGTTATCCTCAATTACAGGAGGTGCTGGCGCAAATTGTTCCTTTAAAGGGTAAATTAATTTTCGGCGCCAATCGGCTGTTGTGGGAACAAGATTCGGTGACCCAAGCATGGAATAGCCTTTATGTGCTTGATGATCAAGGCAAGATTATCGCTTATTATGATAAAGTTCACCTAGTGCCTTTCGGGGAATATGTGCCGCTGCGCCCCTGGTTGCCTTGGCTGAATAAAATTACCCCCGGGGCGCTGGATTTTTCTTCAGGCTTGGATCATGTAACCATGTCCTTTGGGGGTGACAAACTTCCCCCTTTTAGTCCTTTAATTTGTTATGAAATTATTTTCCCAGGCCAAATCAAAGCAGCAGGGCAACAACCGGAATGGATGTTAAACATTACCAATGATGGCTGGTTTGGTAACAGTGATGGGCCTTATCAACATTTTGCCATGGCGCGCGTCCGGGCGGTTGAAGAGGGGATTCCCTTGGTACGGGCCGCTGCCACGGGAATTAGTGGGGCGGTCGATCCTTACGGACGGATTATTGGCATCCTACCCTTAAATCAGCAGGGTGTCCTGGATGTCCCCTTACCCAAACCGCATCCATTCCCAACCCTTTATGCCCGCTTTGGCAATGATATATTTTTTGGGCTGCTCGTTTTATTGATTGTTGCGATTATTTTATTGCGGCAAAGGCTTTGATTACCACTGGATCACCCATCATTGAAAATTTTATTTTCTTTTTTTATGAAACAAGATTATTTTTCTTTAAGCGACTTAATTTCGTGAAGAAAAAAGATTAAAAAATTTCTTGGGAATAGACAAATAAGCCGTGTTTCTGTGCCTCATACTTGGCAATATAATAGAATCTCCTCACTCATTGAAAAAGGATCTTCGCCGTGCAATTAAAGAAAAAGAAATATTTGTTTACCAGCGAGTCAGTATCAGAAGGCCATCCGGATAAGGTTTGTGATCGCATTTCCGATAGCATTGTGGACGCGTTCTTGGCTGTCGATCCTTATGCCAGGGTTGCTTTGGAAAGTTTGGCAACTACCAACAAGGTGGTTTTAGCCGGTGAAGTGCGCGGCCCCGCCCAAATCAACAAACAAAAAATGCAGGAAGTCACCCGTCAGGCCATTCGCGATATCGGCTATGACCAGGAAGGGTTTGATTGGCAAACCGTTGACATTGATGTGTATGTGCATAGCCAATCCGCTGATATCGCGATGGGGGTGGATGCAACGGCTGGTAAGGAAGAGGGGGCGGGCGACCAAGGGATTATGTTTGGGTATGCTTGCAAAGAAACGCCGGATTTGATGCCAGCGCCCTTATATTATGCCCACGGCATTTTAAAATCCTTATCGCAAGCGCGGCGCAAAAATAAAAATATGGGTTTGTTCCCGGATGCCAAAAGCCAGGTTACCTTAGAATATGTTGATGGTAAGCCAGTTCGCGCCACCTCGATTGTGGTTTCAACCCAACATCATGCAGATTTAAGCCAGCAGCAAGTACGCGAAATTGTCCGTCCCCACGTGCTGCAAATATTGCCAAAAGGTTGGATGTGCGAAGAAAGCGAATTTTATGTGAACCCAACCGGGCGGTTTGTGATCGGTGGACCCAATGGGGATACAGGTTTGACCGGCCGGAAAATTATTGTGGATACTTACGGCGGGGCAGCCCCCCATGGTGGTGGCGCTTTTTCTGGCAAGGATCCTACCAAGGTTGACCGCTCAGCTGCCTATGCGGCCCGGTATTTGGCAAAGAATGTGGTAGCATCGGGGCTTGCTGATTATTGTACAATCCAGTTGGCCTATGCAATTGGGGTTGCTAAACCGCTATCGGTTTATGTCAACACCCATGGCACAGGCAAGGTGGATGAAGATGTATTATCCAAAAAATTACAGCAATTGGTTAATTTAAGCCCGCGCGGCATTCGGGAAAAACTGCAGCTGAACCGGCCGATTTACGCCCGCACCGCTGCTTATGGCCATTTTGGCCAAAAACCTCAAGCAGATGGCGGATTTTCATGGGAGAAACTGGATTTGGCCGAGGAACTGAAAGCGGCTTTTTAAAGATGTCTGTTCCTTTGATTGACACCCGCTTTTATGGCCGCCGGAAAGGGCGGCCGATGCGCGTCCAGCGGCAGCATGATTTCAATGAGTTGTTGCCGAAATTTTCTTTTGAATTGCCTGCAGGGTCTTTTAATCCAGCTGTTTTATTTCCTTTCCCCCTACAGGGGCTGTGGCTAGAGATCGGTTTTGGTTTCGGGGAGCATTTGGCCGAAATGGCTAAATTGTTCCCTAAAATCGGTATGATTGGTTGTGAAGTGTTTGAAAATGGGGTTGGGAATTTGCTTTCCACCATTGGGGAAAATCAATTACAAAATATCCGGATTTTCCCCAAGCCTGCCCAACCATTACTCAAAATGTTGCCGGAACAATCAATCGACCGGATTTTTTTACTGTTTGCCGATCCTTGGCCGAAAAAACGCCATGCCCGCAGGCGTTTTGTTAACCCCGAGAATCTAGCTTTATTGGCGAAAATCTTAAAAGATGGCGGTGAATTTCGGTTAGCCAGCGATGACTACGGCCTGATTACCTGGATTTCTGAACATATGTTGAAAAATCAAGATTTCCGCTGGTTGGCTGAAAGTGCGGGTGATTGGTTAAAAAGGCCCGAGGGTTGGCCTGCCACCCGTTATGAGGAAAAAGCCATTGCCAAAGGCATCCAACCCGTCTATTGGCGGTTTGAGCGCGTAGTTAGAAAATAATCTAAATCGATGATCTCTAAGAGGAAAAACTATTTTTAGAAATAGGCAATATTATCCCCAAATCTTGCAAAGCTTCGAAAAGTATACGCTGGGCATTCACCAAATGATATCCCCAATGAGTGTTGTAGTGAAAACAAAGATCCCAAATGGTTTCAGATGTCGATCCGCTGGGATGATGGTAAAAGTGCAAGGCGCGTTTTAAATCCTGATAAATATCTGATATATCGTCTTTTAAAGAACCTACGCCAATGCCCGAAGTTGAAAATCCTTTTTTTGTTAAAGCAAAAGGTTCCAATGTTAAAGTGTAGTCCTCAAAAATTCCGAAATCCAGAAAATTTTCTGACAGGGAAGGGGATTGCTTGTATGTCTCAACTTCAGGGAAAGTATCAATATCATCCGATTGAATTTTGTAAATTGCCGCTTGCAAATCACTTAGCAATTTTGACAAGTGAAATATTTTCTTTTCCAATTTTAAATCATTGGATTTTTCACAAAAATCACAGAATTCTTCTGCAATCTTAATGAGAATATCTGCAGCGATTGATTTTTGAAGAGAAGCAGGCATGTTGCTTTCCTTTATTGAGATTTTCTGTCTCCTTTAACTGTAATATAACCCAATCGCTCGCTTCTGTTGACCATAAGTGTCACCTTTGAAGGGTTTTTCCACAAATTTAAAGGCATCCTTTCCCTTGGCCGGTCTTTTATAAGGATGCTAGAAGCTTTGGCATTGCTCAAAGTCATTGGTTCAACGATGCAGGCAAGCGATGCCTAATGTTCTTCCTTATGATCGGACAAAGCATATATCATAGTATCATATAATCTCCTTGAGAAGGCAGCTTCACTGATTGGCGACGGCAGAACTAACGTATACTCCCATATATTCCTAAGGAATATATGGATGGGAATCGTAAGGTTCGATATTAATCATATTTTTTGGCTGCTTCCAACCCGATACGTGAACGTCTCCTTGAAAGAACTTATCTTACTGGCCAACAGCATAAAGCACCCTTCGTTGTGCGGGTCAAGTGTGTAGCCATTCTCCTCATAAAATATTTCTCCTAGATGTCCAACCGCTTTGAGGCGGCTTCAATCTGTTGCCTGAGGGTGCTAAGGAACTGTTGCTTATCCAAACCCGGAAGTAGGGGAGGTAGGAATTCCATGGTAATGGTGCCTGGGTATTTCAGCAAAGTTTTGCGGCGCCAATATTTCCCGGAATTTAAAGCCACCGGCACAACCGGTACATTTAAATGTTGGTACAAAGCGGCAATACCGGCATGGTAAGGCCCGGTCTGCCCAGGGGGCATGCGGGTGCCTTCGGGGAAGATGACGATTGAACGGCCCTGGGTAAGACGCAGGCGGGCCTTTTGTAGCAATTGCTGCATGCTGCGCTGGCGTTCGCGCCGGTTAATGGAAATCATGTTTAACCCCCACATAAACCAGCCGAATAAAGGCACCCATAATAATTCCCGTTTCAACACAAAAGCTGGCTGTTTGCTGACCAGCAAAAAAGTCAGTGTTTCCCAAGCTGATTGGTGTTTGACGGCAAAAATAACCGGGGTGTTGGGAATATTTTCTAATCCCTTAAATTGATGGCGGATTAAGGTAATTTCCTGAAGCAACCAACAAGTTACCCGCACCCACAGTCGGCCACATTCAAAGGTTGCTTGCCTTGAAAGGGGCAAACAAGGCAGAGAAATGGTCATAATCAAAAAACTCCAGCCATAAAAAGCGATGGTAAAACTCAGGGAGCGCAGCCAAATTTCTTGTTTTTCGGATAATAAGCCACGGGACTTAGGGAAGGGTTTATTTGTTTTTTGATCCATTGAGGTTACCAAATTTTTTCCAGCCATTGGCGGGCGGCAACGAGCAGGAATTTGTTATATTCTTCGGCTAATTTCCACAGATATTTGACGTTGATTTTGCCATCATCAACCGATTTAAGGAAATCGGAAGGTACAGATGAGTAATATAATTTGGTATGGGGCAACGCCATGTGCATTTCTGTCATGCTGCGCAACAAATGGTAATCAGATGTAATGACCAGCAATTCTTGATATCCATGCCGCTCCACCCAATATTTGGTTTCTTTGGCATTGCCGATGGTATCGCGCGCTTCATATCCCAAATCAATACAGCAGGACAGCCAATTAATATTTTCCCCAGTCAAGGCAGAAGAGGCGGGGGTTAGGATGGCGGATAGGGATACAGATGGATCCACCCCTGAAATCAACAAGCGTTCCACCTGATTGTTCAGTAGCAAATGAATCCCTTGTTCAATGCGGCGAAAGCCTGGCCCCCCTGTTAAAATTACCCCGCTTTGAAAGCGGGTGGTTGGTGAAAAATTATCGTGACGGGGACTTTGGTTAATGTAGCCTACAAAACCCATGACCCAAAAAACCGCTAGCAAAAACACCGCCCTGCAAAACCGGCAGCGAAATAATAAGGACGATAGAAATCCTCGCATGATCCATCCTCAATGTTATATCAAGAGAGCGATCGTAAAACGGTATAGCGCGCTGTAAGCATGGCGATAATCCCTGCTGAAACTGGTAAAAGCGATAACAAAACCCAATGCCAAAAAGATAAGGTCAGTTTTGGTAGGATGATAGAGCTTAGGGAACCCAGCACATATTCAATGGCCAGTAAAGTCAAGCCTGCCAGGCAAGCCCCAATGATGCCACCCATAATTCCCAAGCGCAGCGAATGGTTCTGGAATTGCTTGGCGATATAGCGATTAGGGGCACCCACCAAATGGACAATATCGACAATACGCCGGTTGATGGCCAAACCTGTGCGGGTAACGAAAATCACGGTAATAACCGTGGCCGCCTCAACCACCAAAATCAAAAAATAAGACAGGCCTTGCAAGGACTCGGCAAAACGGAGCAGTTCGGATAACCAGCCTTGGTGGTCGTCTAACAATATCTCTGGCGAAACGATCGCTAAGGATTTCCGCAATTCTGCAATGCGGACGGGATTGGTTGATTGATATTCAACCGCAATCAAATCAGGGATAGGCAATGCTTTGAAATTGCTGTTGTTGCCCAGCCAAGGTTCCAACATTTTTGCAGTGGTTGCGGGGTCAATGATTGCTGCTTTGGTAACCCAGGGAGTGGTGCGGATAACCTGCAAGGTTTTTTCCCGTAAAACGGTTTGCTCTGCAGCCATTGATTGTGGCGGCAGCATAACGGTCATACTGCCTTGCAAGCCGGTGTTCCAACGGGCGGCCAGGCGGTCAAGGGCTAAACTGCTGGCCAAAGCTAACATGCCAATATACACCATAAACGCCATAATCCAGGGCAAAAAGCGGCCGGAGGAATCTTGGCCAAGCGGCAGGGTAACGGAAAAAAAGCCCATGTTAACTGACTCCAGGTGGCAGGAAAGATAACTGCCCGTTATGGATATGCATTTGCGGATAGGGAAAGCTATGGATCAAATTTTCACTATGGGTAGCAATAATAATGGTTGTGCCGGTTTTATTAAGCTCTTCAAACAAATACATAAGGCGCATGGACATCGGTTCATCCAAGTTACCGGTCGGCTCATCCGCCAAAAGTAAACTGGGGCGGCTGATAATCGCCCGGGCAATTGCGACCCGTTGCTGTTGCCCGCCGGATAAGGTGCGCGGGTAATTGTAAAGATAGTCCGCTAACCCCACCCAAATCAGCAATTCGGATACATGTTCCCGAACTTGGGCTTCCGAGACGCCAATCACCCGCAATGGCAAGGCCACATTATCAAAAGCGGTTAAGTTATCCAAAAGGCGGAAATCCTGGAAAACCACCCCGATCCGCCTGCGGATCAAAGGATATTCCTGCCGCCTTAAACGGATGACGTCACGGCCGAATAATCGCAAAGTCCCTGCCGATGGCTGTTGACCCAAATACATCATCCGCAACAGGGATGATTTGCCCGCACCAGAGGCGCCGGTCAGGAAATGGAATGTTCCGGGGGTCAGGGTAAAAGAAATATCCCGCAATATTTCCGGCTCATTGCCATAACGCATGGATACATGTTCAAATAAAACCAACACCCCTCCGTATAGGTAAAAAATCCACCAAATGATTGCTTGCCTCAGGCGAATCAGCGCAGTATAAAATATTAAATAACGGTTACCTGATGGAGATGATACGTCCTTTGATCAATTTCTAGCAAATTTTTTACCAAATGATAACAAAAATAATCAGCTATTATGGTGATTAACTAATGATTACCACTTGTCCAGCCTGCTATACCGGTTATTTGGTTGCTGATCATCTCTTAGGTCTGCAAGGCCGGACGGTGCAATGCGCCCGTTGCCAGCATCGTTGGTGGCAAGAACCTGCCGATCCGCACAAGAACGGTAGGCCGCTGCCAGAAATGGCGCAGACTAACAATAAAAGCGGTCAAGGTAGCAATAAAACCCCGTCCCCAGCATCTACTTCTAATGAACACACCAGCCATGATTCGCTAACAGTTGCAGATTTGCCCAGAAAAATCCAATTGCCCGCCATTTTTAAGCCACCTGTCCCTAAGCGTTGGATATTTAGAACCTGGGGGAAAGCCTGCGTCGGATTAGGGATTGGTATCATCTTGTTGCTGGGGTTACAGCGGCCTTTGATTAAAATATGGCCGGGGTTGAATGCGGCGTATGGCTGGATAGGGTTGGATATTATCGGGGCTGGGCTTGAGATTACCGATGTCCGCACCCTGCAAACGCCACCGAGTGATATGCCGGAACTGACAGCACTGGCTACCCTGGTTGTCGAAGGACGGATTATTAATGTAACCCGCTCACCCCAACCGCTGCCTTCCTTGCGGGTCATTGTGAGGGAAGAGGGGACAAACCGGTGGATTCAGGAATGGACTTTTCATGGCCCTGTTAAGGAATTAGCACCCTTGCAATCGGTTGTGGTGCAATCCACCCTTTATAACCCCCCTGCCAATAAAGTGTATATTCAGTTGGAATTTGCCGTTCCTACAGCAGAACGTTAAAAATTCACATTTCCAGCACTTTTATTCTTGGGTCTCAGGGGATTGGAAAAATAATTATTTATTCCCATACCCGATCCCAATTATCCTGGTAAAGCACGTAAGGCGCAGTCATAAGACTTAATGCTTATCGTGGTTGCCGCTAGCAATCAAGGAACCCCCAAAACCCTTAAAACAACTGCAACAACCGTTGCAGATATTCGCGTTCCAGAGCTGGACGGCTTAAATCAGCGGCACGGCGGCGCAATTCTTCCAAAATATTCCTAGATTTTTGCATTGTTTCGGCATCGGGGATTTTAACCTGGCCTTCATCCATTCGTCCTTGGCCGGGATCTTGGCGGCCAAGCGGGTCACGTCCGCCGTCATTACGGCGGATTGTTTGATTGCCGTTAGGGTCAAGCCTTTTCGCCAGCATTTCCCCTAATTCCCGACTGCCATTTTGTAATTGCTCAAGCGCTCGCCCCATGGCTTCCCCGGCGGCGTCAGGATTGCCTTGGCGGAAGGCTTGTTCCGCTTCGCGCATGGCTTGCTCAGCCTCGCCAAAACTTTGGGGGATTTCCCCAAGCAATTCCCCCATTTGCCGCATTTGTTCGCCCAATTGTTCCCGAAGTTGCTGTTGCTCTTGAGCATTGTCGCGATTTTGACCGGGATTATTTCCTTGTTGGGATTGGCCAAAACTATGATCCATCAGATCTTGCTGATCTTGCATTAACCCATTTAGACCCTTATTTAGCTGCGATTCGGGGGAAGGCAGTCGGTCCCCATTCTGCCTGGAATTTTGGCCCGTTTGTGGGGTGCCTGATCCTGGGCCCGGCGAGGGGATCAAATTATCCATCAATTCTTCCAATTGCGACAACATATCTTGTGCAGCCTCCCGCGCGCCGCTGCGTGCCATATTTTCCGCTTGATCCAACATACGCTGCAAATCTTCCTGGGTGATTGGATGACCGTTGCCGCCATTTTTAAACTGGCCATTGCCCTGTTGTGCTTCGCCTTGGTCTTGCTGCCCCTCTTGCCCAGCATTTTGCTGGTCTTGCTGGGCTTGATCTTGCATCGATGACATATAATTCTTCATCGCCTCCCGCAATTCCTGCATACGTTCTTGTAATTCCTGGTCAGATGCCCCGTTGTTCAAGGCTTCCTGCATATTTTGTTGGGCATTCCGCAACGCTTGTTCGGCGTCAGATAAATTGCCGTCCTCAATCCTTAAAGCCACTTTCCATAAAATATCTTGCACTTCGGGGATTGCCTTGTCGCTTTGGTCTTGCAACAAACGCTCCAATGATGACCGCAGGCCTAAAGTGACCAGGCTGTCATCCCGGTATTCGGCAGGTTGGCTGCTGATATGATGTAAAGACATGGCAACCGGCAGGCGTATTTCCTGGTTATAGATCAAGCTTAACATCCGCCTTTGAATAATAACGGCTTGCGCTAAGGGATGCTTGAATTGGCGCTGCGGCAGTAACATTTCCACGGAGTTACTGCGGCCGAATTGGCCGCTGCTGTCCATTGCGATTAACCGGACCTTTACAGGCAATCCTGCCCAACGATGGGCGGCGCTATCATATAATTTGCTGCCCTCCACAATCTTGGAATTATTTTTGCTGACCACCGGTAACACTACCTCTATCGTTTCTTGTTGATCAGAATTGGCTTGATCGTTGAGCAAGGTGATGATCGCTTTGACCGATTGCAAGTGATAATCATCGCTGGCAACATATTTTAAATCCAAACGCCCACGACCTGTGCCGCTTGGCTGTTCAGCGAACGAAATAACGGGGGGGGTATCCGGCACCATACGAACGGGCCATTCCCCCAATAATTCTTGACCTTGCTTAAGGGTAATGCGGGTGCCCACCAATAATAAACCTTTTCCTTGGAAGGTACCGTTCGTAATTTCTTGGATTGATACGGGGATATCACCCCCCATGACATCGGGGGCTAACCCGTTGCCGCCGCTTAACCCGATGTTAAGCACGCTGCCCTCAGGAATTTCAAGAATGGGGGTTTTATTACCGGCGGATGGCTTAACAAAAGGGTGATCGGCCGTTGCTAAAAAAATAGGGGATTGCCCCGTATAAGCGGGGGGGGAGATCCAAATATCCAATAATAAAGGGGTTTTGGCGAGAACTAGGCCGGAATCACCAGGGGAGTCTGGGGGTAGGAACAGGGCGTACTGTAACCGTTGCCAAGGGCTGCTGTTTGGCAGTAAAATGGCCAGGAACAGGGCGGCCACTGCCAACCCCCGCAATCCGAAGGGATCGCGACGAAATAAGCGTGGCTTTGGGGTTACGGCTTGCATGGTGCCGATTTTATGGATGAGTTGTTGCTGGTGGGCTTGCCACAAAACTTGCGAAAAACCATCATCGGCACCGCCAGCCAAGCGGTCATGCAACTGGCTAACCGGGTGGCCGGTCAATTGATTTTCTTGTTCCAGGCGGCGGTGAATTTCAGCAGGGGCCGGGTTCCGGTTGGTTCGCCACCAATAGGTGGCACTGCCCACCAATCCAATCCCTAAAAGGGCTAGCAAGCCCCCATGTGCCCAACCTGGTAATAAGGGCAGTAAACCTGAAAATAATAAGGTAAAACAGAGACATAGGCTCAGTAAAAATGGCCAGCTTTCATACCAGGCCTTTTCCCACCACAAAGCCCTTGATGATTGCCGCAAACGCCTAAGGATAGATGAAGGCAATAACTTCCCCCCGGGTGACAGCGGGGGTTTTTGATTGTGCTCTAACACAGAACGGCGCGAATGTGACATTTCCTTCCTCACTTCAACCAAATAGCTTACCTTAACCAATCCGGTAATTGATCGTACCCCAGCAATGTATCATAATTCAAACGCGGACGCACTATTTTAAATTGGTTGCCCTTAACCAGTATTTCAGGGGCCAATAACCGGCTGTTGTAAGTGGATGCCATGGCGGCCCCATAAGCACCAGCCGATAAAATGGCCACCAGGTCACCGGGTTGGACAGGCGGAAGGGGGCGTTGGCTGGCAAAGGTATCACCCGTTTCACAAACCGGCCCCACAATATCATATAATTGGCGGGGCTGATTTTCTTGGGGTTGTTGGACCAGTTGAAATTCATGCCATGCCTCATAAAGGCTGGGTCGCAATAAATCATTCATGGCGGCATCGATGATTAAAAATTGGCGGGTTTTCCCTTTCTTGACATATAAAACCCGTGAGACCAAAATGCCCCCATTGCCCACCAAGTACCGTCCGGGTTCCACGAGCAATTGACAGTTTAGGGGGGCAATCCATTTTTCAATCAGGGCGGCGTAAGAAGCCAAGGAAGGTGGGGTTTCACCCCGGTAAGGAATGCCGATGCCGCCCCCCACATCAATCCTGTTGACCGGCAGATTTTTTTGGCGCAATTCAGCCACCAGCTGGCTGATACTCGCAAAAGCCTTTCCAAATGCTGAAAAATCTGTGATTTGTGAACCGATATGGACGGCTAGCCCCACCACATTTAACCCAGGTAAATGTTGGGCGGCTTGGTAAAGGGCCATAATATGCTGGCGGTCGATGCCGAATTTATTTTCAGCCTTGCCCGTGGATATCTTCGCATGGGTTTGGGCATCCACATCCGGGTTAACGCGCAGGCAAATGGCGGCTTTCTTCCCTATTTTTTCTGCCAGCTGGGCCACCAGCATTAATTCGGGTTCGGATTCGATATTGAATTGAAAAATATTTTGCTGTAAGGCAAAGGTAATTTCTTCAGCGGTTTTGCCAACCCCTGAAAAAACAATTTTACTGGCGGGGATGCCCACCGCTAGGGCGCGACGCAACTCACCGCCGGAAACTACATCAGCCCCCGCGCCCAACTGCCCAAAAGTTTTAATCACGGCTTGGTTGGAATTGGCTTTAACCGCAAAGCAGATCAGGGGGGAAAAGCGCTGCAGCGCTTGGGCCAGTTGTTGATATTGTTGGGTCATATAACCGCTCGAATAACAATAAAAAGGCGTACGCACCTTTTCAGCGAGCGTAGCCAATGAAACATCTTCGACATGCAAGCTTTGCTGGCGGTAAGGGAACATGGCATCCTCTAGGGAATGAAGGGGTAGGTGCGGGGATAGGCAGGATCGGCATCCTTTGGCGGCTTCACATCGCCCTTTAAGCCGCAGGCAGATAACCAATAGAAGTTGCTCAATAATAAGAATAGGGCAAGGCAGCGGGGCATGATCAAGTACCGTATATATAGGGATTGAACAAAATAACCAGGCTATATAACAGCATCTTAGCAAAATAATC
>JBGAWJ010000020.1:0-20350 GCA_044227605.1 Alphaproteobacteria bacterium
TCTTTATTATTAACGGTTTCTGCAAAAATCCAAGTACCCTTATGGCCCGTACCAATGACTATGCAAACTTATGCCGTTTTGGCTTTGGCCGCTTTTATGGGTCGTCGCTTGGCTGTTACCACCGTCCTTTTATATTTACTTGAGGGATTGGCTGGATTACCCGTATTTGCTGGGTCTGTGGCAGGGCCCGCCTATTTAATGGGTACAACAAGCGGATATCTGGTTGGATTCTTGATTGCGGCTTATATGGTGGGCTATATGGCCGAACGTGGCTGGGATAGGAAAATCCTTCCTGCTCTGTTGATGATGACGGCAGGACATGTGATTATATTCATTTCTGGCTTAACTTGGCTGATTATTTTAAACCCAAAAGCTTTGGGGCTAGCCGATTCTTTGACTTTTGCTTATCAAGTGGGGTTGCAGCCTTTTTGGTTAGCCACCATCTTGAAAACAACCCTAGCGATGCTAACCATGCCCTTCCTGTGGCAACTGGTTAAATCAAGAAAGATATCTTCGTAGAGGGAGTGTGCAGGCAGGAGGATTTTTTCCTGCCTGCAATTTTTCTATAGCTTTTTCTTTAACATATTTTCAACCCATTGTTGGCGGGCGTATGCAAGCCCTTGAGTCCCAGGTACCCTGGTCAGGCTATCTACAATATCTTGTGACATATCAATTGCGTCACCGGTTATCAGCGGAATTTCGTAATTATATAAGGCTTCATATGTTTCCTGCAAGCTCTGCACCATATGCAGGAAAGGGGTGTTAATGCAACAAACGGCCGCATAGCCGATTTGTTGAAGAATGCGGAAATTATAAGAAAATGATTGGGGAATGCTGGGCATCAGCACAAGGCAAGATAAGGGAATTTGGCTGGCGAATAAACGTAATTCCTCAACCGATTGCGGAGATTGCACCAAAATCATATCAACCCCGGTTTCAGCGAGCAGCTGCAGCCTTTCGATTTTTTGCTCCATAGAACCTATTTGCTGATTACCGATATGGGTTCCCGCGACTACCAAGGTTGCTTGTTGGCGTTTATCCAAAACCCGCTTCACTCGGTCTAGCATTTCATATTCGCCCAATATGTAGGAATTCCTGGCATTAGATGGCCACGGATGTTGATCGAACAACGTACAGCCACTGACGCCTATATTTTCCATCCGGCCTATAAAAAGCTCCAAATCATGGCCTTGAAGCCCTGGATCATCCAAACAAAGAATAGGCAATTCTGTTTGTGGGCAAAGTTTTTCCATTTCATGGACGATGGTTTGGGGATTGTTAATCATGCTGCCACCACCTGTTGCTTGCTGCGGCATGGTGTGTCGGAAAGATTGATAGGCTAATGCCTTAAAGCCGCTTATTTCTGCACATTTTAAGGTAATTTCATCATAGATAGCGGCAAAATGTACCATCGAAGATTTTTGTTCGGACAATAGCTGCGGCAAACTGAGGCGGTGAGGGAGCATTCTGTTGGCAACCTAACGTTTGGAGGGTTCGGGTTTAAAGTGCTTTTCCAACCATGTTTGCCCGATTTCCAAAATCATGGAAATAACCCAATAAATTAAGGCGGCGGTAATCAGCATTTCCAAATGCTTAAATTCGGCCCTTCCCTGTGTTCTTGCCAAAAACATCAGTTCCCATATCCCCATAATGGAAACCAAAGAACTATCCTTCAGCATGGATAAGAATTGGTTACCGATGGGGGGAATAATTAACCGCATCGCTTGAGGTAATATGATTTTGTACAAAGTTTGATGGCGTGATAGGCCCAAGGCAACGGCAGCTTCGCGCTGGCCGCGGTTAACACCTTCAATCCCCGCCCGGAAAATTTCCGCAAGGTAGGCGCCATATCCAAGGCTAAGGGCAATAATCCCCGCTGCTTCTGCTTTTAAAACGATGCCGATTTGCGGCAGCCCTTGGTAAATTAAAAAGACTTGCAGTAATAAAGGGGTGCCACGGAAAAAAGAAATATAGAAAGTGGCCAGGCCCACCCAAAAACCATGCAGGGAAATTTTACCCAAAGCTGCTAGTAACCCAATGATACAGGCAATCACAATGGAAACCGCTGATATCCATAGGGTATTGACTAACCCAACTTCTAATAGGTAGGGAAGTTTTTGAAAGATAAAATCATATTGCAGGTTAAAATAATCAAAAAATATCGTTAAAACCGTTAACAATAAGGCAAAAGTCAGGAATATTTGCCACTTTTTATGTAAATAGTTTATAAAAAAAACCAGAAATGTCGTAAAAACGCTAGTGGTGATCGCCAATAGAATAAAACCGTCATTTGCTGATTGTAAAATCACCCAGCGGCCTAAGGCCGAATTTTCTAAAAAATTGCCCCAGTAAACTGAATTGCCAGCAATTAAGCCAAGGATCAAAGGCCAGATAAGTTTTCTTTTCATTGTAACTATTTGATAAGAAGAGGTCAATCTTTACCCATAGGATAACAAAGCTATCGCTATCTAGAAAGAAGAAACTGCAACCGTTGCTAATCTAAATTTAGGATGATTTTGTCACTTTCCGGCTTTTAACTGACAGGGGGGAGGAGGTGCTTTTTGCGGGATTTCGGGAGCCTGTAGATTTTTTTGCAGGACCCTTGGCAGCCTTTTTAAGGCCAGCTGAACGTTTTTTAGCAGCGGGGGATGCGGGTGCCTGATCAATGATTTCAATGGCTTGCGCTAAGCCGATTTCTTGGTCACGGTAAGAAACCGGGATCCGCACATTCTTTATCCCATGTTGCAAATACACCCCATACCGTCCGGTACGGAGCAAGATTTTTTTGCCGTCCTGAGGGTGAACACCCAGTTCAGATGCGGATTTCTTATTTTGTCCACCTGTACGCGGTTGGTCTGCAATGAGGCTGACCGCTCTATTAATCCCGATGGTTAAAACATTATCGTCTTTTAAACGGTGATATTGCTCGCCATGTTTTAAGTAAGGGCCAAACCGGCCAATGCCAACTGTAATGGGTAATTTTGACTCCGGATGGGTTCCCAAAGTTCGTGGCAGTGACAAAATAGACAAAGCCATAGCCAGATCCACTTCCTCCGGGTCAATTCCCTTCGGCAAACCTGCCCGCTGGGGTTTTTCGTCATCCTGATTATCACGCTGCACGTAAACCCCGTAGGGGCCTTGTTTCAGGGTGATATCCTTGCCGCTTGCCGGATCTTGACCGATTAATTTAGGTAGCGATAAA
Organism: Alphaproteobacteria bacterium; assembly: GCA_044227605.1. GTDB lineage: Bacteria > Pseudomonadota > Alphaproteobacteria > JAEUKQ01 > JAEUKQ01 > JAEUKQ01. The sequence goes on from JBGAWJ010000020.1 coordinate 3,203, forward strand.
CTGCTGCCAGCTGCATCCGGGTTAATAACCCCTAAACTATGGACATAGCGGCAATCGGGATAATTAGAACAACCAATAAAAACATTGCTTTTCCCGAATTTAATATGCAGCTCTCCTTTTTTACAAGAAGGACAAAGCCTTGCGGAAGTAGCGCCGTCACGGCTGATAAACAAACTTTTTCCCAGTTCTTCATCTAATGCTTTGTTAACAACAGCGCGGTTACCTAATTGTTCATCTAATCTTTTAATAGCCGCCCCGATCGACCGCTCTTGAGGGGTTTTAGCATCCTCGGAATTCAGGCGGGCAAAGTCCGTCCAAAATTTTTGCAGCACTTCTTTCCATTCAATTTTGGCATGGGTGATTTCATCCAATTCTTGTTCCATGGAGGCGGTGAAGTTATAGGCAAAATAACGCTCAAAAAAGGTAACAAGGAAGCTGTTGACCAGTCGCCCGGTATCGGTCGGATGAAAACGGCGTTTGTCCAAATTGACATATTGCCGGTCTTGTAACACCTGCAAAATACTAGCGTAGGTGGAAGGGCGACCGATGCCCAGTTCTTCCAATTTTTTAACCAGACTGGCTTCGCCATAACGGGGAGGGGGTTGGGTGAAGTGTTGATCTGGTTTGATGGAATCCACAGACGCTTTTTCCTGAAGCGTCAGGGGGGGAAGGATTAAGAATTCTTGATCGCTATCTGATAAATCATCTTGATCTTCTTGATAAACAGCAAGGAAACCCTTGAATTTTAGAACCGAACCGGTGGCATGGAAAGTGGCTTGATTTTGTAAATCCACTACGTCAGCGGTCACCTGATCTAAAATCGCTGAAGACATTTGGCTTGCCAAAGTCCGCCGCCAAATAAGATCATATAATTGTTGTTCTTGTTTGGACAAAAAGCGTGCCATACTGGCAGGGCGGCGATGCAAATCGGTGGGTCGAATGGCTTCATGCGCCTCTTGGGCATTCTTTGCTGTTGATTTATATAACCTGGGTTTTTCCGGTAAATAAATATCCCCAAAGTCCCGTGCAATCAGTTGTCGGCAGCTAGCAATACATTCGCCGGATAATTGCACGCTGTCCGTGCGCATATAACTGATCAACCCAACGGTTTCGCCATCAATTTCAACACCTTCATATAATTTTTGGGCCATACGCATTGTTTGGGTAGCACCAAAACCTAGCTTGCGGGAAGCTTCTTGCTGCAAGGTTGAGGTAATAAAAGGGGGGGCAGGGTTGCGGCGGACAATCTTGTTATCTATCTGGGTAACACGCCAGCCGGATAGTTTCTGTAATTTTTTGACGATGGTATCGGCATCGGTGGTATTGGTAATGGAAAATTTCTCTAGTTTTTTTTGATCCCATTTCGATAATTTGGCACGAAATGGTTCGTTATTAGAATTGCGAAAATGGGCAAAAATATCCCAATATTCTTGTGAAACGAACAGTTCCACTTCACTTTCCCGCTCACAAACCAGCCGTAACGCTACAGATTGAACACGGCCTGCTGATTTCGCGCTTGGCAACTTACGCCACAATACGGGTGACAAAGTAAAGCCCACCAGGTAATCCAAGGCACGCCTGGCTAAATATGCATCAACCAAATTTTGGTCAATCTGACGGGGATTTTTGAGACCCTCTAAGACAGCTTGTTTCGTAATTTCATGGAAAACCACCCGGCTAATCGGCAAGTCTTTGGATAACAAACGCCGGCGTTTTAATTCTTCCCGAATATGCCAAGAAATAGCCTCACCCTCGCGGTCAGGGTCGGTTGCCAAAATTAAACGGTCAGCCGATTTAAGGGCTTGGCTGATTTGGTGCAACTGGGCTTGTCCACGGCTTTCTACTTCCCAATTCATGGCAAAATTATCTTCTGGTTGAACGCCGCCTTCTTTTGAAGGCAGATCCCTCACATGGCCAAAACTGGCAATAACGATATGGTTTGCACCCAGATATTTGTTAATGGTTTTGGCCTTGGCGGGTGATTCAACAACAACGACATCCATTATAAACGATCCTTCACGACAACCAGGCGTTGATCAATTCGTTATCCCTAAACTAACCTTATCTCCTAGATGACGTCGAACCTTTCCGTCCATTTCTAGCTCGGTTAGTATGACCCGTAAATCTGCCAAAGATAATTGGCATTCATTCGCGAGTTCGTCAATGGAAATTGGCGTGATCGCAAGTTTTTGAAGAATAGTATTCTCAATTTCAGCGGGCGGGGTGACAAAAGAAGGGGGGTGGGAGAGGAAGATGGGGCTATTTGAAGGCGGCGGATATTCTTGATAAGGGTATCTGATGGCAGGGCGTTTGTATCAAAATCAGGCAGTGAATGAATGACATCCGCCGCATTTTCTGTCAAAATCGCGCCTTGCCTGATTAAGTTATTGGGGCCGTAGCTACGGCCGTCAAGGGGAGAACCGGGAACAGCAAAGACCTCTCTTCCTTGTTCTAGGGCCATTTTTGCGGTGATCAGGGATCCCGATTTGGCCGTTGCTTCCACAACGATAATTCCCAAACTAAGGCCCGAGATTAAACGGTTGCGTCTTGGAAAAAATCCGGCTTGTGGAATTGTTCCCCATGGTTGTTCACTGATAATCAGGCCCTGTTCCTTTATTTGCTGATATAGTTCTTGATGTTGCGGTGGGTAAATATGATCTGCACCCCCAGCCAGTACAGCAATTGTGCCGGTGGTTAAGGAACCACGGTGTGCCGCTTGATCAATACCCTTGGCCATCCCTGAAACTACGGTCAAACCTGCTTTGCCAAGACCTAAAGCCAGTAATTCCGCAATTTTGCAACCGGCGGCAGATGCTTGGCGTGCGCCCACAATCGCCACTTTAGGTAATTGCAATAATGCTTCGTTGCCGAGAATGGTAATAACCGGCGGTGGGTCTGCGATAAACCTTAAAAGAGCAGGATATTCCGGCTGATTCAAAAGGATTATTTTGCCGCCATTTTTGTGGGTTTCCTCGATCTCGCGCTCGATATTGCAGACAGATGGTAAGGGATGATTGGCAAAAAGGCGGATCAGCTCAGGCAATCGGCTGGCTTGATAAAGGATTTCTTTAGGACTGCCAAATTTTTTGCATAGCTTTTGGAAAGTGATTGGTCCGATGAAGGGGGTTCGTGCCAAATGGATCCAGTGAAGCCTATCTTCGTCAGATGGATAGGATTTATTTTTCATAACAATTGGATCACGCAGATTTTTGGCCAATTTTTGACTCGCTACCCGCACATAGCCGTTGAATATTGGTGTGATGGCGGACGAATACAAGCACGGTCATCCCCGCCACCCATAACGCTGCCTCCATACTTACGAACCACCAACATAGGAAAGGACAGCTAAGAACAGTGAGTAGGGAGGCGAGTGACGAGAAGCGGAAAACGAAAGCAATCAAGACCCATAGGGCCAAGGCAATCAATCCAAGCTTCCAATTAATAGCCAACATAATGCCCAAGAAAGTTGCCACCCCTTTACCACCGTGGAATTTTAACCACACCGGGAACAAATGACCAAGAAAAGCAAAGAAACCTGCTATTAAAGCTAGTTCCAAGCTCCAATGATAGCCGATGAAAAATGCAACTGCCCCTTTCCCGCCATCCAATACCAGAGTAAAGAAGGCCAGCGATTTATGACCTGTCCGCAAAACATTGGTGGCGCCAATATTGCCAGATCCAATCTGGCGGATATCGCCAAGCCCTGCTAAACGAGTGAGCAATAGGCCAAAAGGGATAGAACCCAAAATATAGCTAATCAGGGCCATTTCGATCATTTCACCGTATCCTGACATCCCGACACCTTTTTAGAAGTTATTATAAATTTGCCGTCCATTAACATAGGTTTGCAAGATCTTACCTTTAACTGGGAAATGATGAAAAGGTGAATTTTTTGCCTGACCATGGAAAGTATGAATGTTGATATCATAAGCTTTAGCAACATCGAAAACAACCATGTCAGCAGGCTTGCCGATTTGCAGACGCCCTTGGGGTAATCCTAAAATATCGGCCGGATTGCTGGTTAAACATTTCAGTAGAGCCAGTAAACCCATGCCGTGCTGATGATGAAGCCGCAAACTGAGGGGGAATAAACTTTCTAGTCCGACTGCTCCTGCAGAAGATTGAACAAAAGTGGTTTTTTTAGAATCATCATCCTGGGGGTTGTGGTCGCTGGTAATACAGTCAATGACTCCATTTTTAATGCCTTCAATCACCGCCAACCGGTCTGATTCTTCGCGTAGCGGCGGCGATAATTTAGCTAGGGTTTGGTATCCTTGAATGGCTTGTTCATGTAAACAAAAATAAGCAGGAGAGGTGCTGCAACTAACGGGTAATTGGTGGTGTTTCGCTTGGCTGATTATCTCAGCAGCAGCCTTGGTGGTGATAGGGAAACTGTGATAAGGGCTTTGGGTTAAAGCAACCAAATGTAAGTCACGTTGAATTTGCATTGATTCGGCACAAGCAGGGGCGGAGGGTAACCCCATTTTGGTTGATAAATAACTCTGGGTGGCAAGCGTACCTTCCGTCAACCGCGGATCTTCAGCATATTGTAAAATAAGGCTTTTAAAAGTTTTGGCGTAAGACAGGGCTTTCCAAAAAACTTTTGGGTTATCCACGGCTTTCATGCCATCCGTAAAACCGATTACGCCTGCTTGTTGTAAATAGCCCATTTCACTTAACTGCTGTCCGGCCAAATTTTGGGTCATTGACCCATAACAATATAATTTTGTTTTTTGCTCCTGATTCGCTGCATGCCGAAGGTAATTTACAACCTCCGCATGATCTAAAATGGGTCTGGTATTGGGGAGGCAAACCATTGAGGTGATGCCACCAGCCGCCGCCGCTTGCAACGTCCTAGAAAGGGATTCTGTTAAATTGGCCCCCGACACACGTACCTGCATCCGCATATCGATCAAGCCGGGGGCAATACAGTGGCCTTGACAATCTTGAAGGGGAATTTTTTGCCGTTCGCAATATTTTATATTGATGTGACCGCCAATATCCGTAATCAATCCTTGATCTATCAGAACTCCCCCTGCCTGATCTAAAGCACTGGAAGGGTCAAGCAGGCGACCGTTAATCAAAGCGAAGGGTGCGTAATATGACATCTTGTTAATCCTAAGGGGATATTTGCTGGTCAGTTAAGCAGGCAAGCGTTTCTTTTGCGTTAAAGCGTCCAAACAGGCCATCCGTACGGCTACCCCCATTTCAACTTGCTCTAATATGGCACTATAGCTAAAATTATCGGCCACTTGTCCGGAAATTTCAACGCCTCTATTGATGGGGCCAGCCGCCATGACCAAAACATCGGGTTTGGCATGTTTTAATTTTTCCATCGTTAGGCCAAAAAAATCCATATATTCTTCTAGGGAAGGGACAAAAGCCCCTTGCATCCGTTCTTGTTGCAGCCGCAACATGATAATAACATCTGCGTCCTTAAAACCTTCCGGAAGATTATAATAAATCTGGATATTGGGTTGGGAAAAATATTGCGGTATTAAAGTTCGTGGTCCGACCAGATGAAGCTGCGCCCCTAATTTTCCTAAAAGATGGATGTTAGAGCGGGCAACCCGGCTGTGCAGCACATCGCCGCAAATGGCGATTTTCAAGCCGCTGATATTCTTTTTATGCCGCTTAATGGTCAACGCGTCTAAAAGGGCTTGGGTTGGGTGTTCGTGGGTGCCATCCCCTGCATTAATCACGGCGGCAGATGAAATTTGCTTGCTGATGAAATCTACGGAACCTGACTCAGGGTGACGGATGATCAAAACATCCAATTTCATCGCCTGTAAGGTCAAAACCATATCACGAATGGATTCACCCTTTTTAAGCGAACTGGTGGCAGTAGCAATATTGATAATGTCGGCCCCTAAGCGCTTGGCCGCCAGCTCAAAAGAGGTACGGGTACGGGTTGATTCTTCAAAAAATAAATTGATGACTGTCAAGCCCTTCAACAAGGAACGCTGGTTTTGGACAAAAGAAGGATGGGTATAATTTTCGGCCAAGGCTAGGAAAGCCTGAATTTCTAAGGCAGATAGGTCTTCAATGGCTAAAAGATGTTGGGGAAATGAAACCGCTGCAGCCATTCAACCACCTTTATTTATACCACCTGTTTGCCAACAATCGCATAGGTAATCTAGCAGAGAGTGGAGCGTAGGGTTAGCATAGCCTATGACTTATTAGGGGCCAGCGCCATCACCATCTGGCGCCCTTCCAATCTTGGGGATTGCTCAATTTTTGCCTTGTCGCCTAAATCTGTCCGCATCCGCTCAAGCAACTGCATTCCCAAATCGTGGTGCATCATTTCCCGGCCGCGGAAGCGCAAAGTTACCCTGACTTTATCACCTTCATCCAAGAAACGGACAATCGATTTCAATTTCACGTCATAATCGTGGTCATCAATGCCAGGACGGATTTTGATTTCTTTGATTTCAATAACCTTTTGTTTCTTTTTGGCTTCATTCCGGCGTTTTTGTGCCTCATACTTATATTTACCGTAATCTAATATCTTGCATACGGGCGGGCTGGCATTCGGAGAAACCTCAATCAGATCAAGACCTGCTTCCATTGCCTTGGCCAAGGCAACTTTAAGGGGAACAACCCCAACCATCTCCCCTTCAGCGTCAATTAAACGGACCGTGCTTGAATTAATCTGTTGGTTAACGCGAGTGGTGTCACGTTCGGTATTGGCGGGATTTGTGGAAGAATTTGTTGTATTAAAATTAACCATTTCACCTCGGTAAAGTTATTAATAAGGATCGAAAATAAAAGATTATACGGGTTGTTGACATTCTTGTTGTAATTGTTGGATAGCCGCCTCCAGGGAAACAATTTCCTGATCTTTGCCAGATAGGCGGCGAATGGCTACTTGTTGCTGCTCTGCTTCGCGGTTGCCCACCACAAAAATCAAGGGAACCTTGCTTTCGCTATGCTCGCGGATTTTATAGGTAATTTTTTCATTACGGATATCCAAATGAACACGGATATTAGCCTTTCGAAGTTTTTGGTAAATATCTTTCGCATAATCAGCGCTGGCATCGGTAATATTAGCAACAACCACCTGCAGTGGGGCCAGCCATAGGGGGAAGCGTCCGCCATGATGCTCAATCAAAATTCCCATAAACCGCTCCATCGAACCCAGTACCGCACGATGCAGCATCACGGGGCGACGTTTTGTGCCGTCTTCTGCAATATAAGAGGCTTCTAATCTTTCCGGCAAAATATAGTCCACCTGTAACGTGCCACACTGCCAAATACGCCCGATACTGTCGCGTAAATAAAATTCAAGTTTTGGACCATAAAAAGCCCCTTCAGCGGGATTAACCGTATAAGCTAAACCAGCTTCCTTAACGGCCTTGTGCAAAATTTGCTCAGCTTTATCCCAAGTGGCATCATTTCCGGCCCTTAGGGTTGGCCGATCCGCAAGTTTAACGCTGAATTCTGGAAACCCCAGATCGCGATACATTTTTTCAAGCAAACGGCAGAAAGCGACTGTTTCGCCGATAACTTGGTCTTCCGTGCAAAAAATATGGGCATCATCCTGGGTAAAGGAACGCACCCGCATAATCCCGTGCAAGGCGCCAGATGGCTCATTACGGTGACAACAGCCAAATTCAGCCATGCGCAGCGGTAAATCACGATAACTAGTGACACCCTGGCGAAAAATTTGAACGTGAGCCGGACAACTCATCGGTTTAAGCCCTAAAGTCTGCCCCTCTTCAGAGAAGACGAACATGTCTTTCCGGAATTTCTCCCAATGTCCTGATTTTTCCCAAAGGGAGCGATCGTATAAAAGCGGTGTTTTCACTTCCTGATAATCATATTGTGCCAATTGGCTACGCACATAATTCTCAAGCGTCCGGTATAGCGTCCACCCTTTCGGATGCCAAAACACACTACCAACCGCTTCTTCCTGTAAATGGAAAAGGTCCATCGAACGCCCTAAACGCCGATGGTCGCGTTTTTCCGCTTCCTCCAGTTGCAAAAGATAATCGGTCAATTGCTGTTCATTCGCCCAGCAAGTGCCATAAATGCGTTGTAATTTGGCATTGTTGGCATCACCCCGCCAATAAGATCCGGCTATTTTTGTAAGGCGAAAAGCTTTGCCCAATTGGCTGGTACCCGTCAGATGCGGACCGGTGCACAAATCAACAAAATCGCCCTGTTGGTATACGCTGATTTGTTCATGAGCAGGGATGGTTGCAACATGTTCGGCTTTAAAAATCTCGCCCTTACTTTTGAAAAATTTGATAGCCTGGTCGCGCGACCATATATGGCGGGTAATGGGCAAATTACGGGTAACGATTTCCTGCATCCGTTTTTCAATTTTTGGCAAATCTTCAAGAGTAAAAGGGACTTCCCTGGCAAAATCATAATAAAAGCCGTTTTCGATGGCAGGGCCAAAGGTGATTTGCGTGCCGGGAAATAATTCTTGGACAGCTTGGGCTAGAACATGGGCGCAATCATGGCGCAAAATTTCAAGTCCCAACGGCTCTTCGCGGTTGATGAACTCGATTTTGGCTTGGTCGGGAATGATAGCCGATAAGTCACTAGCAATCCCATTGATTTTGATGGCGATCACCTGTTTAGGGGCTGATAAGCGCTTGGCGATCTCATAGCCCTTCAAGTTGGTAGGGAACTGATGAACAGCCCCATCAGCAGTAATAATTGATGGCATAATACCCATAAAGTGAAAGCAATTTCACCCAATGTGACCAAGATTTTGGTGGATGTCAAGATTTTAGCAAAATATTCAGATTGGTTCTGCCAGATTTTCAATGTGATTGAAGAAAATTTTTTCGCTGCGGGATTTAAAAAAATCTGGTTGGATAACAGCGTTTTGGATGCGGTCAATTCGAAAGAAACGCACCGCCACCCGCGACGGGTCCCAAGCCAAGAGATACCATACTGGCCAATTTAATAAAAGGAATTGGGGCTCGATCAAGCGGCTGGTTATTTCTTGCCGTTCATTTTGATAGGTAATGAATAAATAACGCATCTCAAAAAAAGCCTGTTGGATGGGGGCTGCCCCTACCGATAATTTTTGACGGTAATTTCCCATGACCTGGTCTGAAGCCAATCCCCCAACCAGGATCCGACGTTGTAGGGATATGATATTGCGGCGTTGTGATTCGGGGAAGGCCAATGTAATTTTGCGGCGGATTATTTTTAAATTTCCTAAAAACAAGGGGGAGCCCAGTTTTTCCATAATGGCCAAGCTTAGTAGCAAATTAATGCTTTCCAGGTAATTGACTTGTAATTTCCCCATGCCCCAACCACGTTGTATGCGAATGCCACCACCCCGGCCCCGATCGGTTTCAATCGGTATGCCTCTGGTGCGTAGAATATTAAGGTCACGCAATATTGTTCGTGTGCTGACACCCAGTTTATAGGAAACATAAGCAATTGTTAGGGAATCTTGGGATTTTAATAATCCCACCAATTCATCCAACCGCTCCAGATGTGATTGATCATTCATTTTACCCATTCAACAAATATGACATATTTTGTCATATTTATCCAGCATGATTTTTCGTGAGTAAGTGATGAACAACAATTTTAATCAATTTTTAAAAACCAGGAGAACATGAAATGGATAAGCAAACTGTTGAATGGGCAGCATTCCAATTGAAGAAAAAGGTCAGTGAACAAGAGTTACTAAAAGCTTCTGATAATTTGCAGCAAGAATTTTTGCAAAAACAACCCGGATTTATCCGGCGGGAATTGCTAAAAAAATCTGAGGGTAGTTATGTCGATATATTATGGTGGAAAACTAGGAAATATGCAGAACAGGCAAGCGATAAAGTGATGCAGCATCCGGCTTGTTTGGGGTATTTCCAACTGATGGATGCAGATTTAATGAACCCCAATGAAGCTCCAACCCATTTCCTGCAAGTTAAAACTTACCCTTAAATATTCCGCAGCTTAGTAAGCTTGATCGGTTTAGTTTAGGCATTGAGCGAGGACGGATAGAAAAAGGGCATGGACAAAACCCATGCCCTTTTGAAGGGTATCCTCAGAAAATCTAGCTAAATGGCTAACCCCAATAGTTTCTCTGCACTGACATAAGGCAACTTTAAAGCCTCAGCCACCGCTTGGTAAGTTAGTTTTCCTTCATGCACATTTAAGCCGTTGCGTAAATGCACATCATCCGCCAAGGCTTTCTTGTAACCCTTATTGGCTAAAGCCAAAATAAACGGCAAAGTCGCGTTGTTCAAGGCGAAAGTGGATGTGCGCGGAACGGCGCCTGGCATGTTGGCCACGCAATAATGGATCACGCCATCCACCACATAAGTGGGCTGGGCATGGGTGGTTGGCTTGCTGGTTTCGAAGCAGCCGCCTTGGTCGATGGCGATATCAACCACCACCGAGCCAGGACACATTTTTTTGATCATTTTATGGGTCACCAGCCGCGGGGCTGCAGCGCCTGGTACCAGCACGGCACCAATCACCAAATCAGCGTCCGTCACATGGTTTTCAATGGCATCGACCGTCGAATATAAAGTGGTCAAGCGGGAACCAAATTGTTCATCCAACTGTTTCAAACGGTCAAGCGAGCGTTCGAGGATAACCACTTCAGCCTCCATCCCGATTGCCATACGGGCGGCATGGGTGCCCGATACGCCACCGCCGATGATCACGACTTTCGCAGGTGCAACCCCCGGGACACCGCCCAGTAAGATGCCAGTTCCGCCAACGCCTTTTTCCAAACAATGGGCGCCAACCTGGATGGACATGCGCCCCGCCACTTCACTCATCGGTGCTAGCAAAGGAAGACCACCGCGGCTGTTTGTCACGGTTTCATAAGCAATAGCTGTACAACCAGAGTCAAGCAATCCTTTGGTTTGTTCGGGGTCAGGGGCTAAATGCAAATAGGTGAATAAGATTTGTCCCCGACGCAGCCTTTTATATTCAGAGGCTTGCGGTTCCTTAACCTTGACTACCATTTCTGCTTTTTCAAATATTTCTTGGGCTGTTTTGGCAATTTTTGCTCCAGCCGCGATATAGGCTTGATCATCAAAGCCAATACCAAGGCCAGCGCCGGTTTCAACCAAAACCTGGTGACCATGATGAACCACTTCCCGAACACTCGAAGGAACCATTCCAACCCGATATTCGTGGGTTTTAATTTCCTTCGGCACACCAATCAACATGATAATCTTCCTTTAATAAAGTTAATAATTGAATCTATATAAAGCCAGAAATAACGTACCCCAACACAAAACTTATTTAGGCGAGTTTCTTTAACACTTCTGACAGGATGTTAAAAATAGCATCAATATGTTGTTTCTCCAGCACTAAGGGCGGGGACAAGGCAATCGTATCACCGCTGGCTCTTACCAATAAACCCTTTTCATAACAATCCAGGAAAGTTTGGAACCCACGTTTGCCTGGTTTTCCGGGAATGGCTTCCAGCTCAATACCTGCTATAATACCAATGTTACGGATGTCAATAACATGAGGTAACCCCTTTAAGGAATGAGCAGCTTCTTGCCAATAGGGGGCAAGGGACTTGGCATTTTCAAAAATTTTACCTTTTTTATAAACATCCAAGGTTGCAATCCCTGCGGCACAGGCACTCGGATGGCCGGAATAGGTATAGCCATGGAACAGCTCAATGCTGGCACCGTCACTGCCCTGTATCATGGTGTCATAAATAGATTGCCTGACAAACACGGCACCCATGGGGAAAGCACCATTGGTGATACCTTTAGCGGTCGTGATCATGTCCGGCATAACATCAAAATATTGGGCAGCAAAAGCTGTCCCTAACCGGCCAAAGCCAGTAATAACTTCGTCAAAAATCAGCAAAATTCCGTATTTATCACAAATTTCTCGTAGCCTCTTCAAATATCCTTTGGGTGGAACCAGCACACCGGTTGATCCAGCAACCGGTTCGACAATCACTGCGGCAATATTTGAGGCATCATGCAAGGCCACAATCCGCTCTAATTCATTGGCTAGCTCAACGCCATCCTTCGGTTCACCCTTACTGAAGGCGTTTTTTGCCAAGTCATGGGTATGGGATAAGTGGTCAACACCTGTCAATAAGCCGCCGAATGCTTTGCGGTTATTAACCATGCCGCCAACCGATATGTCGCCGAAGCCAACACCGTGGTAACCGCGGTCCCGCCCGATCAAGCGTTGTCTGGTTCCTTGGCCTTTGGCCCGGTGGTACGCCAATGCAATTTTTAAAGCGGAATCGACTGCTTCTGATCCTGAATTTGTAAAGAACACATGATTTAAGTCACCGGGGGTGATGGTGGTTAGTTTAGAGGCAAATTCGAACGCCAAAGGATGAGCCATTTGGAAGCAAGGTGCATAATCCAATTTTTCAATTTGGTTACGGACGGCCTCGGTAATCTCTGGGCGACCATGGCCTGCATTCACACACCATAATCCGGCTGCACCATCCAAAATGCGATTACCTTCAACGGTGGTGTAATACATGCCAGCCGCACTCACCAATAAACGTGGCTTTGCCTTGAATTGTTTGTTAGCGGTAAAAGGCATCCAAAATGCTTCAAGATTATTTGGGATCTGCGAAGTTGGTGTTTCTGTTTTCATAGGCATAATCCTAATTCAGAAAGAATAACCGATTAAAACCGACAACAGCATAAACAATCCCTTTACCGGATGGCAATAAAATAATGGTGGCTATTCATGGCCAGGGCATTTCCAAGCATAGCGTAGGACAAGCGAAAAAAACGGCGCTCATGTTCTTTACCTATCGCCGAACAAAAGCCATTTTTTGCTTAGCTTCTCAAAACTATCCTTCAAGGCGTCATCCAGTTGTTGAATCGGGATAGCAATGCCTAAATCTTGGAAAGACGTAACGCCATATTTTTGATTGTTAATGCCACAAGGGATAAATTGCTGAAAGGCATTTAAATCACAAGAATGGTTAATGGCAAATCCATGAAAAGTTACATGTTGTTTAATCCGTACGCCGATGGCGGCAATTTTATCCTCAGATCCCAAGCCTTTATCTGGCCTTTCAATCCATACCCCGACTCGTTCAGGACGTTGATGCCCCTTTAAACCGAAACTAGATAACGTTTGAACAATCCATGCTTCTAAAAAAAGTATATATTGCCGAACGTCATGAATGCGTTTTTTTAAATCAATCATTACATATACCACCCGTTGTCCAGGGCCATGATAGGTATATTTCCCGCCCCGGCCGGTATGGTATAATGGCAGGTGAAGAGAGGGGTGCAAATCATCTGGCTTGGCACTGGTTCCAGCGGTAATTAAGGCAGGATGTTCCACCAGCCATATTTGTTCTGGGGCATTCTTTGTGCGGATATCGATTGCTAGCCTTTCCATAGCCTGAAGGGCCTGGGGATAATCCAGCAATTGATCTTTTTTTATCCAAGTGATAGGAGAATCGCCAGCTAATTTTTTGCTTTCAGAAGGATGATGAGGGATGAAAGACATTTTTATTACTTGTGATTGGGTTGTCCAAGATCAATATGATAATTATTAGTTGAATGTAGTGTAAATATTTCTATATGATCGGCCTTGATGTTGTCAGCTTGATTTTGATTATACAAGATATATTGCTTAATTTCTTCCAGTAAGATAAAAGTCTCCTGCCAAAGGTAACTAATAGGGCATATATATAAGCGGTCGTGGCGGAATGGTAGACGCGCAGCGTTGAGGTCGCTGTGGGGCAACCCGTGGAAGTTCGAGTCTTCTCGACCGCACCAAAGTACAATAAAATATGTGGCAATCATTAAGATCACCAGATTGTCGGGTGGAGATGGTCAAGGGGGTAAGCGGGTGTTTAAAAATTTTGGAGTCAGGGATGGTCGATAACCTTACGGAAAGCGCTCTTGAATATCACCGCCAGCCAACGCCTGGCAAGCTGGCGATTGTTTCCACGAAACCTTTGGCTAATCAGCGTGATCTGGCTTTGGCATATTCGCCAGGGGTGGCTGCTGCCTGCGAAGCCATTGTTGCCGATCATACCGAAGCTGCCAAGCTGACGGCAAGGGCCAATTTGGTGGCGGTTATCACCAACGGTACAGCGGTTCTTGGTCTTGGTAACATTGGCCCGCTAGCTGCAAAGCCGGTCATGGAGGGGAAGGCAGTCTTATTTAAAAAATTTGCAGGCATTGATGTTTTTGATATTGAAATTGCCGAGCAAGACCCCAAAAAACTGATTGATATTATTGTTAGTTTGGAGCCAACATTTGGTGGTATCAACCTTGAAGATATTAAGGCTCCCGAATGTTTTGAAATTGAAAATCAATTGCGTAGCCGGATGCGCATTCCGGTTTTCCATGATGATCAACATGGAACCGCCATTATTGTGGCCGCAGCCATTCGGAATGGGTTACGGGTTGTTGGCAAGCCTTTAAAAGAAATAAAATTAGTGGTATCGGGTGCGGGTGCTGCCGCGTTGGCTTGCTTAGATCTTCTGGTCGATTTGGGATTGCCTGTTGCCAACGTGACTGTCTCAGATATTGTTGGTGTGGTTTGGAAAGGCCGTACCGAGCTGATGGATCCACGTAAGGCGCGTTATGCAAAAGAAACGAACGCCAGGACGTTGGCGGAAATTATTGAAGGGGCAGATGTTTTCTTAGGCCTTTCTGCTGGCAAGGTATTGAAACCGGCAATGGTTGCGAAAATGGCAAAAAATCCCTTGGTTTTTGCCTTAGCTAACCCAACACCTGAAATCACGCCTGAGGAAGTAAAAGCTGTCCGTCCCGATGCAATTGTTGCCACGGGTCGTTCGGATTATCCCAATCAGGTGAATAACGCCTTATGTTTCCCTTTTATTTTTAGAGGTGCCTTAGATGTAGGCGCGACAACGATTAACGAGGCGATGAAAATTGCCTGCGTTAATGCCATCGCTGACCTTGCCTACGCCGAACCATCGGAAGTGGTGGGTGCCGCTTATGGAGTTGAAACCCCCGCATTTGGTAAGGACTATATCATCCCTAGGCCTTTTGACCCCAGGTTGCTGGTGGAAATTGCCCCGGCTGTAGCAAAAGCCGCAATGGATAGCGGTGTTGCCACACGGCCTATTGAAGATTTTAAAGCGTACCGGCAAAAACTGACCCAGTTTGTTTTCCGCTCCGGCTTACTCATGAAAACTGTTTTTGATGGCGCCCATCATGACCCTAAGCGGTTGGTTTATGCCGAAGGTGAAGATGAAAGGGTATTACGGGCAGTCCAGACAGTTTTGGATGAAGATTTAGCCAAGCCTATTTTGATTGGCCGCCACTGGGTGATTAACAAAAGGATAGAAAAATTAGGCCTGCGGTTCCGTATTGGGCAGGAAGTCAAATTAATCGATCCGGAAAATGATCCCGCCTATACCTCCTATTGGCAGCAATACCATCATATCATGGAACGCAAAGGCGTTACACCCGATTTAGCAAAAACTTTGATCAGGACTGATAATACCTTAATCGCCGCTTTAATGGTTCGCCGGGAGGAGGCGGACGCGATGATCTGCGGGGTGTTTGGCAGGTTTGATCATCATTTGCGCCATATTAATGATGTTATTGGCTTAAAACCTCAGGCCAATAATTTTGCTTGCATGAATGCCTTAATTTTGTCGCAGGGAAATTTTTTCCTTTGTGATACCCAGGTAACGCCGGAACCCACTGCGGATCAAATTGCTGAGACGACTTTATTGGCCATTGAAGAAGTCAAAAAGTTTGGGGTAACCCCTAAAGTTGCTTTATTGTCTCATTCCAGTTTTGGCAGTTCCGAAACAGCTTCTGCGCGAAAAATGCGGCAAGCATTGGCCATTGTTAAAAAGCGTAACGCGACAGTCGAAATCGAAGGGGAAATGACAGGGGATGCAGCTTTATCAGAAGTCGTACGACGCCAGCAATTCCCAGATGCCAAGTTAACAGGACAAGCTAATTTGTTGGTTTTACCCTCACTCGATGCCGCCAATATTGCCTTTAATTTATTAAGGCAAATGGGCGATGGGCTTAGTATCGGCCCAATTTTACTAGGAAGTGCAAAATCTGCACATATCCTTTCCCCTTCCGCTAAGGTGCGTAGTATTATAAACATGTCGGCGGTGGCTGTGGTTGGTGCGCAAATCCTTAAATAATTTTTGATATCTAAAGGGATCATGATGAACAATCAAGATTTGGTGAATCCTGATCAGAAAATTAGCTCTACCCACTTTGACCAAGAAGGGTATGAGGGTTTCGCATCAGAAAATCTTAAATCTCTTGTCACCGCTTTAGAAGCCGGTCAGGTGTCTGTGGTCAAAGGCATGCTTGATCATTTCCGCGCCCAAGATATTGCGAGTATTTTAGAACAATTAACACGGGAAGAGCGTAAATGGCTGTTTGATATTTTACCAAAGCCATTGGATGCCGAAATATTTGCCTATTTAGCCGTCCCCGTGCGCGAAGAAATATTGCCGTTGCTTGATTCGGAAACCTTAGCGGATGTGATCCGTCGTTTGGAAAGCGATGATGCAATTGATTTGCTTGAGGATTTAACGGATGGGCAAAAGCAAGAAATATTGCAAAGAGTTGCTCCCCAAGCGCGAAAAATATTAGAGGAGGGGTTAAACTACCCCGAACAAAGTGCGGGCCGGTTAATGCAACGTGAACTGGTAGCTATACCAGTTAATTGGACAGTCGGTGAAACGATTGATTATTTGCGCGCAAAAGAAGATTTGCCCAAAGATTTTTATGATTTTTTCTTGGTTGATGAGTCTAACAAGCCGGTGGGGGTCGTGCCTTTAAGCCGCGCCATGCGTAATAAAAGGGTGGTGCGTTTAGCAGATATCATGGATCAAGATTTAGACCTGATTCCCGTGGATATGAACCGGGAGGAGGTGGCCTATCTTTTCCGTAAATATGCCCTTGTTTCCGCCCCGGTGGTTTCAGATGACGGTCGGTTGATCGGGGTGATTACCGTGGATGATGTTGTCAATATCATCGATGCGGCGGCGGCTGAAGACCTGCTCAAATTAGGGGGGGTGAGGGCCAGCGAATTTTACCGCTCCATCAAACAGACCACTTTTTCGCGCTGGGTTTGGTTGGCCATTAACTTATTCACCAGCATTTTCGCCTCACTAATCATTGATAATTTTGCCGAAACCATTCAACGGCAAGTAGCACTGGCAGTTTTAATGCCACTGATCGCTTCCATGGGTATGAA
>JBGAWJ010000021.1:0-19186 GCA_044227605.1 Alphaproteobacteria bacterium
ACTTGCCATAGATGGAAAAAGTACTATTGATATTTCAAGGTTCAATATAAAAAGATTGACCGCAAAATAGAATATGACCGATCCAATCTACTACCAATCATCTGAAAACGGAGGTGTTACAAAATAACACTTACATCTTGAAAATAGAAAATCCTATTACCTTAAAATAACAACCAAAAAACAAATAAATTAAATCATTTTTACCAGGGCTTGGGCGCAGGCACCTAAAATTGATTGACGATCAATGTGATGCAAGCGGTAAAGGTCGCTGACCGAACCCGATTGTCCAAAATGGATAACACCTAAGCTTTGAACATGGTGGCCATGCACACTGCCCATCCAACTCAGGGTGGCAGGGTGGCCATCGATGACGGTTACCAAATGCGCAGAAGGGGATAAAACCGATAACAACTGACCAATATGGGATTTTTTGTTGGTATTATCCTGGTGCTGATCCCAGCCAGCATATAGTTGGTCGGGTGAGGTAACCACCAAAAGCCCAACTTCTGGATAATCTTCCGATACTTGCTCCCAAGCTACCATCGCTTCGACCGTAATAACCCCGCAACTAATAATGGCAAGTTTACTTTGTAAGGCAGGTTCTTTCAGCCAATATCCCCCTTGAATCATCGCATTTTCTAAAGCAGGGGTTATGTTTCTTTTGGGCTGTGCAATGGATTTAGTAGATAAGCGAAGATAAGTGGAGGATGCAGCTGATTTGTTACCAGTGGGGCGATGATGAAGGTTTTTGATTGCATGGCATAAAATGATAGCAAGTTCATCGGCAAAAGCGGGTTCATAATAGTTTAAATTATCTTGGCCGATACCAATCAACGGCGTGATAATGGATTGGTGGGCACCGCCTTCGGATGATAAGCTAATACCGGAGGGGGTTGAAACCAAAATAAATCGGGCATCTTGGTAACAGGCATATATCATGGCATCTAGACCACGGGCAATAAAAGGATCGTATAAAGTGCCGATAGGGATCATTTGTTGGCCAAACAAAGGTTCAGCTAAACCAAAGGCGGCTAAAACTGTAAATAAGTTGTTTTCCGCAATCCCCAGTTCCACATGCTGTCCAGTTGGGTTTGGATGCCAGCGCTGGGCGGATGGTATTTGTAATTGGCGAAATAAATCTTGCTGCTCATTTTTGGCAAAAATGCTGCGCCTATTAACCCATCCGCCCAAATTGGTGGAGACGGTAACATCAGGTGAAGTTGTTACCACATGATTAACCCACTGATCATCTAACTTACTGATTTCCGTCATTAATCTGCCGAAAGCTTCCTGGGTTGATTGGCGTTCGTGGTAGCCGATATCGGGAAGTTTATGGGGTAGATTCTTAATGGGTTGAACAACAGTTTGAGAAATTTTCTGTTGATAGGGGGATGATTGGATAAATTTTTGGATTTCCTCTTTTGATTGGCGCATTCCGGCAGATGGAGACCACTCTTGCCCGGTGGGGATTGCAAATTTTTCCTGCAAAGTCTTTATCTGTTCCGCGTTTAAAAGGCCTGCGTGGTTATCTTTATGTCCGGCGAACGGTAATTGATACCCCTTAATAGTATGGGCAATAAAGCAGGTTGGTTGGTTATCGCTGGCTTGCTCAAAACCTTGCAGTAAAGTTGTAAAGTCATGACCTCCCAGATTTACCATAATGGCATGTAGTTGTTGGTCATTATATTTTAATAATAACTGATCGAGTTGAGGATCTTTAATATCCTGCCTCAACTGATCTCGCCAGGCCCGTTCTTGTTTATAAACTAAAGCAGAATAAAGATCATGGGGGCATTTTTCCAACCAATCTTTAATTAAATGACCGCCAGGTTGTTGAAATAACGCCTGTAATTGTTGGCCATATTTTAATTCAATAACCCGCCAACCGTAACTTTTAAATTGATCACCAATCACTTTGTTCAATTGATTTTTGGTTACATTATCAAGGCTTTGGCGATTATAATCCACAATCCACCAAAGATTGCGGACATTATGTTTCCAACCCTCAAGTAATGCTTCATAAATATTGCCTTCATCCAGTTCCGCGTCCCCTAATAAAGCAATCATCCTGCCCATTTGGTGATCTTGCGGCAGCATTTGATGAACGGATAAATAATCTTGTAAAAGACTTGCAAATAAAGTAACGGAAACCCCTAATCCAACGGAACCAGTGGAAAAATCAACATTCGGATAATCTTTAGTGCGCGATGGATATGACTGTGCCCCTCCTAATCCACGAAAATTAATAAGGTTTTCAACTTTCTGATTCCCTAGTAAATATTGGATGGCATGAAAAATAGGGCTGGCATGGGGTTTAATCGATATCTTATCTTGTGAACGTAGGACCGCAAAATAAAGTGCGGTTAAAATTGTTACACAGGATGCACTCGAAGCTTGGTGACCACCGATTTTAAGCCCATCCGGGTTGGGGCGGATGTTGTTTGCATGATGAATCATCCAAGTGGATAACCATAGGATTTTTTGTTCGATTGCTTGCAGTATTTTGATTTTATCAGATGATAACATGTAAAAGAATCCATCCAAATAGTGTGGTTAATAAAAAATATTTTCTACATTCACCCAATCCATACCTTATTCCTTAAAACACGGAAAGTATTATCATTAAACCTCACGGAACCAAGTTAGTTCGTGTTTATTATGGGATAAATGGATGATTTTCGAGTTAGGGATACCGGCAAATAAGGCGGTGGTTTGATGGTCGGTTTCCCCTTGAAATTTAAGGGTGCAAATAAATTGTGCATGGGGAAATTTAATTATCCATTTTTGGATAAATTGAAATAATTTCAAGGGATAGCAAATAATATCACAAACAATCCAATCAAGATCAGGGAAAGAAAATGGGTCAAGCGCAAAAGCACTGGTTTTGATATAAGAAATCAACGGATGATTGTTTAGACTTTGATCCAAAGGGCTTTTATCAACACTTATTACCTTTGCTCCTAATTCTGCCAACACCCAACTCCATCCCCCCGGGCTACTGCCCAAATCAAGACAAATATCGCCGGGTTTAGGATTCTTGCCCAATATGGTCAGTGCTTCCCATAATTTGAGATAGGCCCGACTGGGCGGATCGATTTTATTTTCTATAAAATGTGCTTCTCCATTAGGAAAAGGGCTTGAACAATGAGGAGAAACCAACATCATCTGGGGCGATAATAATGTCCAGGAACCGATGGAAGAGGTAAGCGAGAAATCAGTAGGGAAAGTGAGGGGAAAATTTTTTAGCTTGGGCAATTGCTCTTGGATAAGATGACTGCGACGATGCAATTGATACGCATAGACGCACCAATTTCGTTGAATGGATTTTAATTTTTGAACGGCATCATTGATGGAAGTTATCGGTATCCTTTGGGGATTATGCCAGATATTTTGGGCCCAATACAGGTTAGGCAACAATTGATCGCAAATGAACAGAGAGCCTAATTGGGCCAAAACACTATGCCCCAGTAAGTCTTGAAGGATATTTTCCAAGCCTTGCGGGGCAAGGTAAGCAACCATTTGATCAGGCCATTGATTGACAGAAAAAGAATCCATGGAAAAATATATTATTTATACATTAATGCGAAATAGGGGATAACCATCGTCTTTATCATTAATTTTTATTTGTTATATTGAGTAAAAGCAAATAAAACAGTTACAAATAAAACTAGATTTAATTATTTATCAGCTGGGATACAACGAGAACGATAACCTATTTAAAGTCATAAAACCGCTATAGGAGGGAAAGCAATGGATTTTCATTTCAATGAAGAACTATCTGCCATTCAACAAAACGCTAGGTTATTTGCTGAAAAAGAAATGCTTCCCTATGCAGCGGAATGGGATAAAAAGAAAATTTTCCCGGTTGAATGTCTGCGTCAAGCGGCGTCTCTGGGATTCGCTTCGATTTATATTAAGGAAGAAAATGGTGGCAGTGGTTTTGGCCGAGTTGTCGCTGCTATTGTCTTTGAAGAATTAGCCGCTGCCTGTCCTTCAACTGCGGCTTATTTATCTATCCATAACATGGTTTCAGGCATGATTGAAACGGCTGGAAATGAGGCGCAAAGAAAAAAATGGCTGCCAAAGTTAGCAACGATGGAATATTTCAGCAGTTATTGTCTAACCGAACCTGGGTCTGGATCTGATGCTGCATCCTTAAAAACTCGTGCCGAGAAACGGGGAAATAATTATCATTTGAATGGTACTAAAGCCTTTATTTCGGGCGGAGGTCACAGCGATGTTTATATTGTCATGGCAAAAACCGATCTAAGTAAAAACGGTATTTCCGCCTTTATTGTTGATAAAAAATCGCCAGGCCTTAGCTTTGGCAAGCCCGAGCAAAAAATGGGTTGGAATAGTCAACCGACCACCATGGTGTTTTTTGAAAATTGTATTGTTCCCGCGGATAGTTTATTAGGAAAAGAAGGTGAGGGATTTAAGCTTGCTTTGAAAGCTTTAGATGGGGGGCGCGTTAATATTGCAGCTTGTTCTTTGGGTGCTGCCCGGGCCTCTTTGGAAGCAGCGATTGGCTATATGAAGCAGCGCCAGCAATTTGGTAAACCGATCAGTTCATTCCAAGCGCTGCAATTTCGCCTAGCAGATATGGCCACGCATTTGGAAGCCTCGCGTTTGATGGTACATAAAGCGGCGGTCATGCTGGATCAACAACATATTGATGCGACAATGATGGCAGCGATGGCGAAACGTTTTGCAACTGATATGGCCTTTGCCATTTGTGATGAAGCCTTGCAACTTCATGGGGGATACGGATATTTACAAGATTTCCCCGTGGAAAGATTTTTAAGGGACTCGCGTGTTCACCGTATTTTGGAAGGTACCAATGAAATCATGCGCTTAATTATTGCCCGTCAATTGTTAGGAAAAAATAATGACTGAACATCATGAAATATTAGCGGAAAGAAAACATAAAGCTGGATTTATTACCCTGAATCGTCCCAAAAGCCTGAATGCCCTAAATTTGGCAATGATCCAAAAAATAACGCAAGTGTTGAATGAATGGCAGAAAGACCGAACAGTTGAATTGATTATCTTGCAAAGCAATAATGAGAAATCATTTTGTGCTGGTGGCGACATCCGTGCTGTTTACGAAGCAGGAAAAGAAAGTAATAAAGAACTGGGTTTTCAGTTTTTCTATCAAGAATATATTCTTAATCAAAAAATATATCGTTACCCGAAACCTATCCTATCCTTAATCGATGGTATTGTGATGGGGGGTGGGGCAGGACTTGCCATGAATGGTCAATACCGGGTTGTAACCGAGCGCACGATTTTTGCGATGCCTGAAACAGTCATAGGGTTCTTTCCTGATGTGGGGGCAGGATATTTTTTAAATAAATGTCCTGGAATGGTAGGTTTATATTTGGCTTTAACAGGGGAAAGAATCAATCACAGTGACTGTCTATATAGCCATCTGGCAACCCATGTCATACCAGCTAGTAAATTGGAAGAGCTCAAGTCAGATTTGATTTCCGCGGGACAACCCATAGCGGAGATTTTAAAAAAATTTAGCGGTGCGTTGTCTTCCCCTAGTCACTTGGCTGCTTGTCAGCCGGTTATCGATCGGTATTTCAGCCGCTTATCACTTGACAGTATAATTGATTTATTGCAGTCCGATGGACAAGAATGGTCAAAAAAGACAGCTGATAATCTTTTAAAACGTTCCCCTTTGTCGTTAAGAATCACGTTTGAATATATGCAAAAATGTGCCAAATTAACCTTTGAAGAAGTGATGCAATTGAATCTTCGTTTAAGCCAGTTTTTTATGGAACAAAAAGATTTTTACGAAGGAGTAAGGGCGGTTTTGGTAGATAAAGATCAACAACCCAAATGGCAGGCTGGAAAAATTAGCGCTGAAATTATTCATCACGCTATGAATTTTCCCGTCAAACAACTGTTGCCTTTTAAATAGTAGGAATTATCAAATGACAAAAATTGGGTTTATCGGACTTGGCCATATGGGGGAACCGATGGCCAAGAACCTTCTCAAAACAGGTTTTGAGCTAGTTGTCTATGACTTGAGTAAAACTAAACTAAATATCTTCCAATCATTAGGGGCAAAAATTACCGATGATCATTCACTTATGTCCCATAAGCCCGATATTGTAATAACCATGCTGCCCAGCGGCAAAGAGGTAAGACATATCTATGAAAATATGATTTTTCCACATATTCATTCAAATGTTTTATTAATTGATTGTTCAACCATCGATGTAGAAACATCACGTTCTTTATCGCAAATGGCTGAACAAAAGAAAATAGCGATGATTGATGCGCCCGTATCAGGCGGGGTAGCGGGTGCCGAAGCAGGCACTTTAACTTTTATGGTGGGAGGAAGCCCTAAAGCTTTTGAACAAGCTAAACCTATTTTGTTAAAAATGGGTAAGACAGTGATCCATGTGGGTGACCCAGGTAACGGGCAAGCTGTTAAAATTTGCAATAATATGATGTTGGCGATCCAAATGATTTCCGTGGCCGAAGGCTTTGCTTTAGCTGAGAAATTGCAAGTTCCAGCGGATGCTTTGTTTGAAGTGGCCAGCAAAGCTTCTGGCCAATGCTGGTCGTTAACTCAATATTGCCCTGAACCTGGTTTAGTTCCGACCTCCCCTGCAAACAAGGATTTTAAGCCCGGCTTTACCACAGAAATGATGTTAAAAGACCTTAAACTATCCCAGCAAATGGCACAAAATTCTGGAACCTCAACCCCCTTGGGGGCAATGGCAACCGTCCTTTATACTTCTTACCGCAACATGGTGGGGGGTAATGATGATTTTTCCTCAATTATTAGATTTATTAAAGCTAAATTACCTAAAGGAAAGGCGTAAAATCAACCATGATAAATGCCAACCGGGTAATCAAAAATCCTAATTTTGTAGACGATGTTAAAGCAAGTTTCCAACAGCAGGGAATCTTAAAATTATTAGGGGCCAAACTTGAAAAAATTGAACCTGGGCTCGTTGAAATAAGTTTACCTTTCAAACCAGAACTCACACAACATACTGGTTTTTTTCATGCAGGTGTTACAGCAACGATAGCTGACACCGCGGGAGGATATGCAGCATTTACCTTATTCCCAGCTCAAGCCATCGTTTTATCAGTTGAGTTCAAAATAAATTTACTTAATCCCGCACAAGGACAATTATTATATGCAACGGGGCGGGTGATAAAATCTGGGAAGACTTTAAGTGTTTGCGAAGTAAGCGTTTCTGTCACCAATCATACCAAAACGTTAGCTTGTGCGCATATGCTGCAAACGGTCATGTGTTTACCTCCTAAAACAATGGATAAAACAGTAAAATGATTAATAAGGCCAGTCAAAAAATTTTAAGAAATGTTGCCGAATATGCTCCATTAGTAGTGTTTTTTGTATTTTATTATATTAAGAAAAATCTATTTTGGGCAACAGGGGGGCTATTGGCAGCAACTGCCGTCAGTATTATCATCACCATTATCCTGGAACGAAAACTGCCTTTTCTGCCGATTTTTACGGCCGTGACGGTCAGTATCTTTGGCGGGCTAACACTCCTACTAAAAGACGATATTTTTATTAAAATTAGGCCGACCGTCGTTAATTTAATATTTGGCGGCAGCTTATTAATAGGCCTGTGGAAGGATAAACTGTTTTTAAAAATGGTTTTAGGAAAAGCCTTGGACATTTCCGAAAAAGGCTGGCGCATCTTGACAAAACGCTGGGCGATTTTTTTTATGGCCATTGCCCTACTGAACGAGATCGTTTGGCGTACACAAACCGAAGAATTCTGGGTTAATTTTAAGGTTTTAGGGGTAATGGGGTTAAATTTCTTATTCGTATTAATTCATATTCCGTTATTACAAAAACACCAAATAAAACCTGAAGATAAGAAGTAATCTTTATTTTTACCTGCCCCTCGGTTACGTATCAGACACATGATGCTTATGATGCTTATTTCAAGGATCTGAGGCCTATTCTACTTAATCAAGTTCTCAGTTTTTTGATTGTTCAGGATCTTGGAGAGCACTATCTTCTTTAGCTAGGGGTGCCAATCCGTGTTGCTGGCGACCCACACTAATGGCAGCGTTTAAATCGGTTTGACTGCACAATCCTAATAATACGGGATCACGAGGTTTCAGGTTATTATAGTTCCAATGGCTACGTTGGCGAATGGATAGGATGGTGGTTTTCGTTGTTCCAATTAAACGGATAATCTGACCTTCAGTTAGTTCCGGATGATTCCTTAACAACCAAGCGATGGCGTCTGGCTTATCTTGCCGTTTTGCAACTGGCGTATAACGGGGACCTTTGCTGCGTGTCAATGGATCAGGCATATTAGAGGAGATTCTTTGCAGTTTTGTCGTTGCGTCTTCTTCGCAACGGCTGATTTCCTCTTTTGATAGCTGACCGTTCGACACGGGATTTAACCCGATAATGCCTTCGGCAACTTCCCCATCTGCAATACCCTTAATTTCAAGGGGATGCATCCCACAAAATTCAGCGATTTGAGCAAAGGTTAAAGCTGTATTTTCAACTAACCAAACAGCCGTAGATTTTGGCATTAATACTTGCGCCATTTTATTCTCTCTAAGTCAAATTAAGGTTTAAGGGACTCAATAGTTTTTGTCGGTGTATGATAACTTGCAAAACCAGCTTAGCAAGGAGAAATTGTAATTTTACACATAAAGCATTCTTGAAAATTGTGCTACCATTAAAAAATCACTATTTATTGTCGTTTAAAAGATATGTTAGCTTAA
This sequence comes from Alphaproteobacteria bacterium, assembly GCA_044227605.1. Taxonomy (GTDB): domain Bacteria; phylum Pseudomonadota; class Alphaproteobacteria; order JAEUKQ01; family JAEUKQ01; genus JAEUKQ01. The sequence goes on from JBGAWJ010000021.1 coordinate 8,746, forward strand.
TCATTTAGGTTGTCGGGTTGTTTAGGTGCTTAACAACCAGGTTGATAAACATAAAATGAGTATTAAGCAAGGCATCCAAAAAATTGGTTTTATCATTGATACTTATTCTAGTTGCTTATATGGTTAATTGTCGCATTTTTTGCCTAAAAAACAGATACGGTCGGGCAGATGTTTCATCTCTGTATCTAGCGAAGGCTATGCGTTGGATTATATAAGTAAATCGGTAAAACGATACAAATAAATTTAAATTATTCCTTGATATTTTTAAAAAGGTAGAATTTGTAATGATTAAAAAATTATTGAAACATCGGCTCGTACAAAAAATTAGGATTTTTCTGGGGCTAATTATTCTATCTTTAGGTATATCGGTTCAAGTTATAGCCCAAAATAACTTTGCTATTACAGTTTTAACGGGTGGTACAAGTGGGGTTTATTATCCTTTGGGGGTGGTTTTAGCAAAAATTTATGGCGATAACCTGCCCTCAGCTAAAATTTCTGTTTTAGCCACAAAGGCATCTGTTGAAAATTTATTGATGCTACAAAAATCTGAAGGTGAAATTGCCTTTGCTACGGCAGACACGGTTTCTTTGGCTTGGTTTGGAAGTCAGGCAGCTGGATTTCCAGAAAAACTAACCAAACTACGGGGAATTGCCAGTATTTATCCGAATTATATCCATATTGTAGCCCGTGCAGATAGCAATATAAAAACCATCGCTGATTTAAAGGGAAAAAGGGTTTCCGTAGGGGCTTTGGAATCAGCGACCGAAGTAAATGCCAGAACAGTTTTTGCAGCAGCCAATATCACCTATAAGGATTTTGTGAAAGTTGAATATTTGCCATTTGGTAATTCTGTAAAAATGATGTTGAACAATGAAATTGATGCAACCATCCAATCTGCAGGATTAGGGGTAAGCTCCATTAAAGATCTGTCTAATTCTCTTCCTATCCGCATTATTTCTATCCCAACCGAAATAACGGCAAAAATAAAAGATCCTGCCTATATTGCAAGTATTATTCCTGCAGGGACGTATCAAAATCAAAATTATGATGTGCCAACGATTGCTATCACCAATATTGTTGTTACCCGTTCTGATGTAAGCATTGAACAAGTTTATAATTTTACAAAACTGATTTTTGAGAATTTATCGGAATTACAGCACGCCCATTCAGCTATGACGAACATTCAGTTTCAACAGATGATTGAAGGAATGCCTATACCCTTTCATCCGGGCGCTTTAAAATATTTCCGAGAAAAAGGTTGGGCAATACCTTCCGTTCAAAGATAAATATTAGGTAACTATGATAGGTTTATGTATATTTTCCTTAGCAAATGCGGTCACGGTTTTTTTACCAACGGATCACTTTAGCTTATCTTGGCAGCATTCAATTGAACATTTTATTTGGAAGGAGGAATATAAAATTGATCCTTTAACCTATCAGTTTTATATTGGGCGTGTTTCCATTCCGGGACATGGGGCAGGGGTGGATATTCCTGTGGGTGCGATATTTATTGATGATCATTGGGAGTTCCAGCCCATTATTAAAAAAATGTCCGAATTATTATTGGCGAATGGGTTGGAGCAATCGGATTATGTAGTATGTGTAGCGGCTGATTATTGCCGTAATCTTCGGGAATTTTTACCTACTAATAACTCAAAAGACCTCATCCGTTTATTTGTTTGTGATCAGTAGCAGCACTTTAGGCTGCAGCGATAGATTTAGGTTCTCCTGGCCTTTAATAACCTGGGCATGCGGTGGGTTATAGTGTGGTCGGATCATCTCTTTTATCTTGGCAGGGTTTTTATTTTTCCAATTTAGCAAGAACCTCCACCAGAATAAAATCTGCAAGATCCTGCACGATCATAAATCAAGGCAGCATACATCTTGTGGGTTAGGCTGATTTCAAAGACGGGGAACATATGTTTCCATGGCAGGCAGTTGCAAAGACGGATTATATCTTTTTAAGAAATCGATGAAATCTTCGTATTTTTTCCAATCCAGTAAAGATGGGTTATGGCTGAATCGGCGTAGCGTATCCATCCAAGCCAACTGATTAAGCGGATCATTGATATCAGGATAAGCTTTACTGGCGATTTGCCAACTTTTCTCGGGATTATTTAAAATAAAAATAACAGCACGTTGAATTGCATTTAAGAATCCTTTGAATTGCTGATCATGAATACGGTCTCGATGAGTAATAAATATTAATTCATCGTACAAAGGCACCCCTTCCTCTTCGGGAAAAAAGGCTAATGCTTTTATGTTCATTAGGGACAATTGGTTTAATTCAAAATTGCGGAAAGCACCTATAACCGCATCAACTTTTTTGGTGAGTAAAGCTGAACTTAAAGAAAAATTTAGGCTAATCAAAGTTACGTCTGACAATTTCAACCCATATTTATCTAACATGGCTGTTAAGTATATATCTTCAAACCCACCAACAGAGTAGCCGATAGTTTTTCCTTTTAAATCAGCAATCGTCTGAATGGAGCTATCTGCCAAAACTATTAAGGAATTTAAAGGTGTATCAATTAACGTACCGATTCTGGCAATAGGCAAACCTTCAGCCACTAATAAATAAAGGTTGGGTTGATAAGATAAAGCAATATCCGCTTGCTTGGCAGCCAATAATTTAGGAGGGTCATTCGGATCTGAAGGGGGTATTAAGCGAACCTCTAATCCTTCATCTTTAAAATATCCTAATTCTTTGGCGATCAGTAAAGGGGCATGATCGGGATTGATAAACCAATCCAACAACACTGTTAACTTTTCTTGTGCTTGAAGACTTGAAAAAGGTAAAAAACACATCAGAAAAACGGTTATTATTTTCATTTGGCCTCGCTGTATAAGAAGGATTGATTTTCTTGAGGAAAAAATTTTCCAATAATTTTATGTGACAAGTAATTACTTAGAAAAAATAGGGATGTTCCCCCGATAGATAAGATTATTAAAACTGCAAACACCAAATCCACTTTACCTCTGGCATTTGCTTGGATCATTATATAACCCAACCCTTGCCCTGCGCCGATCCACTCACCAATAACCGCGCCAATAGGTGCTACTGCCGCGCCTATTTTTAACCCGGAAGCTAAATTAGGTAAAGCGGATGGCAGACGAATATGAATTAAGGTGTTCCATTTAGTGGCATTCATAACCGTTGCCGCATCTATCCAATTTTTGTTGGTTTTTAATAATCCATCCAAAAAAGCGGTAGTAATAGGAAAAAAAATGATAATCGCCGCCATTAGCACCTTGGGCAATATGTCGTATCCGAACCACAAAACAAACAAAGGGGCTAAGGCAAATACTGGAATTGCCTGACTGATAACTATTAAAGGCAACAACCAATGACGCAATCCATGATAATAAGCTAGAACCATTGCTAAAATAAAACCAAACGTGCTACCTGCTAATAAGCCCAGGATAATCTCTAAAAATGTCACCCAACTATTTTGGGACAACAAAGAAAAGTTATCATAAAAAGATAGACCAACTCGCATGGGGGATGGCAGGATATAAGGAGGGATAGCCATTGCCCAACAGGTTATTTGCCATATTACGCCTATGAAAAAAATGATAGCAAGGGACCGTAATATAACCATTTATGATTCTTCCAAAATTCGTTCTAAAAGTCTTGGCATTTGCTCTATAACTAATGGGTCATTAACAGAAAGAGGTGTTTTCTTCGGGGGAAGGGTTAAAACTTTTCGAATATGCGTCGGATTGCCACTCATCATATAAACTGTATTGCATAGGCGGATTGCCTCCGCCGGATCGTGGGTGATCAACAATACCGTATGGCTTCTAAGATGTTTCCAAGTAAAATCTTGGGTTTGCAGTCGTGTAATTGTGTCAAGCCCGCTAAAGGGTTCATCCATTAAAATAATCGGCTTTTGTTCATATAAAATACGTGCCAGGCTGACCCTTTGCCTCATTCCACCAGATAATTGTCCTGGTTTGTAATGGGCAAAGGAATGAAGACCAACTTCTTCAATAATTAACTTGGCCCGCTTTAAATCCGGTATTTGCTTTCGTAAGCGATCTCCTAAAATAATATTGGATAAAATACTCAGCCAGGGTAGCAAGGCATCTTGTTGGGGCATATAGGAAATAAGGTTTTTTAAGGATAGTTGTTCAGGGATGGTATGAATTGCACCAGAAAATTTATCCATACTTTCTAAACTAGCCATGATTCTTAAAATAGTTGACTTACCAACACCGCTTTTTCCGATTAAAGCAGTCCACTGGCCTCCCTCAAGCTCAAAAAATAAATCTTGAAACAAAGATATATTTGATGAAGGGTAAGCAAATTTTTTGATAGAAATAGAAATGCTTGGGGAGGGTAAACTAAGCGTTGCATACGATTCTGTCACTTGTCCCTCCGCCGGTATTAGCCGGATCAGGTTTTTTGGGGTCGTTGCTTATGCAACCTCTCAGCCGTTAGGCTCCCCCCAGTGATTAATAATAGCTTCATGATGCTGTTATTTACCGAATTGTCAACTGAATGATCTTTGAATTTTTTTTAAACCTAATTCTTATCAATTTTTTTAATGATCACCTGCCTGGACTTTTTGATTGTGTTTAACTAAGCTCGCAGACAATAATTTTGACTATAGTAATGTGGGAGAAGTGTTATGCGTTTGAGTGGTCTATTTGCCCCAACACTCAAGGAAAATCCGACTGAAGCACAAATAGCGTCACACCGACTATTATTGCGTGCTGGCATGATCAGGCAAACCAGTGCGGGGATATATTGTTGGTTGCCTTTAGGATTTAGGGTTTTGAAGAAAATTGAACAAATTATTAGGGAAGAGCAAGATAAAGCAGGCGCGCAGGAATTGTTGATGCCGACTATCCAACCAGCGGAGTTATGGAAAGAATCGGGCCGTTATAATGATTATGGCAAAGAAATGTTGCGTTTTGTTGACCGTCATGAGCGAGAAATGCTATATGGCCCCACGAATGAAGAATTAATTACAGATGTTTTTCGTCAATCGATCAAATCATATCGTGATTTGCCCAAGCTTTTGTATCATATTCAATGGAAATTCCGGGATGAGATGCGCCCAAGGTTTGGGTTGATGCGCGGACGGGAATTTTTAATGAAAGACAGTTATTCTTTTGATCTTGATTATACCGGTGCTAAAAAAGCTTATAATAAAATGTTCGTTGCTTACTTGCGTACATTTGCGCGTATGGGTCTTAAAGCAATCCCGATGCAAGCCGCAACAGGCCCCATCGGTGGTGATCTAAGTCATGAATTTATTATTTTAGCAGATACCGGGGAAAGTGCTGTTTTCTGTGATAAAGCCTTACTCGAAAAAAATCCTTTGCAAGATGCCGTTTATTATGAAGGTGACTTGCAACCGATTGTGGAAGAATGGACCTCCCTTTATGCCGCGACCGATGAAAAGCATGATCAGAAACGGTGTCCAGTACCGGTTGAACAATTGGTATCAGCCCGTGGCATTGAGGTTGGGCATATTTTTTATTTTGGCACCAAATATTCGGAAGCTTTAAAAACCGCTGTTGCCATATCTAATGGTGACAATAGTTTTGTCCATATGGGTTCTTATGGCATTGGCGTATCTAGGCTGGTTGCAGCTATTATTGAAGCCTATCATGATGAGGCAGGGATTATTTGGCCGGAAAGTGTTGCCCCTTATCAAATAGGCTTAATTAATGCGGTGGCGGCAGACAAAGATTGCAAGCAAATGGCTGACACGCTGTATGAGGAATTAAGGCAGCATAATATAGAAGTTTTATATGATGATAGGGAGGAAAGAGCGGGAACGAAATTCAGCAATATGGATCTAATCGGCTTGCCCTGGCAAGTTATTGTTGGTCTAAAAGGTATTAAATCAAAAACCGTTGAATTAAAAAATCGTGCATCCGGCGAACGTCAAACAATTTCATTGGATATGTTATATAATCGCTTTCTAAAAAATAAGGTGGATAAAAATTGTTAAAGTTTGAACGTTTAGTGGCCTGGCGTTATCTACGTTCCAGGCGGCAAGAGGGTTTTATTTCCGTTATCACATTTTTATCTTTGCTTGGCATTTGTTTAGGCGTGGCAACTCTTATTATTGTGATGTCGGTTATGAATGGATTTCGGGGAGAATTATTTAAAAAAATTCTTGGTTTTAATGGGCATTTGTTTGTGATGGAAACAAATCAATACCCTATTACAGATTATGCCAATTTGGCAGAACAGTTTTCAAAATTGCCAAGCATTGTTGCTGCAACCCCCATGATTGAAAATGGGGCGATGGTGACTTCGGAATATAATATCGATTTTGCAAGAATTAGGGGTATTCGATTAACTGATTTAAAGAAACGCTCTTTCATCAATGATAACATTATTATTGGTAGCATTGAACAATTTGAACGTCAGGGTGGTGCGGTGATCGGCTACAAATTGGCTAACCGATTGGGGTTGTCTGTGGGTGATTTTATTACCCTGATCTCACCGCAGAACCGTGACACGGTAATCGGCAATGTACCTCGCATAAAATCATACCCCATTGTTGCTGTCTTTAATGTTGGGATGTCCCAGTATGACAGTAATTTTGTTTTAATCCCTTTGGAAGCGGCACAGCTGTACTTTTCGCGCAATCAACAGGTTGATTATATTGAGATTGTAACCGATAACGCCGATGAAGTTGGCCAGCCCAAAAGGGAAATTCAGCAATATCTTCACGCCCACAACTTAAATTATCAGATTGAGAGCTGGCAAGAACGGTATGGAGAGTTTTTAGGTGTACTCGATGTTGAAAAAACAGTGATGTTTATTATTTTATTTCTGATTATTATCGTGGCTTCTTTTAACATTATTTCAAGCCAAATTATGATGGTTAAAGATAAACGTCAGGAAATTGGAATCCTTAGGACATTAGGGGCAACCAAAAGATCTATTTTAAGCATATTTTTAATAAACGGGGCCAGCACTGGAATTTTAGGGGTTGGCACGGGGTTTATTTTAGGGGTTTTATTCGTTGAAAACATTGAAAGGATCCGGCAATGGGTACAAAGCATTTTGGGAACAGAATTATTTCCGGATACTTTTTATTTTCTTTCGCAATTGCCGGCAGTACTTGATTGGAAACAAGTATTGTTAATTGTAGGGGTTGCTTTTGGTTTATCGCTTTTGGCTTCCCTCTATCCCGCGTGGCGTGCTGCCCGTTTAGATCCTGTTCAGGTTTTGCGTTATGAATAATAATCAATCCGTCACTGTCTTAGTGGCTGAGGGTGTTGGACGCCAGTTTAAACAAATGGCTGAAGTCATCACCGTTATTCGTGATACTAGTTTTTCTATAGCTCAAGGGGAAATAGTTGGTTTGCTTGGACCATCCGGTTCGGGTAAATCAACCTTACTGCACTTATGCGGTTTATTAGAAAAACCTGACCAGGGGTCAATACAAATTTTAGGTCGATCTGTCAATGAACTGAATGATAATCAACGTTCCCTGTTTCGTCAAAACCATTTGGGTTTTGTTTATCAATATCATCATTTGCTGAAAGATTTTTCTGCACTTGAGAATGTTATGATTCCCCAATTAATTGCCGGTCACAGTAAGAGAGAAGCCCGAAAAAAAGCAGCTGATTTATTATCGCAAGTTAATCTTTCCCATAGGCTTCATCACCGCCCAGGAAAATTATCGGGGGGAGAACAACAACGGGTGGCCATTGCCCGGGCCCTGGTCAACTCACCACAAATCCTGCTTGCGGATGAACCAACTGGAAACTTAGATACAAAAACCACAGAAGAAGTTTTTTTATTATTAAAGAAGCTTGCAAAAGCCATGAATTTATCTGCTATTATTGCAACACACAATCTTGAGTTAGCCAAACGAATGGATCGGATTATGCGTGTGGAAGATGGTGTTATTCATCAATTGTAAATCCCTCAAGCTCCTTGATAATAAAATATGACCGTTTCTTTTGTTCATTTGCGCACACACTCCGCCTATTCCCTGTCTGAGGGGGCGATTAAGATTAAAGATCTGATTGGGTTGGCCAAGAAAAATTCTATGCCCGCCGTTGCCTTAACCGATACCAATAATTTATTTGGTGCTATGGAATTCAGTTTAGAGGCAAAAGAAGACGGCATCCAACCACTATTGGGCTGTCAGTTATCGATTGTTACGGAGAAAAATTCTGAAACAAAACTTATCAGCAGCGCTATTAATCTAACACCCCATTTAATTTTACTTATTCAAAATGAGGTTGGGTACAAAAACCTCAGCCACTTGGTTAGCCAGGCTTATATTAACGCGCAGCAGCTTCAAGGACCCGCCGTTTTTTTAGAAGAATTAGTAGGAAAAACAGAAGGAATGATTGCTTTAACAGGCGGACCTTCAGGATTAATCGGGCATTTACTGCAATCTAATAATAAGAATAAGGCTGAAGAAATACTATTGCAGTTAAATAAACTCTTCCCAAATCGTTTATATATTGAGTTGATGCGCCACGGAATGATCGAGGAAAGCGAAACCGAAGACGATTTCATTGCATTTGCACAACAATATCAAATCCCTCTAGTTGCAACCAATGAAGCGTTTTTTGGGACATCTCAACTCTATGAAGCGCATGATGCCCTGCTATGTATTGCTGAAGGTGTAACGATTTCAGAGCCTAAACGGCGACGTGTAACGCCGGATCATTATTTTAAATCCACCCGCCAGATGATGGATTTGTTTTCCGATATTCCTGAAGCATTGGATAATACGGTGGCAATTGCAAAACGGTGTGGCTACCTTTTGGAGCCAAGAAAAACTGTTTTCCCGAAGTTTGTCTCTAATTTGGAGAAAGCCCCGGATGAGGTCGTGTTATTAAAAGACAGCGCCCGCGATGGTCTCAAAATCAGAATGGAGCAGCTGCTCCATTCAACAGAATATCAGAAAAAATTTCTGCCGGAAATATATAGCAAAAGACTGGAATATGAGTTGGATCTCATCGTTAAAATGGGGTTTGCAGGATATTTCCTGATTGTTGCAGATTTTATTCAGTGGGCTAAAAAACAACAAATTCCCGTAGGTCCCGGTCGTGGGTCTGGTGCGGGATCAGTAGTTGCTTGGGCGTTAACTATTACGGATCTTGACCCTATCCGCTGGGGCTTATTGTTTGAACGTTTTTTAAATCCCGAGCGTGTTTCGTTGCCAGATTTTGATATTGATTTTTGTCAAGATAGACGAGACGAGGTCATTGATTATGTCAGAAAAAAATATGGGTTTGCGCGTGTTGCCCAAATTATTACATTCGGTAAGTTACAGGCCCGGGCGGTTTTAAGAGATGTCGGGCGTGTTTTGCAACTGCCATATGGTCAAATCGATAAGCTTTGCAAACAAATTCCTAACAATCCAACCAATCCAGTGACTCTTAAACAGGTTCTGGAGATAGATAAGCAACTACAAGAAATTCGCAAGCAAGAAACAGCCGTTGATAAGCTTTTCACCATTGCCCTGCAATTGGAAGGACTTTATCGCCACGCTTCAACCCATGCAGCGGGTGTTGTAATCGGCGATCAACCCTTAGAGGAAGTGGTTCCCCTTTATAGGGATGCAAAATCAAACATGCCTGCCACTCAGTTCAACATGAAATATGTGGAAATGGCCGGACTAATTAAATTTGATTTTCTTGGGCTTAAAACTTTAACCATGATTGCCCTTGCTGAATCTTTGATATTAAAGCGAGGAATCAAGGTTGACGTATCTCAAATTTCTCTCAGCGACCATAAAACATATGAAATATTAGGAAAAGGGGATGCCACAGGGGTTTTTCAATTAGAAAGCGGGGGTATGCGCGACGTTTTAAGAAAATTAAAGCCTGATCGGTTTGAAGATATTATTGCCGTAGTTGCTTTATATCGGCCGGGGCCCATGGATAATATCCCAAAATATATAGCCTGCAAGCATCAAAAGGAATCACCCGATTACTTGCATCCCATGCTGGAAGGAATTCTGCGGGAAACTTTTGGTATCATGATATATCAAGAACAAGTCATGCAAATTGCGCAGATACTGGCAGGGTATAGTTTGGGGAAAGCTGATATTCTTCGTCGAGCTATGGGTAAAAAAATTAAAGAGGAAATGGAAGCACAACGTAAAGATTTTGTTGATGGCGCAAAAATTAATCAGGTTGATCCAACAACTGCCACTAGAATATTTGAAGAAGTAAATAAATTTGCAGGTTATGGCTTTAATAAAAGCCATGCGGCTGCTTATGCTTTGATCTCCTACCAAACAGCCTGGTTAAAAGCAAATTATCCGGTTGAATTTTTTGCAGCTTCCATGTCTTTAGAAATGAATAACACCGACAAATTAAATTTATTTCGCCAAGAGCTCGTAAAAAATAAAATTCCTTTGCTACCCCCTGATATTAATTATAGCCATGTGACTTTCACAGTTGAAAAAATCAACAATAAATTTGCTGTACGCTATGC
>JBGAWJ010000022.1:0-19001 GCA_044227605.1 Alphaproteobacteria bacterium
TAGCAAAGGGGACTATGATGGTTGAATTTTTTAAAAATCTAGAGTTTTGGCACTGGTGGATTTTTGCCTTTGTTTTGGCGATTATGGAAATTATTGTCCCCGGTGCTTTCTTTATTTGGTTTGGTTTATCGTCCCTGGTAACGGGGGTTGTTTTACTGGCTATCCCTACCCTTGGTTGGGAATGGCAGTTGGTATTTTGGGGGATGCTGGGGTTAGCCACGGTGATTGGCTGGCGCTTGTGGGTGCACGCCCACCCCAATCAAAGCGAGGATAATAATTCCTTGAACCGTCGCGGCCAGCAATATATGGGCCGGGTGTTGGATCTCGACGAACCTATCATTAACGGCTTGGGCAAGGCCAAACTTGGAGATACGGTTTGGCGGGTTAGCGGCCCCGATCTTGGAAGAGGTCAGAAAGTTAAAGTGATTGGTACCAATGGCACTATTTTGATGGTTGAAAAATATCAGGGTTAAAAGAAAAGGTACTAAAATAACATGGGGGGCGAAAGCCCCCTTATTTTCCTGGTCATTTGCTGGATGATAGGAATGAAAAAAAGAAATTTTTTATTGGGATTCTTCTTGCTTGCCTTGGGCTATTCACCAACGAAGGCTCAAAAACAAAAGCTTTTATAACAGCCTTAAAGGTTGATTTTCCAGCTGCTTTATCTAGCCAGGAAGACGAATGGCTGCAAATTGTCAATTTATTCAAAGCACAGATAACCCCTTACAATTAACTTGTCTGTGGCAACAAGAATATGTGGATTTATTCCACGGTAAATGGCGACAATGGTCAGTGCGGTTTGATGCTTCAGGTCACATTCAACCCACCCAACCGATGATTTACCCTTCTTTAGATCAAAATATTAAGCGGGGAAATTGTAGCCGTTTTCCCGGGGCAAAGTTTTTTAGTTTATTCCCCGGAAGTTTTGTTTGATCCAGAAACAAATAGATTTGATATTGACGTATTTGATTTGGATATAATTACCAATGGGCATAAGCCAATATTTCAAGCCTTGGGATCGATGAAAGCGGAACCCGTTGATGCGCTTATTTTATCTATCGGTTCCATGCTTATTCTTGGCCACCAATATTCAGATGAAGATCTAGAAGAAACGCCCATTGAGCAACGGATTGATTTTGACCCCTATGTGTTGAATGTAGTGGATTCGAAAGGCCAAGTAGAGTGGCAATTTCAGGAGCAATATATTCAGGGATTATGGCAAAAACAGGTGGGACATTTACCAACCAGTCGTATTGGCTTTGGTCAATCAAAATCAGAATTTTTGGTAGGTGCCGATAAGGGGAATGTAGTGGTTGCAGGAGTTCGCAGCTGGCCGGTTGAGAATGGCCAAACAGCCAAATTAGAAAGCGGGGTATTTATTGCCTGCTATAGCATCGATGGAACATATTTAGGGACCCTTTTATTACCAGATGCACCATCATCCGTCAGCTCCAATACGTTAAAACTAACTTCTCAAGGTCAAATTGTAGGTGCTTGGCTGGCTTCGGATAAAGGAGCAACCGAGAAAGATGAATTGATTGTCAATCATTGGATGCAGAACTGTAATACCAATAAAGACGGTCGTCCGGCTTGGCATTTGGCATTACCTAACAATTTTACTAACTGGAAGGAAGGGGTTAATACCTATGTTAAAGCTATTCAGCCAGCTTCCAACGGACATTTATTTGTTCTTTATATCCAACAACGCGCCCAAGCAGTTTGTTTTAAATTAAAAGGAAAGCGTTGTGAAGATCAGGAAGTTTTTCAGAAGGATCCCGAATGATTGCGACCATCTTTGTTTTTAATGGCAATAGATGATAAGGGTCAAATTATTACCAATCAAGCCATTATTGGGGCAAATGATCCCGCAGGGTGGTTGCTAAGTTATGTAGAAGATTTTGATAACCCAGAATACACAACCCATGATATTAATTTTCACGTTCAAGCAGGAATGACTTTAAGAGAGGATCAGCAACATGTACTGATTTTCGTCACCAACCCATCGGCAGCCAAGACTGCTGCGCAGCAAGCTAATGAGCAGCCACAGGGCCAATTGTTATTATATCGGGTTCAAATTCAGCCATAATCTGATTGTTGGGAACAGCCTGTCAGCAGGTATCAATGATTTTCTAAAACCATATCAAGGTGGGGATATTGGCCTCTCTATACTTTGTCTATTCCTTTGAATCCCAACCAAGCCCTATCCACACTCAGAAAGTTCAATTAAGGTTAAACCCTCCTATCACTTGGCGTTGCAGGAATAGTGTGACAATCGTTTAGGGATGTAATGGGATCAGCATGATCAAGATTATTACCCTTTGACCAACTGGGCGTGTCCATGCGTCAACTCATAGACCTTGGCCGCTTTTTCTTTCCATAAAGGTTGGTGGGAAATGGCGATAATAGTCAAATGAGGGGTAAGGGAGGCGATATGCTGATAAATTTCTTGCTCTGTTTGGGGATCAAGGGCGCTGGTCGCTTCATCCAAAATCAATAATTTGGGGTGATGGATCAGGGCGCGGGCGATAGCCATCCGTTGGCGTTGCCCGCCCGATAATAACCCCCCCCGTTCACCCACAATCGTATTCAAGCCATCCGGCAAAGAATCCAGTAGGTTTTTCAACCCCGCCGCTTGCAGCGCCGCTTCAGCGTCTTGGGGGGTTAAACTTGGATCCGCCAATGTTAGGTTTTTTAAAATTGTATCATTGAGTAAAATAATTTCTTGTGGGACATATCCCACCAATTGGCGCCAGGCAGCTAAATTGATGTCTTGCAAATTAACGTGATCAATCTTGATGGCGCCTTCCTGGGGCAAATAAAATCCTAACAACAGATCAATCAGGGTTGTTTTCCCTGAACCTGAAGTCCCGATTAAGGTGGTAATTTTACCGGTTGGGATTTCGAGCGACACATTCTTTAAAACGTTGGCGCGACGGCTGTAAGAAAAAACAACTTTTTCAAAATTGATCACTTGGTTCAACGTCGGAATTTTTTCGCCAGTCCATACCTCTTTTTCTTTTTTCAAATCAACCATTAACTGGCAGACATGGAGATAAAAAGGTTCTAAATTGGCAAAATCCTGCAACGTTTGCTGGGCTTTGCCGATTGCACTGATGACGGATTCCATGAGCAGCCCCATGATGATCGTTTCAGCAACAGAAGTTTGCCAGACAACCAAAGAAATATAAAAGAAAATTGCTAAAAATAAAGCGGTCATAGGCTCTTGCAACGTTTTGCGTAATTCCTTGAGTAATATCATTTTACGCAATCCCTTGTTGATACGGACAATGGTTTTTGCAAATAACTGGCCGAAATGTGCGTGCCGTTGCATGGCTTTGAGGGGTTTAATGTTCAGTAAGAAATTGGTCATTTCCCGACCCATGCGGATATTGGTTTCATTTTGTTTGGTGCTAAGTTTCCTGCTCATGCGCACAAATTTGTTTAAAACCAAGGAAATCAGTAAGCCTATGCCTAAAGACATCAACGCCACTTGCCAAGAAATAAGCATAACAATACAAAAATAAGCCAAGAACTGTAGGATAAAACCAAAAAACTCTACTGAAACCCGATAAGCTGCCCCGGCTCGTTCCGTATCCTTATCAAGAGCTGTCACGACCACATTTAAGGGGCGAATATTGTAATATTGCCAACGTGCTTGTTGGATCCCTAAAGATAAAGCCAAACGCCATTTGGTGGATAGTGCGGCGACAGCTTGTCCCAAATAGCTAGCAGAAATACAAGCCAAAATTGCTTTTATAAAAGTGGCAATGATAAAAATGCCCAGGATATAAGATATTTCAAGGGGAATTCCTAAAAATTCAAAAATCCCCTGAACCATTTCATGGGCATTGGAGGGATTTGAATTGCTGCCTTGGTAATCCAAAGCGTTGAAAGCTGGAATTAAGCTGGCAATCCCGAACCCTCCCACAATATTGCCGATGACCAGGCACAGGGTGATAGCAAGAACCCGTTGCCAACCGGATTGCCAAAATATTTTAAAAGCGCTGGATATCAGGTTTTTCGAGTGTCCGATTGTTAGGGCAGAATATTTATTTCTTTTTGTCATGTGTCCAATCGTTCTGATGTGGTTGTTGGAGTGTTGCTATCCTATATTGATAGATAGAAAGCAACAGAGTAAAAGTCAGCTTCATCAAGATATCCTTATATAATTTAAATAATCCCTCTTATCAATTGCAAACGGTTGATATCTTCTTGTATCTGCGTAAATAATCTGTTTTACATTTGTGAATTCTATTATAAATTTATGTTGAATTTGTAATTGATGTGCCTTTGACAATCAATCCATAATCCTGATTGCAGCCTGGCTGCTTATAGATTGTTTATGGCGGGGATTATTTATTTTGCGAAGTATTTATTTTATGGGCCGTATATGACATATCTATTAGCTTTTCCCAATATTGACCCCGTTCTTTTAGAGTTTGGGCCTCTGGTTATCCGTTGGTACTCATTAGCTTATATCATGGGGATTCTGGCAGGTTGGCGATATGGGGTTTACTTGACTTCCCTGCCTTTCAGTAAGCTTAGTAAGCCACAATTTGAAAATATTGTTTTATGGGTCACGCTGGGGATTATCCTGGGGGGGCGGCTTGGATATGTATTGTTCTACAATTTTTCTTATTTTAGGGAAAATCCATCGGATATTTTTAAATTATGGCGAGGGGGGATGTCTTTCCACGGCGGATTGATAGGCGTGATTATTGTCACGTTGATATATGCCCGCTTCCAGCGCCTTAAAAGCACCTATTTATTTGATATTCTTGCCTGTGCGGCACCGATCGGTTTATTTCTAGGGCGAATGGCCAATTTTGTTAACGGGGAATTATATGGGCGGGTTACCGATGTGTCTTGGGGGATGATATTTCCAAATGGAGGTGGGCTGCCACGTCATCCCAGCCAACTATATGAAGCTTTTTTGGAAGGCATTGTCTTGTTTCTCCTATTATATTTGTTGGTTCGCACCACGTCGTTTCGTTTGCGTGGCGGCCTCTTAAGCGGGATTTTTATTTCTGGATATGCGCTGGTTAGATTCGCTGTGGAATTTTTCCGGGAACCGGATCAACAATTGGGGTATTTTGCTGATATATTAACGATGGGCCAGTTGTTGTGTATCCCCATGATGATACTAGGTATAAGCTTGATCATTATGGCCAGCCGCCAACCTCTGTTGCCTAAAGATGAATGAATTACAAGGGCAGCTGATTGATTGTATTCGGAAAGAAGGGCCGATCAGCTTAGCATCCTTCATGCAGATCTGTTCATTTGATCTTCAGGGATATTACCGCCAACAACTGCCCATCGGCCCCGCTGCTGATTTCATCACGGCTCCCGAAATTAGCCAAATATTTAATGAAATGATTGCTTTTTGGCTGATTGATAGCTGGCAACAAATGGGCGAACCTTTTATTTGCTGCCTGCTGGAATTAGGTGCCGGACGTGGGACATTGCTCCAAGATATTTGGCGAGTTGCAAAATTACGGCCATCCTTTCAACAAGCTTTACGGATTCATATTGTGGAAACGAACCACTCCCTGCGAAATATCCAACAACAATGTTTGCAAGGCTTGCCGGTAACCTGGCATACCCACTTGCCGGATTTGCCAGGAAACCCGATACTAGTTGTTGCTAACGAGTTTTTTGATGTTTTCCCGATACACCAATTTAAAAAGATGTCCGAAGGTTGGTTGGAAAGAATGGTGTCATTAAATGATCAGGGAGAATTAAGTTGGCAGTTTAGGCAGTCTGAAAAAAGCCGAATGCTGATAGCCGATCCTTACCCTCCCGGGACGGTATGGGAATACTCGACGGCGGCCACCAGCTATATGAAGGTTTTAGCACAATTGGTTTGCCGAAATACCGGTGTGATATTGGTTATTGATTATGGGCGGAATGGATCAGTTGGAGAAAGTTTTCAGGCCGTGAAGTGTCATCAGGCTGTGGATCCGCTGCAGCTGGTGGGTGAGTGTGATGTCACGGCCTGGGTAGATTTTTCTGCCCTGGCTCAGGCAGCAATCCAGCAGGGAATGTCGGTTTGGGGGCCTTTGAAGCAAGCTGTTTGGTTAGAGCGGATGGGGTTTAAACTCCGCATGGTAAATTTACTAAAAAAGGCGGCTCCTCTTCAAGCAGAGACCCTGAAGGCAACGGCAGATCGGTTGTTATCAGCTGATCAAATGGGAGATGCTTTTAAAGTTGCCGCTTTTAGTAATCTGGCCCATTTTGATCCGGCAGGATTTATCAAGGAAGAAAAAAATGTTGATCCAAAATAAAACTCTCGATTTTCCTTTTCTGCGTCATGGTTTTTTTACTCGGCAGGGGGGAGTCAGTGAGGGTGAATATCAATCGCTGAATTGCCGCTTACGCTCGACGGACAAGCTAGAAAATATCCACAAAAACCGGTCAATTGCCTTGCAAAAAGCCAACATGCCCGAAAATTCCTTGGTAACCCTTGAGCAAAGTCACAGTGCCACAGTGCTATTAATCGAGAAGCCGCCTGCGGCACCCATCGTTGCTGATGCAATGGTCACGAAAAAGCAGGGGCTTGCGTTGGGCATCTTGACGGCTGATTGTGTACCGATTTTACTGGTAGAACCCAAACATCAAATCATTGCGGCTATTCACGCTGGGTGGCGGGGGGCATGTCACGGGATCATCCAAAATACGCTCCACTTAATGCAGCAGCAAGGTGGGCAAAGCGAAAATATAGTGGCGGTGATAGGCCCTTGCATCCAGCAACCAAGTTATGAGGTAGGGCCAGAATTTCCAGACAACTTCACCCAATCATTGGTAATGGTAAAACCTTTTTTGATGCGTGCTTTACGGGCGGGACATTATTTATTTGATTTGCCAGCTTACGTGGCGGCCTGCCTTAAAAAGACAGGGATCCAAAAAGTCCAGTGGGAAAAGCGGGATACGTTTAATGAAGACGCGTATTTTTTTAGCTACCGCCGATCTTTTTTGCGCCAACAAAAAACATATGGCTGCCAGTTGTCTGCCATATGCTTGGTTTGAAGAAGGAATTTTCACTTTGTCTTGAGACAAGCTTTAGGCAAGGCTGCGAATTAAATTTTTGTCAATTGCAGGACTTCTTGAATATGACCTGGCACCTTCACTTTATGCCAGATGTTGCTGATTTTACCTTTTTCGTTAATCAGGAAAGTCGTGCGTTCGATTCCCCAATAAGTTTTGCCATACATCAATTTTTCTGCCATTACCCCGTAGGCATCACAAACCTTTCCCTCGGTATCGGCAAGCAGGGCAAAATTCAGACTGAATTTCTTTTTAAACTTACTGTGACTGATGGCATCATCTTTTGAAACACCCAAAACCACTGCGGAAGTTTTATGAAAATCGGGTAGTTGATCGCGAAAATCACAGGCTTGTTGGGTGCAGCCCGGGGTATCATCTTTTGGATAAAAATAAAGGATAACCTTCTTGCCGCGCAATTTTGATAAGGTAATTTGAAGGTTGTCATCGCTTAGCAAGGTAAAATCGGGGGCATTATCACCAATCTGTAAAGGCATGTCTCTCTCTTTCAATAAGCTTGCGGTTTTAGGTAATTCCATGATTATATAAGCAATAATCCGTGCATTATTTACAATCTAAAAATGTCATTTTGCAATTTTAGCAAAATTTTGGTAGAGTAAGATGTTTGTTGCCGAGGGAAACGGTTAGATGCGAGGTTAATGCTGCTCCCGATCAAGCAATCACTTTATCATGTTATAATCATAAGGATAACGGGTATGGATCCATGCAGCAAGTACTAATCATTCGTATAAAAGACATATTGGCGAATAGGGGTTCAACGAATTTCTCCCATAAATGTGTGATTGCGGTTTTCAATCATTACCCTATCTCATAGGGAAGGAAGTGGGTTGTTGCTAACGCAAATTGGCAAAGTTTTTAGGTCAATTTTAACCTTTGCCCTCAGTACGTTGCTGATTGTGGTGGGGGTGGTGGCCTGGCGTTTATCAACAGGCGAACGGATCAACACGGACTTCTTAGGCCCCTACATCCAGGAATTATTGGGTTCTAGTGAGCAGCAAGTTGACATTAAGATTGGACAAATCCAAGCGGGATGGGACGTTAAGGCAGGCGGGAAATTATTGGTTCAGGCATCGGAGACAAAAATTTATAGCCGCAGCGGGAAATTATTGGGGATCATTCCTGATTTTTCGTTAGAGATTGCGGCTAAAAGTTTTTTCTACGGGGTGATGGGGCCCGAAAAAGTTGTTTTCAAGAAGCCGAAATTATTCCTATATCGCCATGCGGATGGATCGATCGATTTAGGCGAGGCACCCGCTTCCGCTAGCAATCAAGAAAAGGGTGTTTCAGCGGTGATTGGCAAATTCATCCGGCAGTTATTAGCCCCCCCCGATTATCGCAACCCCACCGGATTTTTAAGGTATGTGCAAGCGATTGAAGCGGAAGTCGCAATTTTTGACGAAAACACCCAAGAATGGTGGAATATCCCTAAGGCAGATATTATTATTGAACGGTTTGCGGATGGCCTTCAAGGGCATTTAGCGGCAGAAATGCAGTATCACAGCCAAAAAAGCCTTTTTGATTTAACCTTTGCTTACCGTAAAAAGAACCAGCAAATAGAAATTGTTGGTCAAATTAAAGAAATGCCCCTGCAATTCTTAGGTAGCTTTGAGGAAAAAGTTGACTTTTTTCAACAGACCAGTCTTTTGGTTAGCGGCTGGATTAAATTATCACTTAATTTGCAAGGCAAAGCAGAAAAAGGTGTTTTTAATATTGCTTTATCTCCCGGTACTATCAAAATTCCCCTCGATCCTACCCAACAAGAAATATTGGTCGAATATGGTTCTGTCGTGGGTGAGCTGACGGATCAGGGGAATAAGCTGATTATTTCGTCTTTCCAATTAGCTACCACCGAGGGGATGGTTGAGGGGATGATAGAGCTAGGCGGTCTACGTAAAGCCAATAACCCCTCCCGGGTTATCAAAGTCCAGGCTGATTTGTCCCTTCAAGATTTTTCTCTATCTTCCGTCATGAGGTTCTGGCCCTCAAAAATTTTTCCGAATGTGCGGCCATGGGTGATAAGAAATATTCATAGTGGTCATATCGATGTGCTAGATGTTCAAACCAATGTGGAAATTCCTATGACCCATTTGGAAGATAGCCAATTAAAGTTTCTGGAAGGAAAGGCGCAAGCCAGTAAATTATTGATAAATTATATGCCGAACTTGCCGCTGCTGCAGGCTGAAACAGCTGTGGCCCATTTTGACCACGAATCTTTGCAGATTGATTTCTTCAATGGCATCAGTGATACCACCCGCCTGAGCACTGGGAATGTATTGATAGCAGGCTTATCAAAACCTGATCAGGGGATAAAGATTGATGTGGTTGTCGATGCATCCTTATCCAAAGTGCTGCTGTTGTTGCAGTCCCTTATGCCGGATACAACGCTTAAGACACTGACCAGTAGTTCTTTAACCAGCGGCGATGTCGGGGGTAATTTGCATATAGAGTTTCCTCTCATTAAAAATTTGACATGGAAGAACGTTGAAGTCTCTGCCGAAACGCAACTGAAGCAGGTGATTATCAATAATATTATTCCTGGCATCCATTTAAAAGATGGTCAATTTCGTCTGCAAGTGAAATCCGGCCAGGTGGTCTTGGAAGGAAAGGGCCAAATCAATCAACAAGTTGTTCACCTAACCTGGCAAAAAGATTTCACCATCCCTTCTTCCTCAGAAGAGATAACAGCAAAATTTGATGTATCAACCACAACTTTAAAGCGATGGTTACATCTGCCCGCTGCAGCGATGAGCGGGCCTCAGATACCGATCCAACTTTATTTAAATAAAGCGCCTACCGGGATTGTGAAAATAGAACTGCGTTCCAATCTGCAGAATATGGGGATTTTTACAACCTTATCCCAACCGCTTAAACCAGCGGGCGTGAAAACGGACTTGCTAATCAGAGCTACTCTCCAACCAGGTAAATTATTAACAATTGAAGAATTACTGGTGCAAGGACAGCCCATCCAAATCCAGGCAAAAGGCAATTTCACTTTAAACGCATCTTCCTTCTCCACGGGGGTTATTACTTTCTCCAAGATTAAGGTGGGGGCAACTAATGTACCATCGTTGCAACTAGAATTCAGGCCCAAAGAAACTGTGATAGTTATGAAGGGTGGTCAAATTGATGCAGCTCAACTTCTTCAAATAAGTGAAGAGTTTGCGGAAAGCGACATTCTTTCCTTCAAAAATCAAGCCATCCGCCTGTTGAATGAACAGCCGATCGGGTTACTGTTCGGGCCTGACCGCCAGCTTCTGAATGCTTACATCAATTTATCCTATGCAGAGCAGCATTGGCGCGTTCTCTCCGTTGAGGCGAGCATGGGACAGGCAAAAAGGGTGTCGTTCCGATACGGGCCGGGGCAAAGCACAGGGGATGCTTCTTATATGTTGGATATATTTACCGACGATACCGGTGAATTATTAAGGATTCTTAAGGGGGTTGAGGGAATGAAAGGGGGTAATTTGCGGGTTCAAGCCTTACGTGTTACAGATGGTGGTCAAGAAAAATTACAGGGCAAAATTTCTATTGACCGGTTTACCCTGGACCCCAAGGCTGCCTTTGGCCCGAGTGCCTCTTCGAGATTACAAGCATTTGCGGGAGCGGAAGGGATCATCATGACCAGATTTTCCGGTCAATTCGATTTAAGCGATGGCAGAATGGCGATCAGTAATCTACGCACGAATGGCGCAACGCTTGGGGTGACGGCGGAAGGTTGGATTGATATCGGGCAAAACCAAATCAACATCCGCGGCGATTTTGTGCCTTTCTATGCTATCAATGGCGTTCTGAGCGATATTCCCATTATTGGCTATATCTTAACTGGCGGCCCTGGAAAAGGAATTTTTGCGGCCAAATATAATATCCAAGGGCCTTTAGATAAACCATCTGTCAAATTCTCGGCCTTAAGTGCCCTGGCACCAGGATTTTTAAGGGAACTATTCAATGCTAACGCACCCTAAACCTTAAATAATTGCTAACCGCTAAACGGGATAGGTCGTATCAAAAGTTTTTTTTGGCACACGGTAGTTATTTGGGAATATAATCCAATTTGACAATGGCATGGCGTTTGCGGCCTGCGGAAATCTTAATGACTTGTTTTTGCTGGTAATCTTGCCAATTGACCATATGTAAATCATCGGTAATTGGTTGATCATTGAGGCGTGCCCCCCCGGCTTTAATCAACCGGCGAGCCTCACTGTTACTGGCGGCCATTCCGGCACGCCGCAACAAATCATAAAGGGCAATCCCTTGTTGCAGTTCCTTGCTTGAAATGACCAGGGCGGGCAGTTCTTCCCCTAACCCACCTTGTTCAAAAGTCTTTTTGGCGCTGAGGGCGGCTTTTTCAGCCTCATCCTTGCCATGAGCCAGGGAGGTTGTGGCATCCGCAAGGATAATTTTGGCTTCATTTAATTCCGCACCTTGCAATGCCTCCAACCGCTTGATCTCATCCATAGGAATTTCGGTAAAAAGCTTTAAAAACCGACCCACATCCTGGTCACTGCAATTACGCCAATATTGCCAGTAATCGTAAGGGGTTAATTTTGTTTGATCCAACCATATGGCGCCGCTGACGGTTTTACCCATTTTAGCACCGGAAGAATTGGTGATCAGGGGGTTACAAAGGCCAAAAAGTTCGCGGTTGTCCACCCGTCTTGCCAGTTCAATACCGCTGATGATATTGCCCCATTGGTCTGAACCACCCAACTGCAATAGACAATTCTGATGCCGGGACAAATGTAAAAAATCATAGGCTTGTAGGATCATATAGTTAAATTCAAGGAAACTAAGGGTTTGTTCCCGTTCCAGGCGCAAGCGCACCGAATCGAAAGATAGCATGCGGTTAATTGAAAAATGGCGACCGAAATCCCTAAGGAAATCGATATACTTCAAGGGATCTAACCATTCTGCATTGTTAACGATTGCCGCTTGGTTTGTTTGATTACCGACTTTCAAAAACTGATAAAATATTTTGCTGATTTGCTGGGTATTATGTTGGATATCCGTTGCGGAAAGCAGCTTACGGCTTTCATCTTTGCCCGATGGATCACCTATTTTAGTGGTGCCGCCCCCTAATAAAACCACGGGGCGGTGTCCAAAATGTTGCAAATGTCGCAACATCATAATACCTACTAAATTGCCAATATGCAGGCTGTTACTAGTGGCATCAAAGCCCATATAGGCACTGACCATGCTGGTGCATAAACGCTGATCCAGCCCTTCCAAATCTGTCGCTTGATGGATATAGCCCCGTTCCTGAAGGACGTTAAGGAAGGGTGATTTAATCTGGCCCATGATAAACTAACCCAATCTAAGAATTTCTTAAAAAATGACACCTAGTTATCTTACCGCAATCGATAACAAAATGTGCTATCAGGCAGGCAAGTATTGACAATTTATTCTCTAACATTTTTCCAGTTGATTGCAATATTTCAGACTGTCATAACAATATAAAGTTATCAAGAGAGATTTACCGGTATGGTGGTTGAACCAAGTTATGTGATTGGGTTGATGAGTGGAACCAGCTGTGATGGCGTGGATGCCGCCTTGCTTTTGACAGATGGCGAGACGCATCTCAAATCCTGTGGCGGTATGGCATATGCTTATCCGATGGCTTTCCAAAAAAGCTTGCGACAAATCATGGGTCAACGGCAAATGACTAAAGAAATTGCCGCAATCGAAAGGTGTTTAACCGATTACCATATTCAAATTGTCCAAGACCTTTTAAAAAAACATTCTTTACACCCTGCCCAAATCCGTTTGATTGGTTTTCATGGCCAGACCATTGCCCACCATCCGCGGGAGGGATTTACCTGGCAAATCGGCGATGCTTCTTTATTGGCCACTCGTACGCAAATCGATGTGGTTCATAATTTTCGCGAGCAGGATGTGGTGAAAGGCGGGCAGGGGGCACCCCTAGTGCCTATTTATCATGCGGCGTTAACCGCGTCTTTGCCAAAACCATTGGTGGTGGTCAATATCGGTGGGGTTGCCAACGTTACTTGGGTTGGCCATCAAGCAGAAGATCTTTTAGCTTTCGATACGGGGCCTGGAAATGGCCTGATTAATGATTGGTGTTTAGAGAAAACAGGTATTCCCCTAGACCAAGATGGCAGGTTAGCTAGCAAGGGTACTCCTGTTCTCAGCCATATACAACAAATGTTAAGGCATCCTTATTTTTTGCAAAAACCTCCGAAATCCTTGGATCGCTTAAGTTTCTCCATCCAGGCATTAGAGGGGTTGTCAATCGAGGATGGGGCGGCCACCTTAACGGATTTTACCGCCCTTACCATTGCCCGCGCGGCAATTTTTTTTCCAGAGCCACCAAAATCTTGGCTGATAGCGGGCGGCGGGCGGCACAATCCTGCGCTGGTGGCAAGATTACGGCAGCATTTATCTGGTAAAATGATGGCGGTGGATGAATTGGGATGGGCCGGTGATTTGTTAGAGGCCGAGGCTTTTGCCTATTTGGCGGCAAGATCGGTGCGGAGACTACCCTTAAGTTATCCTGGGACCACCGGCGCTCCTTACCCGGTGTCAGGTGGGGAATTAGTATCGTGGAGAAGGAATACATGATTCCTATATCTTTTTTAATTAACCTTATTTTTATATAAACTGATGCTGGCTATACCAGGGTTTTTTAATTTTTTTATCCCCGCGCGTTGCCTGCACTGCCGGATGATGGTGACGGCGGATTATTCCCTATGCGGCCCTTGTTTCTGTCAATTGGTTTTTCTGGAGGGGCGCCAATGTAAGCGTTGCGGCAGACCCTTTGTGGATCAAGAGGGGCAAATTGGCCAACAGATATGTGGTGCTTGCATCCTAAACCCGCCCCTGTATCAACAAACCCGCAGTGCTATTTTATATGACCAGCACAGCAAAAAATTGATTTTATCTTTTAAACATTATGACCGCATCGATTTTGTCCAATTATTTACCAAATGGCTGATGGGAACAGGGAAGGATATTATACCCTTCACGGATCTGATTATCCCCGTGCCTCTGCATTGGCGGCGATTAATGGCCCGGCAATATAACCAGGCGGGATTGTTGGCAGCAGCGGTTAGCCAGCAAAGCAAACGCCCGCTGCTATTGCGTGGGTTGCGCCGCAAACGGGCCACTCTCAGCCAAGGGAAAATGACCGCTCGGCAACGGCGGTTGAATGTCCAGCGTGTTTTTGTCGTGCCAAAAAAATATGATCAAAGCATTGCCCAAAAAAATATTTTATTGATTGATGATGTGATGACCACGGGCGCTACGGTTGCCGCCTGTACTAAAGCCTTACTGCAGGCAGGTGCGAGATCCGTCTATGTATTGGTGTTAGCCAGGGTTGGATAATTGGGGGTTGGATAATTTTGTTTTGTATCTAACCTTTAGATTCTGGTAAAGTCTAGGCATTCCCTACCCAAAGCAATAGAGGTGGTTGATGCTTGGGCAATTTTAATAACAAAGGTGGTTTGGTGAAAATTCCTGATTTGTTTGAAAATATTCCGGCCATACCCCAAGAATATAGTGTTAGTGAAATCAGCACTTTAATTAAAAACAAGCTTGAAGATGGTTTTGGCCGATTGCGGATCCGCGGCGAGGTCAGCAATTTTAGTCGGCATGGCTCCGGGCATATTTATTTTGATTTAAAAGATAATATGGCGGTTTTAAATGTAGTGTGTTGGCGGCCCGTTGCAAGCAAACTACCCTTTGGGATAGGGGATGGGTTGCAGCTGGTTATCACGGGCAAAATCACCTCTTACCCGGGCCGATCCCGTTACCAATTGGTAACCGAAACAGTGGAATTGGCCGGTCAAGGGGAATTGCTACAATTATTGTTAGAACGCAAAGAGAAATTACTGGCGGAAGGGTTATTTGACCGCGAGCGGAAAAAGAAATTGCCTTTTCTGCCGGCGGTCATTGGCTTAATTACTTCGCCGACCGGTTCGGTGTTGCAAGATATCCTTCACCGGTTGCAAGACCGGATGCCAACACCTGTTCTTCTTTGGCCGGTGGCGGTACAAGGGGCAATGGCTGCTGGCCAAATCAGTAAAGCCCTCGAAGGCTTTAATCATCTACCGCCTTCCTTATGGCCCAAACCAGATGTGATTATCGTGGCACGAGGAGGGGGAAGTCTCGAAGATTTATGGCCGTTTAATGAAGAAGAGGTGGTACGGGCTGTGGCCGCCAGTAAAATCCCAATTATTTCCGCGGTTGGTCATGAAACCGATACCACCTTAATTGATTTTGTGGCCGATAGGCGTGCTTCGACCCCGTCTGCTGCTGCCGAAATGGTGGTGCCGGTCAAAGCGGATTTATTAAAGCAGTTACAGGAAACCCAATCCCACCTGGATCTTTTATTTCAGCAAAAAATGGAAAGCCGGTTGTCCCTGGTTGAGGGATTAGCCCGCATGTTCAGGCGGCCACAAAGCCTTTATGAACCATCTTTGCAACGCTTTGATGAATTAAGCGAAAGATTCGAACGTTCGATGCAGCAGATCTTGCAAACTAAAACCGGGTGCCTAGCGAATTTTACAGAAATCTTGCGTTATAACCAGCAACGATATCTATCGCTGCATTTGTTTCATCAGCAAGTGGTGGGTCGTTTCCAACAAGCCGTTAAATCCTATCAAGAACAGCAGGCCCAGCGCTTACATTCTGTTTTTAAAGGAATGGGGCCGGTTTCTTGGCGATTTAACCGACACCGGGATTCCATCACAATCTTGACGGGGCAATTGCAAACCAATTGGTTGAAGAATAAAGAATTTTTAAACCGGCATTTTGTTGCTCTTGGCAACCGCGTTGTGTCTCCCGCCCAACAGGTAAAAATTTGGGATCAAAAATTGGGTGGCCAATATCAGATATTGCAGCAATTGACCAAACAGCAATTGCGGTATAGCCAGGAAAACTGGCAACGTTCGGCAGAATGGCTGGTTATTAAAAGGTTGCAGCAGCAATTGGCTATAGCCAAGACCAAGGCTGATAATTTAGCAGAAAATTTAGAAGGCTTATCGGTTACCCGTTTATTAAAAAGGGGGTTTTTATTGGCCTATGCGGGGGATGAAGAAATTATCGCCCGGGTAGAGCAGCTGAAGGTAGGCGATAGGATCAACCTGCGTTTTCATGATGGCTTGGCGGTGGCGCAAATCGAGAAAAAAGTTGAAAATTAAAGGGTTATTTCAATCACAATGGCCTATCAATATGGCCTATCAATAAATAAGCCCCGCAGGAAACCATTCCGTGCAGGGCTTGACCGTCTCAATCAATCAAAAACGTAATCAGGTATTACTTGGCTTCTAATTTTTCAATGGCATCAAAAAGCTTTTGGGATGGGTTTTTTCTGCATTGGGTCCCTAACGCTTCAGCAACACGGAAAATACCATCAAGATCAATGACCGTTTCATCAGTAAAATGCCCATCCAGCCAAAACACGACCGCACCGGCCTCTTCATCGCTTAAATCCAACAACTGTTGGCAGGTCATGGTGGCTAAATTAACCTTACCGCTTAATTCGGCTGCTTGGACGTTTGTCGATAGCAGGGCAGCAAAACCCGCAAACAAAAGAAATCTTTTCATAGTTTGTATCCCCTCAAAAATTATTTGCACCACCATGATAAACTATCATGATCTACGAAGACATTTATACAATATTCCCCCCGCCTTTTCAATAAAAAAAGGGTGCTATTAATAACCCAATTTAACAGCCTATGAATATATCCTTAAATTAGCTTCAGTCATTAGAGGTACCATTATATAATTTCTCCAAAAGCGGCTGATAGCTTGTTCGGATTTTATGTCGGCGAATTTTAAAAGAAGGCGTTAACATCCCGTTCTCAATCGTAAACGGTTCTGGGACTAAAATAAAACGGCGAATTTTTTCAATTGGCGATAAGTGCTGGTTAACCTGGTTAATGACGGTTCTATAAATTTGGTTAAAATCCGGGTTGTTAACCAAGGCTGTGGGATCAAAAGGTAAACCCTTTTGGGTGGCATACTCAGCCATAAAATCAGGGTGGGGAATAATCACCGCTACAATATGGGGATGCCTATCGCCATAAACCATAGCTTGGGTAATTTCTGGGGCTAGCACTAAAAAACCTTCAACACGGGCCGGGGCAACGTTATCCCCACCCGATAATACAATAATGTCTTTTTTCCTGTCGGTGATTTTTAAATATCCGTCTTGATCAATATGTCCAATATCCCCGGTGTGCAACCATCCATCTTTCAAGGCCTGTGCGGTGGCTGTGAGATCTTGCCAGTAGCCTTGCATCACGCATTCTCCCCGAACCAAAATTTCCCCATCATCTTCAATACGCACGGTAACCCCCGGTAAAACCGGACCTACCGTGTCCATTTTTACTTTCTGGGGTATATTCACGCTGATTACAGGTGCGGCTTCGGTCTGTCCGTATCCTTGTAAAATGGGGATACCCAAAGATTGGAAGAAAATACCAACATCATAATTAAGAGGCGCCCCCCCTGAAACTAGGGCCTTTAATTTACCCCCAAACCTGGCCTTGGTCTTTCGCCTAACCAACCAATCACACAAGTAATTTTTGAGCTTGTCTGTGATTGTCATCGCGGAGGGGGTTTCATAGGATTTACGGCCTAACTGAAGGGTTTTTTGGATTAAACGCTGTTTCCAGGGTTTTTCTTTGGCAATTGAGCGTAAGATGCGCTGATGCATGAGTTCAAAAAAACGGGGGACTGCGGTCATAATAGTTGGACGGGTTTCCTTTAAATTATCGCCAATTTTTTCAACGCTTTCGGCATAATAAATCTGGGCGCCGATCAAAATCGGCAAACATTGTCCGGCGGTATGTTCATAAGCGTGGGATAAAGGCAGGAAACTTAGGAATTTCTCTTGTTTGAGGCCGAAAGTTGATAAAACCTGAGCTGCCCCCTCACAATTGGCTAAAATAGCCCCGTGCGATAACATCACGCCTTTGGGCGTGCCGCCTGTGCCTGAGGTATAAATCAAACAACAAACATCGGAACGTTTAAGGGCTTCCAGGCGCTTATCAAGCAATTGCTGGTTTGGCTGATGATCCGTTTTGTGGATAAGGTCTTGCCACCGGAAAAAGGGCAGCAGCAACTGCTGATCGATTACTACGGGGTCAATGAAAATGACGGTTTTTAGCTCGGGTGCTTGCAACGCAGCGGGCAAGAACTTGGTGGCAACTGCCTGGGTCGAAACAATTGCCACATGGGCGCCGCTGTGCCGCAGAATGTGTAAATGATCGGGGGTGGTATTGGTGGTAAAAGAAGGGACGGTGATGGCACCGATACTCATAATGGCCATGTCGGCAATTAACCATTCAGGCCGACTTTCTGCAATCAGCATGACCCGGTCACCCGGCTTAACTGATAAATCAATCAATCCGGCCGCCAATTTTCGCGCTTGATGCGCCACTTGCTGCCAATCAAGGGCAGCCCATTGGCCTTGTTGTTTTCGCCACAGGAACGGTTGGCCTGAATATTTTTGTGCATTCCCAAAAAACATGGCTGGCAAGCTTGACCATTTTTCCCACATTGACCTTACCCTCCCGAAAAATTTATTTTTAAAATTATTGATGGTGACGTTTACCAACATCAATTATATTAACACTAATCTACAAAAATTCCTGATATAAACAAGTCTGACGCATATGAGGCTTCTATGAAAAAAACTTTTGCCCACTCGTCCGCCAATACCTTGGCGCCCAAATGGGATTTAGCGGATTTATATCCCGGTATGCACCATCCAGATATCGCCAGGGATTGGAATAAATTATTGCAACAGGCGCAATTATTCCAGCGCACCTATGAAGGGCGGGTTGCGCAATTATCAGCGGGTGATTTGTTGAAGGCAATTGAAGAATATCAGCAAAATGAAGAACTGGCAGGGAAATTGATGAGTTATGCTTATCTATTGCATGCAACCCATGTAGATGATGCGGAAATTGGCGGTT
>JBGAWJ010000023.1:0-17844 GCA_044227605.1 Alphaproteobacteria bacterium
GATAAAGTCTTGATAGGCTCCAACCATTTTGACTTCTAAATCTTGGGTAGCTAGTTTTAGAAATTCGATGAGTTCTTGAGGGCTTGCTGCCCCATAAGCTCCGCAATCCTGTATCTGTCGGCGTAGGCCAGCAATATAACTGTCTTTACCACCCAACCCTATGGGCAAATTAACCGGCACGGCAATTAAAGAGGCATATTGGCAAGCAAAGAACAAAATGGCAAAATCGGGTACGGTATCAGCAATTATAAGAATCCGGGAACCGATCGGGATTTTTTTTGCAACCATTCCTTGGGCGGTTTTTACCGCTGCCGCTTGTAAGGCTTGATAGGGAAGGGTTGAATATAATTCCCCCCGGCCATTATAAAAATTGAACCCAGTGATTCCTTGAGCCGCATAATCAAGAGCTTGGCAAAGGCTTGAAAAATCAGCAATGCGGTGGGGTTGGGAGTTTTGGGTAGGTGTTGGCAACAAATTCATAACAGAAACATATTATTTTCTAAAAACCATAAGAAACATTCTAGTAAGCGATTATGAACCATTCCGGCAAAGAGTAAATAAGGAATACTCTAAGATTTTGTCTGTTAGAATGTGGTATTCTTGCTGCAAATTACGTATTAGAAAGTGTACATTTAATGATCTGCCATCCACCAGCATGGTGAATTTTTTAGGCAAAGAATTTTCATACAACAAAATATCCGCTGCAATTGGTGCGCGCTCAGCCGTAGAATTTGCAGATATTTTCCCGAAACTTAATCCTCTGATATGTCCTTGAACTTCATTAGGGTCAGGGCCGTCTAAATAGACGAAATTAGGAGTAATATTCGAAAGTTTTTAGTAAAAATGACATAATTGCCCCTTATATAAACCAATTTCTATTTCGCTATGCATAATTTCCGCGTATTTTAACAAATGAGAGGGAATTTTTTTGACGGTATTGTCAATCCATTGCTGGTTTGAGTCTACACTGTAGAGTTTCCCGAAGCCGTTTTGATGGAGAGCGTGAGCGATTACTATGGTTGAAAAACCGATACCAAATTCTAAACAAACCTTTGGTTTTTTTAGGAGAATATGCCGGTGTAAATTGTAAAGATCGTACAATTCAGGCTTTATTTCTTTGGAATCACCCAGTAGCAGCATGTCGGTGATGCCAAATTTAGCGAGATATTTCGCGGCTGTTTTTTTACGAAACCTACTTAAATAACCCCATAAAACATTTTTGGGCCTCACCACCAGTTTTTGGCGGTTAATATTATAGTGGTTAATCAGCATATAAAAAAAACCCCATTAATCAAAAACTATGCGATGACGAAATAAATAAAAAAAATAAAATCACTCAGAAACCTATGAGAAAATTGTTTTATTGTCAAATAGATGTGTGCACGAGAAACATATTTTATCAGAGTGATTTTTGTGATATAAGCCTATAGGGAAATGAAATAGAAAAAAATGATATTAATCCTTATGATACCAGAGGTAAGTAAGATGAAAAAGATAATCGGCCTTTTTGCGTGTTGGCTTATGATAGCCTTTTCGTACCCTGCATTTGCTGGATATGATGAGGCGCAGAAGGCTTATGAAAAAGGTGACTATATATCAGCCTTTAAAGGATTTTTGCCGTTGGCAGAACAGGGCGATGTAGATGCTCAATTTAAGCTTGGCTATATGTACGATTTTGCCCTAGGGATGCCACAAGATCTCGAAAAGGGAGAATATTGGTATCAAAAAGCTGCAGAAAACGGTCATATTGTTGCCATGAATAATTTGGCTTATAGCTGGAGCCTGCGAGGGATAAAGCTTGGGGAAGCTACCAGATTGATGCGCGAGGTGTTGGCGGTTTATCCAGATGAGGCTTCTTATATCGATACGCTGGGCTGGATATATTACCAGCAACAAGATTACGAAAAAGCCTTTACTTATATCTGCGATGCAGCTTTAAAAGAGCCAGGTGCTATCGAAGTGCGCGAGCATCTGGGCGATGTGTACGCCCAGTTTGGTCTATTTGATCAAGCGATCATGGAATGGCAACAAGTGCTAGATTTAGAACAAAATCGGCAATTTTTAAGCGACGGCGCATCAAAAGATTATTTGCAGATGCAGAATCTGAAAATCTGGCAACAAGGGCTTCAAGCTAAAATTGCTAAAGCACAGGCTGGCAAACAGCAAGGAACAGCGCCTAGCAAAGAATTTTCTTGTCTGAAGCCTATTTCTTAAATTTGACCGTCGATCTGATCGCTGGGCTGACCGCAAAGATTCGAGGAAACAATAAAATACTGCATTCTTAAACCTAATGAAGTAGGCATTAATGACCAGATATATCAAAAAAGGTATGTTGAAAAACGCAATCGCCATACTAGCGTTATTTATGTGTACTCCTGCCTGGGCCGATTGGGACAGTTGGAGTGCAGCGGCGGAGCGCGGCGACTACATTACTGCTTACCAAGAAGTGTTGAAAATGGCAGATCAGGGCGACAGCGAAGCCCAATATATGGTTGGCTATTATTTAACCTATGGGCTTGGGGTCGCCCGTGATCCTGTCAAGGGCAGGGAATGGATCCAAGGGGCGGCTGATAACGGTAACGCCTCCGCCATGAACAGCATGGCTTATGCATGGGCGGTAAACGATGAACGGTTGGATGAGGCGTTAGCCCTTATCCAGGAAGCACTCGTACTGGATCCTGATAACCCCTATTTTTTGGATACACTCGCTTGGGTTTTTTATAAACTTCAGCAATATGAGAAGGCGTTGGAGCCTATGTGCCAATCGATGCGCGCCTTACCTGGACACCCCGAATCCCGTACCCATTTGGCCCAAATATATTTTCAATTGGGTTTGTATGAGGAAGCTAAAAATGAATGGTTGGCAGCGATTGATTTGGAAGAACGGCGTTTTTTACTGGCAAAGGGCAATCCGGCCCATTATTTGTCCTTGCTTGATTTGAACAAATGGCGCACCGAATTACAGGAAATGATCGGGCACGCAGATGAGAAACTGAAATCCCAGGCCTTACCCGTTAATCCGGTGATCAAACCTTGTTTGAACCCAATTTCTTAGATTTCAGCCTATTGATGGAAAAAACTAAATGACCAAATCTCTAAAACCTTTTCTTTTTCAAACCGGCATGGGTTTGTTAACGATATTGATTTGCGCCCCGGCCTGGGCTGATTGGGATCAATGGAGGCAGGCGATTAAAAATAGGGATGAGGGTAGCGCTTACCGCGAAGTTTTGCAAATGGCTCAACAAGGGGATTCTAAAGCCAAATACATCGTCGGTTATTACTTGAATTACGGGATCGGTGTTGTTCGTAACCCGGCAAAAGGGGAAGCATGGATCAAACAGATTACTGATGACGACAAAGCTTTAGGCATGAATAAATTAGCCTATAACTGGGCTGTAAATAGCCAGTACCTAGATGAAGCGTTGATCCTTGTCCGAGAAGCTTTGGTGATTAAGCCTGACAACCCCTACTATTTGGATACGTTGGCTTGGGTTTTTTATCAACAGGAGCATTATGAAGAGGCATTAAATCCCAGCTGCCGGTCCGTGCGCGCTTTACCTAAGGATGCTGAGGTCCGTATTCATTTAGCTCAAATATATTTTCAATTGGGCCTATATGAGGAAGCGAAAAATGAAGGGTTAACAGCAATTGACTTGCTGGCGAAGAGCAATCCCTCTGATTATTTCTTTGACTTTAATCAATGGCGCGCCGAATTGCAGGAAATGATGGGGCAAGCAGATGAGAAAATGCAATCCCAGGCCTTACCACTTAATCCGGCGATCAAACCTTGTTTAAACCTAATTTCTTAAGGAGAATGAAGTTGAAGAAACACATGGCTTGGTATTTATATTGCCGTTCCTGGTTGTTCGGTTTTATCGCTTTATCAATTTTACCTATTGCAGCAACTTTTGCCCAAAATCCGGATCAGGCTTGGCAAGCGATTGACAATCAAGATTATGGGACAGCTATCCGCATTTTCCAACAATTGGCAAATAAAGGTGATCCAGATGGGGAATATGGCCTGGGCTATATGTTTTGGCGCGGTTTGGGGGAAGAACGGGATATGGCGAAAGCAGTGGAGCAGTTGACCCGTGCGGCTAAACAGGGTCATACGGCGGCTAAAATGGGATTGGGTTATATTCATTTATATGGGGTGGGGGTGCCGGTTGATTTGGCACTGGCTGAGTATTGGTATCAACAGGCGGTAGATGCAGGTTCGGCCTATGGGTATAACGGCGTTGCCTATGTTTGGGCGTTGCAGGGAAGAAATTTACCTCAAGCCTTAGAGTTTATTGATAAGGCCCTAACGGCTGATCCGCAAGATCCAGAAATGTTAGATACCAAAGGCTGGATCTTATATCAAATGCACGAATATGACCAGGCTTTCCATTTTGTCTGCCCGGCCGTGCTAGGAAAACCAGGAGATCCGGAGCTGCGCTTGCATTTGGGCGATATCTACTGGGCATTAGGACTTGGGGAAAAAGCCAAGCAGGAATGGTCGCAGGGCCTGTCATTTGCCGAATCGCGCTATTTAATGACCGATGAATCCAAGGAATATATTGATGGACAAGGGATTGAGAACTGGCAGCAATCTTTACAAGGACGGTTGCAGCAATTGGCAATCCCTAATCCCCAGAAATTGCCGTCGGAAAATGCAGCAGCTTATGACTGCCTGCGGCCAATATCTTAGTCTAAAGCGGGCTTGAGGAAAAGCGTCTATTAATGGGTGATTTCAAAAAAACCGTCCACCTCGACCGCTACATTTAAAGGCAAAGCATTAACACCAACGGCCGAACGGGCATGCTTACCGGCATCGCCCAGCAAAGCAACCATAAAATCGGAAACACCATTAGCGACTTTGGGTTGATCGGCAAAACCATCGGGGCACTGGACAAATACGCCCAGCTTCAAACAACGTTTCACCCGGCTTAAATCCCCGCCTAGCGCCATCTTTAATTGCGCGATCATATTAAGCCCACACAATTTGGCGGCTTGCTGGCCCTGTTCAATTGTTAAATCCTTACCAATCATGCCAGCAAACTTAACTTCCCCGGCTGTCATGGGTATCTGCCCGGCCACATAAGCGCAATTGCCACTGATGACTACCGGTACGTAATTGGCAACGGGGGGGGCAGCTTTAGGTAATTGCAATCCTAGGCGTGCCAGGTTTTTTTCAATGATGCTTTCAGACAAGATACCTCCTATAAATATGATTGGCTAACCCACCATACAAAATTTATCAGGTAAAAATCAAGATGATCAGGGGTGAATTTTTAAATGGATAACCAACCGCTGGCAAAGCTAGCTATGGTTACCATTTGGGGCCATACAAATTTTTCGCTTTATTGCTGGACGTTCCGGCTTGTTTCTGTAACAATGACCTAGCTATTGCATCCGATTAATCATAGGGTTTTTAATAAGAAAAATTTTGTTATCAAGATCGTTTGAGGGGTTTGAATGAATAGAAGATTAGGGATTTTATCAAGATTTTTTGCCAAAAAAGCCGGAACCGATTCTTTGGGCAACCGATATTTTTATAGATCTAAGGGTAAAGGAAGAGGGGAAAAACGTTGGGTGGTGTATCAAGGGATTGTTGAAGCTTCCAAAGTGCCACCAGTATGGCATGCGTGGCTGCATCATGTGCAAAACAATATACCCGTTCAAGCTGATCAATCTTTATATCCCTGGCAACAGCCGCATAGGCCGAATTTAACTGGCACGCTTTACGCTTACCAGCCGATAAGTCGCGATCAACTGGCTGCTAAAGCCATGGATGACTATCAGCCATGGCAGCCCAGCCCAGATAATTCCTTAACCTCTAAACATTAACGGATGGTCATGAAGCGAAATATTATTGAAACAATTATCGGGGTTTTGGTTCTGGCTATTGCGGTTATTTTTGTGGTGTTTGTTTATGAGGGGACACGGGGCTCTGCGGGCAAGGGATATAGCGTGGTTGCCCGTTTTACAAAAGTGGACGGCGTTAATATTGGCAGTGATGTTCGTTTGGCAGGCATCAAAATCGGCAGTGTGACCGATAAATTTCTCGATCCCCAAAATTTTGATGCGGTCTTGCGTTTAACAATTGAGGAAAAATTTCACCTGCCAGTGGATAGTTTGCTGCGCATCACCAGCGACGGCATTTTTGGCAATTCATATATTAATATTGACCCCGGCCAGAAAGCAGAGTTTGTGGCAGAGGGGCAGGAACTGGCTAACACCCAGGCAGGTATTAATTTTATTGATCTGGTCGGCCAAGCAATTTTTAAAGCGGCCGAAAATAACCAACAAGAAAAAAGCAAATAGGGTTCTGAGATGACCGTCAAACGCAATTGGTCAGATATAGGGATTGGGTTACTGACCTTAGCGGGGGCTGTTGTGTTTTTGCTATTGGTTAATGGGCAGTTGCGTTTTAAGTCTGGGCAAGACCCGGAAATATATGGAAACTTCCGTCAAGCTAACGGTATCAACATAGGTTCTGAAGTCCGTTTGGCAGGATTGAGCATTGGCAAAGTCAGTTCGGTTTTGCTAAACCCCGAGAATTTTCAGGTGCAAATAGGCTTTACCGTGAATGAAAAGCTCAAACTGCCAGCAGACTCAAATGCCCGTATTTTAACCGACGGGTTGGGCGGTAAGGCTTATATTGACCTGCAAGCCGGGGCAGATGGGAATTTCTTGAATCCAGGTGATTACATATCCTACACGCAAGGATCGGTTGACCTATTGGATTTACTTTCTAAAGCTATTTTAACGGGACAGGAGCGGGCGGCTTTATATGGCAAACCGTCACCCGTGCCATTGTCGCCGGATCATCCTTAGGGATTATACCCGGGGAATATGTTTTGACAATGAGATGGAAAGGCAAAAAATGATGACAAAGCAGCAATTGCCCCAATGGGTACAAAATGATGGGCAGCCAGTATCTTGCAGAGAAAAGCTTAAAGTGCTGAATGAAAATTACCATGAATTGAGCCAAGTGATTGAGGATGCCTGGCAAGATGCCATAGTAATGCGGTGTGACCCGCGATCGGTGCGCCAGATATTCCATGATTTAATCGATCATCTGGTAACGATTTGAGGTGGCCATGATAAAAATAATGGTTCCGGCTATCTGTGTATGGGGCGTTTGTGTGGGCTTGATTATACCGGCAATTGGGCAAGAAACGTATAATGGAGCGACCATTCAGGCGTTGGATAAGGTCACCACCCGTATTTCCACTTTATCTTTGGTAATTGACAAGCCGGTCCAATTCGGGACATTGCAAATCACCCTT
This sequence comes from Alphaproteobacteria bacterium, assembly GCA_044227605.1. Lineage (GTDB taxonomy): Bacteria > Pseudomonadota > Alphaproteobacteria > JAEUKQ01 > JAEUKQ01 > JAEUKQ01. The sequence goes on from JBGAWJ010000023.1 coordinate 7,275, forward strand.
AAAAAATGCCAAAAGAAACCGCCCGAGGAAACCCCTGAAAGCGCTGCCTATGTAGAAATTGATGAATTATTCGGCTCATCCCAGACAACCAAACGCTTTAGCGGCTGGTTTTTTGCTTCAAGTCCGGCTTTATCTGCCCTGGATCATCCCGTTTATGATTTCTGGTTGATTGACTGTACCCAACCCCATAATTCTGCTCCTGTAACAAAATAAGGAAACTGGGCGGTTTTTTGAAGGCTTTCTGATAAAAGTTTTAAATAGGCAGCTTGGGCAATTTCAATACCGCCGAATTGCTTTAAATGGTTGGTCAAGAATTGCGTATCAAATAAGCTATACCCCCCGAGCCTTAGGCGTAAAGCTAAATGGCAGAGTGCCACTTTGCTGCTGTTGGGTACCAAACTAAACATGCTTTCACCGAAAAAAGCGCTGCCTAAACTGACCCCATACACCCCGCCGACCAATTGGCCGTTTTGCCAGCATTCAACCGAATAGGCATGGCCAGCTTGATATAATTGCTGATAAGCCTCCTCAATAACCTTGTTAATCCAGGTTTCAGGACGTTTGGGGGTGGGTGCTGCACAGGCCCTGATAACGCCCGCAAAATCCCGGTTACAGAAAATATCAAAGGGTTGTTGCTTTAAAAGGCTTTTAAGCCGGCGTGGGATATGAAAACCGTTCAGGGGGATAATACCCCGCCATTCCGGTTTTACCCAATAAAAGCCGCGGCTGCGCCGCGTATCTGCCATCGGGAAAATGCCTATCCCATAAGCCGACAGTAATTGTTCAACAGATAAAGCCGGGTTCAATCTTGTAACCGATTATTTAGGGACTGGTTTCTGCAACAAAATTTTCCAGCCAACGGATATCATAATTACCGTTGACAATATCGGCTGCGGCAACCAATCGCCGGTGCAGGGCAGCAGTGGTTTTGATACCGCCGATATGTAGTTCCTCCAGTGCGCGCCTTAACCGCATAATGGCTTCTTGCCGGTTGCGGCCATGGACAATGACTTTGGCAATCAAACTATCGTAATGGGGGGGCACGGTATAGCCAGCATATAGGGCCGAATCCACCCGTACACCTAAGCCTCCGGGCGCATGGAAATCCTTGACTAACCCTGGCGATGGTTGGAAGGTTTCAGGATCTTCTGCGTTAATCCGGCATTCAATGGCATGGCCGTAAAAACGGATATCTTTCTGGCTGAAAGATAATTTTTCCCCCGCTGCTGCCAGGATTTGTTCACGCACCAAATCAATACCGGTAATCATCTCACTGACCGGATGCTCAACCTGCAAACGGGTGTTCATTTCAATAAAATAGAATTTACCATCTTGATACAGGAATTCAACAGTGCCAACACTGCGGTAACCCATTTTGCGGATGGCTTTACAAACCAGTTCGCCCAATTGGTTGCGTTGAGCGGTGGTAAGACAAGGGGATGGACCTTCTTCAAGTACTTTTTGATGACGCCGTTGCAAGGAGCAATCCCGTTCACCCAAATGAACAACGTGCCCGTGATTATCGGCCAGCACCTGGATTTCAATATGGCGGGGGTGCGATAGGTATTTTTCCAAATAAACCGTATCATCGCCGAAACTGGCCTTGGCTTCTGAGCGTGCGAGGCTTAAAGCCATAACCATGTCTTGAGCGGAATGTGCAACTTTCATGCCCTTGCCACCACCACCGGCTGACGCTTTAACCAGAACCGGGAAACCAATTTTTTCGGCAATTTTAATAGCCTCGGCATCATTGGTAACGGCCCCTGCCGACCCCGGTACAATCGGCAATCCGAGTTTTTGGGCAGCCTCTTTTGCCCGCACCTTATCCCCCATCAGTGCTAAATGCTCGGATGAAGGACCGATAAAAACAAAACCATGTTCTTCAACCATTTGGGCGAATTTAGCGTTTTGGGATAAAAAACCTATCCCGGGATGGATGGCATCGGCGCCTGTTATGATGGCTGCAGAAATAATAGCTGGCATATTCAAATAGCTATCCTTGGCCAAAGCCGGGCCAACACAAACGGATTCGTCTGCGAGTAACACATGTTTTGCATGGGCGTCAGCGGTCGAGTGGATGGCCACTACCTGGATGCCCATTTCCCGGCAGGCACGTAAGATACGCAAGGCAATTTCCCCGCGGTTGGCAATAAGGATCTTTTTTAACATCATCATGCCTTTTAGGTTATGGCCATCAGGATTTGACCGAATTCCACCGGTTGTCCGTCAGTGACCAAGATTGACTGAACGATGCCCGCTTGCGGTGCCGGGATGGGGTTCATCACCTTCATCGCCTCAATAATCAAAATTGTTTGGCCCTTATTGACACGGTCACCTACCGTGACCAAAGGGGCAGATCCAGGCTGTGAGGACAAATAGGCAGTCCCCACCATGGGGGATGGGATGCCACCGGTCTGGACGGCTGGCTCTATTGTAACATGGGTGGTGCTAGTGGGGACTGCGGGGGGTGGGAAAGAGGGTTGTTTGTTGACAAAAGTATGGCTTTTGCTTAAGCGGATCCTTTCATCACCCTTTTCATACTCGATTTCCCCTAAATTGCTGTCATCGAGTAGTTTGGCTAGTTTTTTAACTAAAGAAACATCAACATCAAATTTTTTCGCCAGCATGGCAAACCCTTCTTCCAAAAAATCGAAACAATATTGTTATACGTAATCACCAAGAATAAAAGATAAAGAATTTATAAATACTGCAAGTTGATAGGACAAGCAAGTTTTCTCAAAGTAAAAAAGTACCACTCATCTTTAACGGGGACTGGGCTGTTTTGCTAGCTGACGCAAAGCGGCCACCAAATCCTCGGGATCGGGGGCGCCCACTACCACCTGGCGGCCCACAATAAAGGCAGGAGTGCCGTGAATGTTCAGCAATTCACCCAAAGAGCGATTTTTGTCCAATTCCTGCAACACGTCGGTACTTTGCATATCTTGGCTTAATTGTTTAAGGTTGATCCCCAGGCCTTCGGCAATTTTCTGCACTTGCTCGGTCGTCAAACGGGTGCGGCTGGCCATCAAGGCCAAATGGAAAGATTCGTATTTTCCTTGCTTGCGGGCGGCTAAGGCTGCCTGGGCCATCATAAAAGATTCGGGACCCAAAATCGGAAATTCTTTCATCACAATCCGGACATGGCGTTCATTTTTCAAGCGTTCAACCAGCATACCAGCTATTTGCTTGCAGTATGTGCATTGATAGTCAAAAAAGAAAACTAAATTAACCGCCCCTTTGGGGTTACCTAAAATGGGCGAGCCGTTGCTATAAAATAATTCATTTGATAAACGTTGGATTTCCTGGGCAATCCGCTCCTCTTCTTCCTGCTGTAGCCGCCTTTTCACCGCCTCAATTGCTTTGACCACTACCTCAGGATGCTCGGTAATATACTGCTCGATCAAGGCCTGGATTTCTTGTTTTTGGGCTTTGCTTAATGTATCCGCGGCGGCTGGTTGGAAACTAGGCACCATCAACAATAATATACTGACAGCAAAAGCAAGTGGGCGCAAAATAGGGAGGCATTTCATCATCCTTACATCCTTTAAAATAAAAAAACCAGAACCATCGTGATCACAACATATCTCCGCAAAAAACTAGCACATATAGCAAGCAACCACAACAAAAATGCCAATTGTCTAGAAAAAGGAGGGGGGTTAAAAAACAACCATTCCTGCTGTTAGTGTTTTAAAGAATTATGCGCATAATTCTGGATATCATCGGCACGCCGCCACCCAGGTGAACCATAAGCCAACATCTTCATCGCGCGTTCGGCTTGTAAAATTGCTTCTTTATAAAGGCCGCGATTCACGGCGGTTTCAGCTAAGGCCAGGGCCGTCATGCCCATATCGCCTTTTTTCCCGTAGGCAATGGCCAATTGCCGCCAGCCAGAAGCGTTGGTTGGCTCAACACGCAAGAAAGATTCCAAATTCTTAATGGCTTCCGGCAATAATTTACTATCATTGGTGGCCAAGATCACGCGAGCTAAGTCAAATTGCAATAAATAAGAAGAGGGATCCAGCCGGATCGCTTGCCGGTAATAGGGAAGTGCAAGGCCAGGTTTGCCGGTTTCCAGCAAAATTTGTCCTTTAAATTCAGTAAAGAAAGGATCGTGGGGGTAATCTTTTAAGAGGCTGTCCAATATAACCAATGCGCGGTCTATCTGGGTGGCGCGGTAGTAGGCAAAAACCCGGGCGTATCGGGCAACCATCCGCTGGTCTTGTTCGGGATAAATCGCCAATACTTGGGACAGGCCGTAGAAATAGCCGATCAATTTGGCACGCATCCGCTCATGGGCTAATTGTAAAAGCGGTGGGTCCATTCGGTCAGCAAAAGGGGATTTTTCCAAATGTTCCTGCACTGCCTGTATCCGCTGAGCAGTTAGGGGATGGGTGCTGAAATAGGGGCCGATGGAGAAACCGCCCAACCGCTCTTGTTGCTGCATGATTTTAAAAAAATCGCGCAAGCCACGGGATGATTGCCCCGTTCGGTCCAGCAAACTAAGGGCGGCTTGGTCAGCTGAGGCTTCTTGGCCCCGGCTGAACGACAATAAAGAAAGTTGGCCAATGCTATCGATAAAAGAAATAACCGAGGCGGTGACATTCGGGTCATTGGCCGCAAATCCGGCGGCAACCCCCAAGATGAATCCCAAAATCTGCTCAAAGGTGGCTTTCTTTAATTTATCTTGTAAACGGGCGTAATGGCCGCCCATAATATGCCCGGTTTCATGGGCAATCACGCCGATCAGTTGATTGGGTGTTTGGCTGCGGATTAACAAACCCATATTGATAAAAACCCCCCGGTCGGGGGTAACAAAAGCATTCACCGTGTCATCCGCGATAATATAAACTTGGATGCCGTCGGCAGGCAAGCCAGCCGCTCTGAAAATAGGTTTTGCATAAGAAGCGATCAGTTTTTCAATTTCTGAATCACGGATAAAAACTGTATTTGCTGATTGTGCTTGAGCAGTCGCGCTGAAGCATAAAAGCAGGTAAAATCCTAAGGCTTGAAGGGCTAAAAAAAGACGGGATAGGGAAAAACGCTGCATAAAATTTCCATGATTTTAAAATCCATTTTTCGGAACTCATTGCTGATTTTACTTAGCACAGTTGACCAAAGTAGTACATTATATCTATTGCTTGCAAAAAAAACACTTTAAAAGCAGATGTCTCGCTAGTATGGGAGTATTGTGCAATCCCAGATTTGACCCTTTGCTTGCTTGTAAAAGCTTGTGTAATATATTGCAAGGGATTGAAGTAGCTAAAAGTTAATGATGAAAGCGTTCATCCCAGTATTTAAAAGGGATTAGATTTTGTGATTGTCAACCTAGCTGTCGTTCGCCCCAACCTCCCATTTATAGCAGCTTTGACTGCTTATAAAAGCTTATTCTACAACCTCTTCTTGCCATTTTTTGATAGATGCTTCAGATATTGATAACGGTTATGTTATTCAAACGCGAGTATAGCAGGAATGAGGAAGCAAAAAATGGAAAAGCTTAGGGTATGTTGGGATGATCTGGACATATTAGATGGGAATAATATTGCCTATTATCAAGCACAGTATTTTACGGGTTGGGCCTGTACTTTCTTCGAAGATGGCACTGTTCAAGACGAAATGCAATTTTGTGACGGCGCCCAAACCGGACTTTATTACGAATATGAACGCAAGGGCAAGCTGTTGCGAGAAGAGCATTATTTAAATAGTAATCTTCACGGCCGCGCCCGGTCTTGGCATATAAACGGCCAATTGGCTTCGGAAGAGTTTTATCAAGGGTCAGTGTTGATGAAAGAGCGGCGATGGGATGAGGAAGGCAATTTACTTCGCGATTACCATATTGATCCTCACGATAGCAGGATAGAAATCCTTAAGAAATTAAAGTTATATACAGAATTGCAGGATTAAGTGCTCTAAAAACTGTATTATCTTTGAATCCAACAGGATAAGCGTTGAAGGGTTTTTTTAAAAAACAATCCTAAACATATCTAAGATTACGGATAGGTGGCGAATGTATTCCGCGTGAATACATGATATTTAGCCAATGCCCCGAAACGAATTTTTTTAAAAAATACAACTATAAATTGTCTTTATTATCAACTTCGTTTTTATACCCAATTAAAGAAAACTTGGCCGCCCTGGCCTATATCAATTCTGCTCCGGGTTTGCGCAGGAGTTTTAAATATTGGGAAATTGCGCCAGGTGTAAGCCAATTATAGAAAAAACAATCCGCTTGCCAGCGCAGGCTATTCTGTTTCAGGCGATGACTAATAAAAAGGGAGGAGATGGCTCCCCGGGCCGGATTCGAACCAGCGACCAAGCGGTTAACAGCCGCTTGCTCTACCACTGAGCTACCGAGGAATATTTCTTATAAAAGCGTGTATACAAAAAATATTACCTCCTGGCAAGCAAAACTTCATCCAAAAAATCGATGGTTTATGTTTCTGCCCCGGGTTGTATTTTTACCTAGCTGCCCCCCAAAAAATATATTTAAAATTGTAAAAATGACAAAAATATATTTTTTTAGTTGTGTTTGTTAATTTAATAAATTATATTTTACATTAACATTGTTTAGCAATGCCTATAAATATAAGTATAATAATAAAAAAGAAAGAGGCATCAATCATGAACCATACGCAATTAAAGGCTTTTGACGCCGTTGTTCGCGAGGGTAGCTTTTCCAGGGCTGGAATTCGTTTAGGGCTAACCCAACCAGCAATTACCATTCAGGTGAAAGCACTGGAGCGTTATTATGGGAAAAAATTATTTAACCGTCGCGGGCGTGGGGTAACACTAACCACGACCGGGCAATCGCTTTATGAAATTACCCAACGTTTATTTACAATGGAAGAACAGGCCCACCAGTTATTAAAAAACCCAACAGATGAGCAATCCGCTGGCAATTTAAAAGTTGGCAGTGATTGTCAGGGGTTGGCAGTTGGCCTGGTTACCGAGTGGGCGCGTCAGCACCAAGGTGTTTTCGTAACCTTCCATCATTACTCGGCGGATATGGTGTACCGGGAATTATTGTCGGGTAATTTGGACGTGGTGATTACAGCCACGCCTACTAAAGATAACCGTTTTGTCGTTAAAACATTGGGTGATCAACATTTGATGCTGTTAGTACCGAAGCATCACCCTTTATCCAATAGGAAAACCATTGCTTTGGAGGAATTAACGGGTATCAGTAATTTGATTTATGACAATGGCTCAATTATCCAACATATTTTCAATCAAGCCACCCAAGGCCAAGATAAAAAAATGCAACCCACCATGAATATAGGCAGCAGCGATGCAATACGTCACGCAGTGGGGGATGGTTTTGGTGTCGGTGTGGTGATTGACAGCGAAGCGGCCTCAGACGGGCGCTTGGTTGCCTTAGAGGTCACCGGGGTATCTCAAAATTTACTTAGTCACGTGGTTGTTTTAAAGGCGATGGAGGAGGAGCCCATCCTCAAAAGTTTTGTCAGTGAGGTGGCGCCGCTTGCCAAAAGGCAGCAACCAGTATTTTTCCCAATTGGCCTGGGCCATATGCCAAAACCCCGGGAGGATTTGAGCCTTCCCCTTGCCAACTCCACAAACCTTTTTCAACAACATTTGAAATCAGTTGGGGTAACAGGTAAGCAAACGCTATCAGTGTCCAAGCGGTAGAACCGGGAATAAAAGAATGGCTGTTTAAACAGGGGTAAAGCATCCTTTCCCCCTGTTTTTATTCAGGGGTGAATGAAGCGGTGTCCGCCTTCTCCAACCCAGGCCATCTTGATAAACTGGAAAGCAAACGGATAATTCCCCGGCTGGTTTTCAAACCAAACAACAGCAATTGACATAATATTATTCTTTGATCATCCTTAGGCGCATCTTTTGCTAGAAAACGCTAAACCTTATGGGGAACCCATGAAAGCTATTATCTTGAGTGCGGGTCAAGGATCGCGGTTGTTGCCGCTGACCGAGAAAAAACCAAAATGTTTATTGCCTGTAGGGAAAAAAACCTTGATCGAATGGCAAATTGACCACCTGGTCAAGGCGGGTGTAAAAGATTTTGTGGTGGTGGTAGGGTTTTATGCCCATGATGTAGAAGCATTGCTTAAAAAAATCAATTATCCGGGTGTTACTATCCGTACCCTTTTTAACCCCTTTTACAAGGTGGCTGATAATCTGGGCAGTTGTTGGCTGGCAAGATTCGAGATGAACAGGGACTTTATGATTGTTAACGGCGATACCTTGTTTGAGGTAGAAATACCGCACCGCTTGTTAACGGGCCCCAAAGCCGATATTACGGTTACGGTTGACAGCAAAGATATGTATGATGCTGATGATATGAAAGTCAAACGCCAAGGATCGCGGCTGTTGGAAATTGGGAAAACCCTGGCTTTGGACCAGGTCAATGCCGAATCGATTGGCATGCTATTATTCCGGGGCCAGGGCGTGCAGGATTTCAGCAAACAGGTTGATGAAAGCATGCGCCAAGCCGAAGGGCTGAAATGGTGGTATCTGCGGGTAATTGGCCTGATCGCGCAGAAAAAAACAGTTGAAACCTGTTTGATCCAAGGGTTGCAATGGGGTGAGGTGGATTTCCCGGTTGATCTGGCGAAGGTAGAACAGTTGGTCAAGAACTGGTAGGTTAATGGCCAGGTTGTAGACTGCGTTATGGGTTTAGGGCGTTTAGCTATCAAGCATGGGGTGCTTGGGCCGCGCCATTTTTTATGGGGGATTGCTCTTGAATCGCCCAAAAATATACTGGCAAGCCTAAAACAAGTATTTTTTAAGGATGCGATATGCTAAGTGGAACATGCGAACGTTTGATCAAAATACTTTCTGCCAAATCGAAGTCACTGGGTTTATCGACATCAATTGCTGCTTCGGCATAAGGGATAATGGTTGCGCTAGCAATCAGTCCCAAACGCTTTGATAACATGCTGAAAGCCTGGGTAATCCGCAAGCCGAAAAGCCGGAAGCGGATCATCGGCCACCAGCCGATCTCGCCAATCAAACGAAGGGGTATTTTGCGGAATTTCTCCATTTTTTGCCAGAATACAATCATTTTCTCGGCGGCAGGTGAGCGGATAATATACAGGTTGCAGCCTGAAAAAGCGCCGTCACGCATTCGGTAATAGGTGCGGATGGATTGAGGATAGGATGTTTGAATGGTCTTTTCGGTGGCCAGTCCCACGCACAGATCGGCGGTGGGGTCGCTGTGCGTGAGAAAGCTGTTGACCATGCAAGCGGTTAGCAAGGGATGGTCAGCCGTTGTTAAAAGAAAAGGATATGTGAAGTCGGATGCTGCCACAGGAAATTCTGAACGCTGCTGGCGGGGGATTCAGCGGTTGCAATAAAATCAAGTTTACCGTTGGCCAAAGCCTCCTTAACCAACGGTTCCGCTGTTAATAAATCCGGTTGATCAAAACAGATGCTAATTTTACCGATTTCCGGGCAATTCATCAGGGTATTTAAAACCCTTATAACCATGGGGATACCCAAGATGGGCGTCAAAGCTTTATAAGGGACGCCGCGATATTGCACGACCAGGTCTTTTTCATTGCGGCTGCCAGCTAAGATAAGGGCGTGATATAAATGTGGGGTCAATGGATTAACTCTTTGGTGTAAACGCGGTAGGTTTTATATATGACACTGCCAATATTTTTTAACAACTGATTCATTTGGCCGTTACTATCCAAGATCCAACCCAGCTCAGCCGATTTATAGCCTTTGTTTGTTGCCCCTTCGCGAATGCTTTCAAGCAATAGGGCTGCAATAATCGAGGATAAGCGGGTTTGTTGATAGTGGCGGCGAATGCCAAAAAGGGCAACCCGCAAACTATCAATAGAACGGCGGATTTTCAAGCGCCATAATAATTTGGCCCACCCAAATGGTAATAATTTGCCATTTAAATCGGGAATGATCTGATAGAGATTAGGCAAACCTAAAATGACCCCGACCGGCTCTTCGTCTAAATCAACAAACCAGATTAAGGCAGGATCCAGGATGGGTTTCAGCGCATGCCCAAGATGATCGATTTCCGTTTGGGTAAAAGGCACAAAACCCCAATTCCCAGCCCAGGCGTCGTTATAAACGGCAATTAATTTAGTAATCTCATCTGGCAATTTATCCCTGTTAAAGGCGCGGAGCTTTAAATTGCCGTATTTGGCAAAACGCGCTGTTAATTGGTGCCTATCAATTTTAGGAGCAGCCAATATATCGTAATTGTAGGCATATAAATCCTGGTGTGGTAGGTATCCCGATTTCTCAACCAATTGACTGATATAAGGGGGATGGAAAGGCATCATGATCATCGGCCGCTCTTCGAAACCACGGGTCATCACCCCAACCTCCCCAGCTGTTGACGGGCTAAGGGGGCCAATGATGCGATTCACTTGCTGGTTTTTCAACCAGTCTTCGGCGGCGGATAATAAAGATTGGGCAATGGCTAAATCATTTACACAGTCGAAAAAACCGAAATAACCAGTTTTTTCTTTGGTGTGGCTGATAAAAGCATGATCAACAATGGCGGCAATCCGGCCAACAATTCTCCTCCCATCCCATGCTAGGAACAATTGGCTGTCAGCATGTTCAAAAAATG
>JBGAWJ010000024.1:0-14956 GCA_044227605.1 Alphaproteobacteria bacterium
TATTAGGGGGGGACGGTTTTATGCTTGAGACTATGCATCAATATATGTCTTTAGGTATTCCGTTTTTTGGAATGAATTGTGGGACCGTGGGTTTTTTAATGAACACCCATAAAATCCTTGATTTGCCGAAACGGTTACAACAAGCCCATCCGGTTGGTTTGCACCCCTTATCAATGCTTACAACAGATATCAACGGCAAGCAGCAGCAAGCTTTGGCCATCAATGAGGTTTCCCTTCTTCGGCAAACGCGGCAAGCCGCCAAGATTTCTATCAAAATTGATGGTATTACCCGTTTACCAGAATTAAGTTGTGATGGGATTTTGTTATCCACCCCTGCTGGCAGCACGGCTTATAACTTATCCGCGCATGGGCCTATTTTACCCCTTGGCTCCTCAGTATTGGCTTTAACCCCTATCAGTGCATTCCGTCCCAGGCGTTGGCGGGGGGCAATTTTGAAACATACCGCTATTGTTGAACTTGACATTTTAGAACAAGACAAGAGGCCAGTCAGTGCCGTTGCTGATTCTGTTGAAGTCAGGAATGTTCGTTCGGTAAAAATTTATGAAGACCGTGCCCAACGAATTGATCTTTTATTCGATCCTGACCGTGGGTTAGAAGAACGCATTTTAAATGAGCAGTTTTTGTATTAAAAAAATTTCTCAGTTTAAGGGAATAAAAAAAGCTGCTGAAATTGATTTCAGCAGCTTTCCCGTTTCAAGAACTTTGTTTAATTTCCAAAAAGTGAGAATTCCTTACCATTAATTAAAATCTTTCCATCTTGGCTGACCACAATATGGAATTGATATTCATCACCCACCCCTTTTTTGCCCAAATTACGCAAAGATGTAAATAAGGCTTGCAACTGTTCCGCCTCATTTGGCCCATCCTCCTTGCGCGTCATATCAACCAATTTATTGGCAAGATTATCAAAAGATTTAACTAACCAATCCAATTCGGCGGTAACCCCAAAAAAAGCTTGGTTATCTGCGGTGACTTTACCACTATAGTTGTAAGAACTTACCGCCATATCTATGAAACCGTCCTTCAAAGTCAAGACAGTACCCGCTTTAGATAATTCTACCAGCAAAGAGGAAGTTGCATTACCTGCATAAGGATTTTCCGTATCCAATAAATAGGTTCCTAAAAAACCTACCAATGGCAGCCGTTCGACAGAAGTTTTAATCCCTGCATTAAATGGGAAAAATTCGGCCGGTATGTCCGCGTTTGGAACCTTCAAATTCTGATGTTGATAGGCAAGGTTGGTTACAGCAAATTCTTTATTGATATCACTCAGCGCAAAATCAAAAGAAAATTGGTCAGCTGAGAATTTTTCAAAACTATCTTGAACAGCAACTTTTTCCCCACTTAATCCGAATGAAATACCAGAAATAATCTTAGAAAGTTGGGTCAAATCTTCTGATCCTTTTACACGTAATGATCCGTTTTGAAGATGCTGGGTTATAAACTCCGACAACAGATCATAACGGATACCCTGCGCCCCTAGATAAAGCGATAACCGGCCAATTTGAACAGGCTGACCGCTTGGTTTATCATTGGGAAGTAGCGCGTCTTGGATTGCCAGGGCTATTTTTAAGTCTTTCCCGATCTGATCACTCGAAGCAGGCATATCGATATTCACGGTAATGTCACCAATTTGAGCTTTATCATTGGCCTTACCGGAAAATACATTCTGATACTGAATATCATGGACATTTACCTGAGCGTTTGCTTGATAAGATGGCGGCAATATTTCGCCGACAACTTTTAATATTTCCACCCAGGATGAATTCATCATCTGATTATCGGGATTTTTTTCCATTTGTTTCAACAGCAATTGGAATTTCTGTGCCGCCAGGAACGCACTGTCTGGCACTCCCTTTGCTGTACCCGAACCTATTACTGAACCAAGCTTAAACACTTCTTTCCCAGCAATAGTTACGGTCAACGGCCCCATCGAGAATTTTTCCTCGCCGGACCACAAACTGTCTGAACCTTTTTGATAAAAACTATCTCCCAGAATTTTATCCAGTTTAACCGAACCCAACCCCAGTTGGGCAAATTCAATATTTTCTAGGGATACATGCGATTGCGTCATAAATTGAAGGTAAGAGTTCCAAACGCCCCGAATATCTTGCTTGCCAATTGTGCCCCATACGAATCTTTTTGGGCTGTCCCTGAATAACAGGTTGTTGGGTAAAGAGACTTTGATTTCTATGTCTTGGTCGCCTTTGGGTGTTGCCAAAATCCGCAAAGTGCCAACATCAATACCGCCCGTAGATTCTATGGGAAAAAGGCTGAGCGCTGGCAGACGTATATCAATATTTTGATTGTTTTCAAGAACTTCGATCTGACCTGCCAGTTGTAATCCCACACCTGGAAATATTTCTTGCAAATTCAGATTGGCAAATCCTTGTAACCCAAAACCTTGCAATATTTTTTGGGCGGTCGGTGACAATTGTTTTGTTTCCCAACCATTCGCTTTACCATCTTTATTTAATTGCAGAACCCAAAGATCCTGAACATTGTTACCGGATTCCGCTTGGTAACTACCACTAACCACAACACTATCCCCGTAAGGGACGATAGTATTATATTCATCATTTTTCTGGCCGCCAAAAGTTTGTGACCAGATTTGTTTCCCATCCTTTTGATAACGGCCCACCCACCCATCAGTTGTGGAATCGGCTGTATTCACTTGGCTGCCAGCTATCACAAAACTGCCATCGGTTAAGGTAATAAACTGGTTAGGAGATTTGTGGCTTTCCTTGATGGAGGTACGGCTGATTTCTGTGCCATCAGCTTTCAATTGCAAAATAACGGGATATCCACTGCCCGCCACATCGGTTCTTTCCATCTGGGCCAGAACAGAATATTCCCCATTGCCTAGGGATTGAATGGCCAAGCCATAATCGCTTTTTCCTGAGTCAAAACTTTTTTGCCATTGAATATTTCCAGAGGCGTCCACTTGGCTAACCCAAACATCAAAACTTCCATTGGTATCAGCACTTTTCCAGCCGCTTAAAATCCACCCATCTTTGCCGTTACTGACCCCTGCAACAAAAGCCCCATCACCCTTTTCCTCTAAAATCTTCCGGCTGATTTCTTTTCCCCTGCCGTCCGTTTTAATAGTGGTTGCATTCCAATCGCTATTATTAGTTGTCGATGACATGCCAGCCAGCAAAATCTGTCCGTCTTTTCCTTCATACGCGGCATAAGCAACCATTCGCCCCGAAGCCGTCCCATATTCTTGCTTCCACACAAACCGCCCATTGGCATCAAGCTTGACTAAAAATGCCTTGGCATTGGGCCCATAATTCACCTCTTCCAAACTGGAACGGTCGGAATTGGTCGTACCAGAAATCAAAAAACCACCGTCTTGCGTGGTTGAAACATTCCAAACCACCCCGCGTTGGATACCAGGGATAGCAGTCGTCCATGCCAGTAAACCAGAGGGGTCATAACGCAAAACCCACACATCTTGTTCAGGGCGGCCGAAGGAACCGGTTTGGCCAACAATCACATACCCTTTATCTTGGGTAACCGCGGAGGCAATCGCCGATTCTGCCATATCACCCCCATATAAACGTCCTGGGACCATATTGGGCTGCTGGGTTAAAGCTGTCGTGGCCAGCAACATACTGATGGATAAAGTGCCGAATAAAACGCTTGTATTGCTTTTCTTCATAAAGACCTTCCAAGATACGTCAGGATAAGATTTGCTAAGGTGAACGGATTGTCCAACTTTAATTTGGTACTTTGCTATCACATTAATGCCCAAATGGCAATTGTTAGTTATTTATTCAGGAAAATTGATCCATCATCATTTTTTCTTAAAATAGCTTGATAAGAATTAATGTTTTAGGCCAAATCGATAACACCCATACCCCTGCCGATGTAAGAACCGCCATTGTTAATACTGAATAAGCTAAATACTTTCGTTTATTGGAGTTTGTTTGATGAATGATTTTAATCCCCAAATATAACGACCATAACCCTGCCCCCATAAGCAATAAGATGCGTAAATTTTGCAAATAAGCGATCTCAATCCCTTCCCGTTTTAAAAATTGGATCGTCAAGCCAAACAGCCCCAAGAAGACACCGCATCCCGCCAAGGGAATAAAAGCTTGTACTAAATGGTGAAAGCGTTGCCAAGACCAAGCGCCTAAAAAATAATTTGTGATAACCAGCTGGCAAAACAAAATGGACCCAATTAATAGGGCTAAAATACCAATATAACCAAGCAATACCAATCCATCCAGTAAGGTCATGACATCATTTTGCAGGGGATAATTTGTTAGTATCCACCATGGCGCTGTTAAGGTGATAGGAAACAAAATGTCCTGATTAATCAGCCATTCTGCTAACAATTGTTTTAACCCCACATACCAAGAACTGCCGCTCCATTGAAAAGCAGCGCTGGCAATCCCCATTAACCCGAACAATATTAAAATTGTATCCCAGTGGCTGTTTTGGCGCTGCCCCACGTTAAGGATTTCATGGTTGGGCGACCTGACGGATAATTCAACCGCCTGGCGAAATCCCTGGCAACGCCCGCACATATGGCAATCGGACGCCCCTTGCATTTGCCTGATAACCACCATCGGTGCACAATTAAGCGTTGAAGATTGTGTATCTTCATGACCACGATTTTGGGACTGAAGCCAAGATTCTTGATCAACGCGGTAATGGACAGGCGCCAGCTTTGCAAGCAATTTAAAAACGCCGTTAACGGGACATAAATACCGACACCAAACACGTTTGCGGCGGCCATATAAAAAACCTATAACCATAGCAGCTAAGGTCGATCCCCCCAGGATTATCAATACTGCTTTTGGATATTGGTAAACACTGATCATTTGACCATAAATTGTCGTCAGGCTAAAAGCCACACAAGGCCAGCCTGGCCATTTCAGCCATTTGGGGATAGCACGCCCTAATCCCCTATGGCTGATAGCCTCGGTTAAGGTGCCCTCCGGACAGAAAATGCCGCACCAAGTTCGCCCCACAAGCACCATACTTAATAGTACGAAAGGCCACCATATACCCCAGAAAATAAATTGGGCAAACACCGTCAAATTATCCCAAATATGCGCTGACCGGCCTGGCAAGGGAAGAATGGCGGGTACAATAATCAACACCAGATAAAATATCACCACCATCCACTGGATGATTCTAACAACGCGCTGATGGCGCAATAGCCAATCACCTAAGATTTTAAGCCATAATTTTGCCAGGGGTTTTTGCATCTTACTGTTCATAGGTTGGGTCGCGGCGATCTATTCGTTACCCTTAATAATACTATGGTAAACAGCCAGTAACACCCATAACTAATCAACCACACAACATCCGGGCGGGCGCGATATCCCGTAAGACCAGCCAATAGGTTGCCAACCACGCTTGTATCATCAATGATCGCCGAACTATCCCACAAAATCGGGCCGCCGTCTTCAATAATCCCTAAGGAAAACAGATGATCAATGCCATTGATCAATAGAGACGCCGCCAAGAATAACAACATCAGTTCCGTCATGCGAAAAAATGTTTTCCAAGATATATACCGTTGGCCCAGCTGAATTAAATAATAGGTGAATAAAGCACAGGCAAAGCCTATCATAATAGCGGTGGTTAACCCCCATACATTAATGGTGGAATGCGCCGCGATAATGCCATACAAAAACATGACGGTCTCACTGCCTTCCCGTACAATCGCCAGCATTGTTAAAAGAAATATTCCCCCCCATTGCGCTTGTTCCGCCAAGCGGCTCGCGTGTTTTTCTAAATTTTTTTTCAAACCCCGCCCATGTCGCCTTAACCACACAACCATCTGCAAGATTAGGATAGTCGCCATAAATACCATCCCAATCTGAAAATATTCAAAAGTCTCCTCAGACAACGTTTGGCTAAAAGCTAAAATAATATAAGCAAAGAATACAGCAACAAAGCAGCCCGCGATTACCCCCATTCCTAAAAAAAATCGCCCGCGCTTTGCAACATCCCCGCCCTGTTGCGTCAGCCACGCATTTAAAATACCTATAATCAATAAAGCTTCAACACTTTCACGCCAAACCACAAAACTTATTTGCCCAAATTGTCCCAGCAAGACCTTACCTCCCCATCATTTTAGGATTGCCCTGATGACCGCATGCGGGAAATCCATATGAAATTCATCGAAAAATTTGTATTCACCAGGGGCCAATCTGCGAATAACTATAAAAGATTGTGTCTGCGGGCCCAATACTTTTTCTTTGCGCAGCTCCAAGCTTTCGAACTCCACGGGGGTTTTCCCCGTATTAAAAAGCTCTATTTTAAAAGGCTGATTCGCTGGTACCTCCAGCAGTAAAGGGGTTATTTTCCCCTCATTAAACTCAATTTTAAATACGGGCATATCTTGTGCTTTAGCCCCTATAGGACAATATATCATCAGCACTAAAGCCAAAATGCTAAAAACAGGCAGCCCTTGTCTCTGAAGTAACATGTTAGACCTCTTGATTATTTATAAAAACTAATATCCACCCTTCTTACCAATACCTGCGAATACAAAATCATATTCCACGGTAAAGGTTTTAAACCAGGGATCAACACCGGTTTCTGGATCCACATGTCTGCCAAAATGGGAATGTCGATTATTAGCAGGCGACATAATCGTTAGCGACAAATGATACCGCCCTGGCCCCATTAGTTTGACGTTATCACCATAGTGAGGGCCGTCACTAGCAACCATTGGCATCATCTCGCCCGTCAGTTCTTGTCCGTTATCCAATTTTTTTAATGTATAGTGAATGTCTAAATAAGGCATCCATTCCCCGTCGGCAAAACCATTTTTATTATCTGCAGTTGCATGAATATCAGCTTCCAAATGAATATCTGTAAGGTGCGGGTCACCCATCATTCCCGCAGGCTCCATCTCAATCGGCTGTAAATAAACCGCAGCGATTTCCATCCCATTGATTATTTTGGGTTCGCCAATGGGATATTCGGCTGCTTGTAGGTTGGCAGTACCTATAAAACCGCCGGATATAAGCCCCATAGCAATATAAAATGAAGGTTTCATTATTCTTCCTTTTTGGCTAGATTGTCGATATTGATAATCATTATCAATTAAAATAACCACAGCTAATCGTAATAAACAAGTAGATTTTTATCTTGTTTTATTTATCTTGCCATTTTGGCTTATTATTGGGGTGAAAGCTTTTTGTTATGAATGAGGTACGGTTGCTAAACTACGACGGTGTAGAACCCGTTCACGGTACCAAACATAAACACCGCTGGTAATAATGATGGCAATACCCACCCACCCACGTATATCCAGAAAGCTGTTGAAAAAAATCATGCCAATGATAATGGCCCAAATGAGCTGACTGTAACTGAATGGAGCAATCACTGAAGCTGAAACCAGGCTGAAAGCCCGGATAACCAAAAACTGGGCAATGGTATAAAGCAATCCGATTAAGGCCATTAATACCCATCCCTCAAAATCAGGGGTTAACCAGAAAAAAGGAATGAAAGTCGTGGTAATCAGAAACCCGCCTAATGTTGTATAATACAAGGTGGTGAGAGGATGCTGCTTATCCCCCATCTTGCGGGTAATAACCATTGCCATGGCCCAGCTTGCGGCAGAAAACAGGGGGTAAAGTACCGTTGGATCAACTAACTGTTCGCCGGAAATTGGAAATATTAAAAGAACTCCAATAAACCCTGTAGTCACGGCCGTCCAACGACGAAGCCCTACCTTCTCGGCCAAAAACGGGATTGATAGAAGGGTGATAAAAAATGGTGAGGCAAAACTGATGGCCGTGGCAACAGGTAAGGCCAAATGTTGCTGGCCTAGTATAAAAGCAATGCCGGATAAAAAAACAAAGAGTGCGCGCAATAATTGAAATTTCCAAGCGGAAGTTTTGACTGTTTTTATTAACCCATGGCGCAAAATAAACGGCAGTAAAACGATCGCACTAAACCCATATCGCATCCAGATAACTTGGAAAGCAGGATATTTACCCGCCAAATGTTGTGATACCCCATCGATCATTGCAAACACCAAAGCAGCACTTAATATCAATGAAATTGCGAAGAAAGAATGGTCTTTAGAAGAATGGGAGGTTGAAGATGTCATGAAATATGCCTAAAAAATTAACAAATGTACGCCGTTTAGCTGCCGCAACAATCAGACACTGGTTATCGCAATCCTATACATTGTTTTACGGGTGCGTTTAATAAAAACACCCCAACAGTTATTCAATATTTACCTTTTTTGTCAATCTATGTTTGTTTATCCCCCCCGTTTGTTCGCTATAAAGACGGTATTTTTTGGTGATTATAGGATGACGTGCTATTAATGAAAAAATAAATCGCTTCTACAGGAGGAAAAAATGAAATTTGCCTTATTACCCGGATCGCTGCGGACAGAATCACTAAATAAAAAATTGGCTAAACAAAAGAATTACCCAAGGGCATTGTAAACCTGGATAAAACCCTCAAAAACACCAGTTATATTTTTTGGCCATGGGTCACCTAGGAATGCTATTCATCAAAAAATTTACATAAAAACCATTCGCAATGTTTTTCAAATCAACCCTATTTCTTAACAGCTTTTTGTACCACTAACCAAATCCCAGAAATCACCAACGCCGTTCCTGCAATCATCGGCAGTGTAATCACTTCATTTAAAAAAAGGCTTGCCCATAACATACCAAAAACAGGCATTAAATAGGCCACTGTCATGGCACGCGTTGGACCAATATTAGCAATTAACTGAAAAAAAAGTACATAGGCCAACGCACTTGACAATAAGGCAAGCCCTAAAAGATTAATGATGACATGTGTATCAATCATTCCGCTAATCTCCTGTGTTGCGGAGATAGGCAACAGCACCAGTGCTGCCAACAATTGGCTGCCAGCAGCTATTCCTAGTGGTTTGATATGCCCGGCAAATTTTTTAACATAAACGCCTGCCAATGCGTAACAGGCGGTAGCCGCTAAACAAGCCAATACCGCTAACAGAAAATCCCCATCCACTTCGGGTGAACCTATATTAACAACCAGGGCTACCCCGGCGGCAGCGACGATAAAACCAGCTATTTTTTTTATGCTCATCCCCTCCCCCAACCATATCCAAGCAAATAGGGCAGCGAAAAGTGGGGTTGTGGTATTTAAAACCACCGCGTATGATGCGGGGATATGTAAAAGAGCGTAAGCATAGAGAGAAAAGGGTAAAGCAGAATTAACAAGGCCGATTAGCAAATATTGCTTCCAATTATCCCGCCATCCAATAGGTATTTTGGCAAAAAAGTAATAGTTTTAAAATATCGGTATGGCGCATAATGGGTCTTTTCTTTACATATAAAATTCTTGATACAAGCCAATTATCTCGGCAACCTGGCAAAAACTGCTTTTACTTGAGGAAGATTTTTTATAAAAATTCACGAACAAGTTGTAATAGTTACTTCCTTATTCAAACAGAGATTAATTGATGATTATATCCCCAGTTACCCTTGAAGGCTTACATGTTAAATTAATACCCATGAATATCAGCCATTTGGACGGGCTTTACGAAGCACTTGTTGGCAATAACAAGTGGCAAGATATCTGGAAATACCGCGTTGATAAAGTAAAAAACAAAGAAGATTTAAAAAAATATATGGAAGTCGCATTAGCTGGGGTTGAAAAGAGGGAGATTATTCCTTTTATCATTTTTGATAAGAGCTTGGATAAAGTTGTTGGCACCACCCGCTTTGCTGATATTTGCTTAGAAAAAAAGTCTTTAGAAATTGGTTGGACATCAATTGCACCAGAAGTGATGCGCACACGGGTTAATACTGAATGCAAATATTTACTGCTAAAACATTGTTTTGAAACTTTAAAATTAGTTCGCGTAGCCCTGAAAACCCTATCCATTAATGAGCGATCCCAACAAGCCATTTTACGAATTGGCGCCAAAAAAGAAGGTGAATTGCGCTGGGTAGCTAGAATGGCCAATGGCGAATATATTAACGTAGTTTATTTCAGTATTATCCAGCCCGAATGGCCAGAGGTTAAAAGAAAACTGGAAGGGTTTTTAACAGCAAAACAAAAGTAAAAAAACAGCGATCATCCCTCTGATTGATAAAGAAAGCCCGTTTTTATACCAATAGATAATATCTGCAATCTTACTCCTAATATTGCCAAGTTGGGTTCATGATATCCCCCGTTCTGGTAACGCCCTACAAAAACGCTACTCCATGGTCTCTCCTCATATTACCCAACTATTCATATGACTAACATTGTAGTTCAATACACAAGGCAGGCCAATATTTAGCGCTATGAATGCAGAGAAATACTTCCTGCCCTAGATATCTTAACCCTGGATATGCTAAGTGGACTTCCTTCCAATCACCTAATACGGGGTAAATAGATCGCACACACAGTCTATTTCTATTGGTTTACGCCGAATAACAGGTTATTAAAATAACACGTCAATAAACTAATGTTATGCGTCAACCCTGCTCAGAGAATGATTATTTTTCTGCATCATTACCATATAACTGATTCCAGAAATAACAAAACCCACAAACCAAGAATAGTTATAGAAGTCAGAAACCCAGTAAGGTACAGCATCCGCTGGTATCAATTGGACCGTTGTTAAAAACCCTGGAACATTAGGTAATATCCCTAACACCAGGGCAATGATTGCCCGATAGTTAAATCCCTTATGAAAGCCATATCGCCCCTGATGTTGATATAAGGCTTCAACATTTAACTGCTGCTTACGAACAAAATAATAATCAGCGATCATAATACCGCCAATAGGCCCCAATAAAGCAGAATAACCGACCAGCCAGGTAAAGATATAGCCGCTTGGATCTGCAATCAATTTCCAAGGCATAATCAAAATACCTATAATACCCGTAATCAATCCACCCAGTTTAAAATTAATCTTTGATGGCGCCAGATTGGAAAAATCATTGGCCGGGCTTACAATGTTGGCTGCAATATTCGTAGCTAATGTTGAGATGGCGATGGCGATCATCGCCACACTAATTAATATCTTGCTACTGAATTTACTGGTTAAAACTATCGGGTCCCAGATAGCATCACCATAGATAATAACCGTGGCCGACGTAACGACCACGCCAATAAAGGCAAATAAAGTCATGGCCGGTGGCAAGCCGATAGCTTGACCTAGCATTTGTGCTCTCTGGCTTTTTGCATATCGGGTAAAATCAGGGATATTGAGGGATAGAGTGGCCCAAAAACCAACCATCCCTGTTAAGGCCGGAAAGAAGAAATGAAAGAACTCCGCATTGGAAGCGAATTTGGAAGGCTGGTTTAGAATCGGACCCAAACCGTTGCCAGCATCAATTGCCCAAAATAAGAGTGCTAATGCGGCTATGGGTAAAAATATGGCTTTAACAACCAATAATTTGCGAATGCTTTCAACCCCCAGAAAAACAATCAACATGTTGAGCAGCCAAAATAACAAGAAACAAATGGCTGGTCCTGTTGGCAATCCAAAAGAATCAGGTAAAATCGGTGATAATGTTTCAAGGGAAGGAATCCATAAGCGGAGCATTTGATAAGTTGCAAATCCCCCTATCCAAGTTTGGATACCAAACCAGCCACATGCAACGATGGCACGCAGCATAGCAGGAATATTAGCTCCCTTAACACCAAAACTCGACCTTGCAAGTACGGGAAAAGGAATGCCGTATTTTGCCCCAGCTTTACCATTTAAAATCATGGGAATTAATACGATGACATTGCCTAAAAAAACAGTGAAAATGGCTTGCCACCAATTCATGCCACCCCCAATCAAGGAACTAGCCATCATATAAGTTGGGATGCACAAACTCATGCTAATCCATAAGGCTGCATAGTTCCAGGTATTCCAGCTGCGTTTATCGGCAGGAATGGGTGCTAAATCTTTGTTATAAAGAGAGGAATCTTGTTCGGGAAATTGCGACATATGGAATGGCCTTCCATGAAAATGATATAGTTGATATCGATTCCAGGTTTAGTAGTAAGAGGAACCCACAACCTTGTCAATTTAATATGAGCAATAGTGTCGAAATGATTTTCCCCTTGCAATCATCCCATAGAAAATAAGCAACAAAAGCTGGATGGCTATTGATTTTGAACAAATAAAATCAGGTTTTAACTTGGTTGCGACAGCTAGAGAAGAAGGGCTTATTTCTACCACACATTTAAACCAAGGCATTGTTGAGTCTATTGCGGTTAAGCAACTTGCAGAACACTGCCGAAAAAAATTGGCGGAAGATATTTATTTTCTTGTCAAAAAACTCTGAAAAAAATATTGGGTATATTGAAATGATAAAAAAGGCTATAATATTAGCAGCCGGAAAAGGCACTAGACTCTGGCCTTTGACTGATTCACACCCTAAACCTTTAACTTTAGTTAATAACATCACCATCTTAGAAAATTGTCTTAATTGTCTTGCAGATTTAGGTATACCTAAAACCGTGATTGTTGTTGGTTATAAGGCACAAGACATTATTAATCAGATTGGGTATAAATATAAAGGTATAGAAATAGTTTATGAACTAAATGAATTATATGAAACGACAAATAATATTTACTCTTTATGGCTCGCACGTTTTCATTTTAATATGGATTGTTTATTAATTGAAGGTGATATTTTTTTTGATAAAGAATTAATTTCAAGACTATTTTCTCAAGAACAAAATAGGAATTACGCAGTAACTTCTCAGTTTAAAGAGAGTTTAGAGGGAACAGTTGTTGAAATAAACAAGAATAATAGGATTAAAAAGTTTCAAAATTCCATAAAACTTACTAACAAGCAAAAGCTTGACAGAAAAATTCATAAAACGGTCAATATCTACTTATTAACCAATTCTTTTCTAGAAAAACAATTCAGAAATTTCATAGAAAAGAAAATCTCTGAAGGATACATAGGATTATATTATGAAGAATTATTCGGAGAAATGGTTAAAAGAAAAGAAACTGAATTTTGGGCAGTTGATTGTAGTGATTTGAGATGGGTTGAAATTGACAACTTAAATGATTTATCCGTTGCGGAAAAAATATTCTCTCAGAACAGCCAAAAATTAAATATTATCAGCCAAGAACATGGGGGATACTGGAGATACGATTTCGTAGATCACTGTCTTCTTTATAATCTTTATTTTCCTCCACAAAAATTCATGAGGGCACTGACAGAAAGAATGTCTGATTTAGTACTCAATTATCCTGCAGGACAAAAAAGTATTACTTGGTTTCTAGCGCAATATTTGCAAGAAGATCCAAAATATCTTGTTATAGGAAATGGAGTTTCTGAATTTATAAGAATTATCGCTAATAATCTTCGTGGAAAGATGATGATACCTACCCCATCTTTTAATGAATATGAAAATTCCGTAGCCACTGGTCAGTTAATCAGATTTCCGCTTCTTCCTGAGAGAAATTTTGAGCTTGATATGGAAAGTTTTGTAAATAAAGCCTTAGTAGAAAAACCTGAGCTCTTAATTATTGTTTCCCCTAATAATCCTACAGGTAATTCTATACCTAGATCGCAACTTATTTACCTATTAGAGGCACTAAGAGATCACGATATTATCATTATTATTGATGAATCTTTTGTAGACTTCATGTCAACCCCCGAGCAGCAAAGTTTAACTAAATATGTTACATCGTTTAATAATCTAGTTATTGTGAAAAGCTTAAGTAAAACATATGGAATTGGAGGAATTCGATTAGGTTATTTATTAACCTCTAATCTAGATTTTATGGCACTTATGCGTAACAAACTGCCTATATGGAACATTAATGGGTTTGGAGAAGAATTTATACGGAATTTGCCAAGTTATCAGAAAGAATATAAAGCCAGCTGTTTAACTGTTAGAAATAATACTGATTTATTACACCAACATCTACAGGCAATTCCGGAACTAAAGGTTTTTCCAACGGTTACAAACTATATTTTCTGTCATTTGGCCAATTCAATAGGCACTGCAAAACAAATGACAGAAAAGCTATTAATTGATCATAAAATATTAGTTAAAGATTGTTCAGGAAAATCTTTAACAGACTCCGAACAATGGCTCAGAATTGCTAGCAGAACCCCTGATGAAAATCTTAAAGTAGTAAATTCGATGAAAAAAATAATTGAAGAGTGTAGTAGATAATTAAGTCATGCTTAAACACATAAAAGATTTAGCAAACCTCTGCACATTATTAGGTCTATGTTTAGGCCTAACAGGTATTTATCTGTCAATAATAGGTTATGCGACATTAGGCCTTGCAGCCTTATTATTAGCTGTCCTATGTGATATATTTGACGGGATTATTGCTAGAACGACAGAAAATCGCACATCACAATCATCTGCCATAGGCGGCCAACTTGATTCTTTAGCTGATCTTATCCATAGTGGAATGGGACCAACTTTAGTTATTGGCAGCTGGTACGGTTGGCCCTTATGGTATTTATTACCGGCATGTTTATTAATTATGTCCGGTGCTATAAGGTTAGCCAATTATAATGTGTTTGGTTTAACTGAAAGCGGCTCTTTCCAAGGATTACCTATTTTCTACTGTCCTATTATTGTTAGTATAATTTTTTTATTAAAAAATTACTCTAACGTTTTAGAAATAATTTTATTAGTGACAATCATCCTTGTTACTTTACTTCAAGTGGCCCCCATACAGATACCTAAACTTAAGGGTTGGGCTTTGAAGGGTCTGGTTGGATTAATTATTTGTTTATCTGCCTATTATATTCTTGTAGGCTTCCGCACTTTATACGTATGAAAAGAAAGATTCAGTGAAAACATTAATTATTTTTGATATCGATGGAACTCTCCTAGATACAGTTAATGCTCATCAAAATGCTTTGTTACAAGCTTTAGAGAATTTTAATTTTTCTTATATAAATAAAAATTGGGGTTCTTATAAACATCATACCGACTCATGGATTTTGCATGAATTATTTTTGCAGAATTTCAATAG
>JBGAWJ010000025.1:0-12531 GCA_044227605.1 Alphaproteobacteria bacterium
GTTTGTAGGTTGAATGATGAAACAAAAATTTTTCATGTTCCGTGCCCACGCGCCAGTCTTTTTTGGGTTTGCACCCGGATGCCAAATAATCCACTAGCTGCTTTTTCGAGGTGATGATTTCATTCTGAACATCAGGAATTGCGGACATATAAATATTCCTTAATTAATTGGGTGAGAAAGCATGGCGGCCGGACGCTCGCTGGTATCACCAAAACATAATTGCCAGCTGACAAGCCCCGCCACGGCAGCAGTTTCAGCCCGCAACAATCGGGGGCCCAGCCCAACCGGCCAAACAAAAGGATGGCTGGTAATAAAATCAAGCTCTTTTTGATGAAATCCCCCCTCTGGGCCAATCATGACCGCCCCTTTCGGGGCAAACTTATGCCCAGCGGCTTCTAATAGGGATTTGAAAGATTGGGCTTTGCCTTTTTCTGCACATAGAAAAACGGGACAATCGGGCGACCATTTTTGGAAAATGGTTGCTAAGGGAACGGGTTCGTCCATTTGGGGTATATGTAAACGCTGGCTTTGCTCGGCTGCCTCCACCGCAATACGCTGCCAACGCTCTATTTTTGCCCGTTCGGCCATGGTATATCGGGTGATCATTGGGTGAAAATGGGAAACCCCCAACTCCGTTGCTTTGGCAATCAACCAGTCGGTTGGGTCTTTTTTTAATAAAGCAAAAAATAGATGCAATTCAACTGCCGCCGGTTGCGAACGATTCAGCCTAAGGATACGTAATTGAACCTGGTGGCGGTTCATGGATTCTGTCCGGGCAATCCATTCCCCATCATAACCGTTAAACAGGGCGATTTCTTCCAATGGTTTTATGCGCATCACTTGGGTTAAATAGTGTGCTTGGCCTTCACTCACTTTAACCAACCCATCTGCCTCTAAAGGATGGTCGACAAACAAACGCAGGGTAAAAAATCTATTCATCCACAATCCTTTTTCCTGATCCTGTCTGATAAAGGTCGGATTACGCTAATCCTGAAATGGGTTAGGCAACGCTAAAATTCAACGGGAAAAGATGTATATATTTCTATTTTATATTTTTGCTTGGGCATTTATGGTGAAGAAATCGTCATGAGGTATTCAAAATTGATCAAAAACATACAGGCTTATATTTCTTTAGCTCGTTTAGAAAAACCAATCGGTGTCATTCTGTTGATGTTACCCTGTTGGTGGGGTGTTGCCCTAGCGACACCACCTCTCACCTGGCCTGATCCTATTCTTTTGATCGTGTTTGCTTGGGGCGCTTTTTTCCTGCGCGGGGCTGGCTGCACCTATAATGATTATATAGACCGCAATATTGATAGGCAAGTCGCAAGAACCGCATGCCGCCCCCTTGCTGCAAAAACCATTAAAACCAAAGATGCCTTTTATTTTTTATTGATCCAATTGTTTTTAGGGGCTTTGACCCTATGTTGGCTACCCCCCCTCGCCATCGTCATTGCTTTGTCATCTGTAGTTTTGGTATTGCTTTATCCCTATATGAAACGCTTCACCTGGTGGCCGCAAGCCTTTTTAGGACTAACATTTAATATTGGGATTTTAGTGGGATATACAGCCATCCGTAAGAATTTGGACCTATCTGCATGCCTTTTATATGGGGCAGGCTTTAGCTGGACGATCATTTATGACACCCTTTACGCCCATCAGGATAGGGAAGATGATGCCTTGATCGGAGTTAAATCCACTGCCCGACTTTTCGGCCAATACAGCAAAATTATTTTAAGCCTTTTTGCTTTTCTTTTAATAGGTCTTTTGGGGGGTGCGCTTTATATAAGTAATCCCCCTTCTTCTCATTTAGTGTGGATGGTGGTCGCAGGTTTTGTTGTTCTTGCGGGTTTATTAGGCAGAAATATTTGGAGCGTTAACATCCATCATCCGCTTTCCTGTTTACGAGCATTTCATTTTCATCGCTGGATTGGACTGGCAATTTTTTTGCTGATCATAGGCAGTAAATTTTGGTAGTTCCACTGGATGGTTATGAAGTCATATTTTTGCTTTCTTCGACAATCCAATAGCGGGATAAGGCCTTGTCAACCGAAAGCCAGGCAAATTTTGCCCATTCTAGATGGGCCGTTTGGTAATCGGCAAAAGGACCATATTGTTCTTGCTGCCCTGCTAGTTCGGTAAAACTGGCATCCCGATATTCCCCGCCCACCACCCAATATTTTTTGGCCTCAGATATTTCCTGGATATAAAAACGCATCAATGCCTGATCAACCGTCTGCCAAGCCAAGCGTTTCCATTCCTTTAAAGCATCCGCATAATTTGCAAACGGCCCATATCTTTGCTCGGTAGCATTTTTTGCCAGCCGCACAAAATCCATATCTTCATATTCCCCGCCGACGACCCAAAATTGTGATTTCATGATTGGTTGTTTTCAATCCCCCAAATAACAATAAACCAATGGTTTATAATGAAACATAATGGCTTAAAGAGGCTGCCCTTGTTTAGCTGTTTTAACCTCCCGGCGATCAAAAAGGAATGTGCCTAATAACACCCATCTTCTTTTTTCCTCTACCTTCGCTCCTGCAGTCACAACCAATGGGGTGGTGTAATGCCAAAAAGGCAAATGATAAAGCGTAATCAACCCCGTTTCATGAACCGGTTGGCTTTGGCTGAAATGACCATTCTTTTCATAGATTAACCATTGATGGGTAACCCCTTTTCCAACCAAGGAAATATGGCAATCCACATATCCTGATGCAGCCTCTGGATCCCCTGGATGATGATCATTATGGGGGCCTATATAATCGCCCTCCTCATAACATAATACCTGATTGCCGATTTTTTTGCGAAATCTATGACCGGTTATTTGGCGGACAAATTGCTGGTAACTGGAAGAACTTAAAAATCCCAGCAATCCGATTTCTTTTGCAATCCGGTATGTTATATGTTGGATGGAATCCAAGTAGGCAGTTTGCATTCGCACCACTTTCGGCAAGCGTTCTTTATAGTTCGATACCATATTCCAGATGGTAAAATCTGGGATCGGCTGCTCGAGCAACTCCAAATGGGGCCTTAAGCTTCTGTTCAATAATTGGTATGCCCGCTCACAGAAATCAGTTCGGATAGCACCATTGATGGTCAGGAAAGACGAAATTGGAAGCTTGTCCTTAGGTTGCCCTTGGTGTAATAACTGCAAACCATAGTCCGTAAGACAATCCGAAAATTCCTTCGGGAATTGATCCATATCCATGGCTTACCCCAACAGCCTTGTTAATTTTTCTTTTTGGTAATTAACGTTCCAAGTCCCCGGGGCGTAAAAATTTCCAGCAGCAACGCATGCGGTACCCTGCCATCTAGCACAACAGCAGCTTCTATCCCTTGCTCAATCGCCTGGATACAAGTTTCCAATTTTGGAATCATTCCCCCGTGGATGGTACCATCTTGAATTAATTCACGCACTTCATCCACCGAAAGATTTTCAATCAGGCTGCCATTTTTGCTAAGAACCCCCGGCACATCGGTTAACATCAGCAAACGTGCGGCGCGCACAGCACCGGCAATCGCACCCGCGGCTGTATCCGCGTTGATATTCAGAATTTCCCCATTAGGGCCTGTCCCAACCGGTGCTACCACTGGTATAACGCCCGCTGATTCTAAGGTGGATAATACATGCGGATCCACATTGGTAGGCTCGCCCACAAGCCCCAGATCACCTTTGGGTGACGTCAGTTTCTTGGCTCGGATCAAGTGAGCATCCCGGCCGCTTAAACCAACCGCACTACCGCCTGCGGCATTAATGGCGGCCACAATATGCTTATTGATGGTGCCGGATAATACCATTTCTACAATTTCAATGGATGCTTGATCCGTTACCCTTAACCCATCGATAAATTGGCTTTTGATATTAAGCTTTTCCAGCATGTTGCCAATTTGTGGCCCGCCCCCATGCACCACCACAGGATTAATCCCCACCTGTTTTAACAGAACGATATCGCTCGCGAAAATATTCGCGAGTGCTGATTCTGTCATCGCATGGCCACCATATTTTATGACGAAACTTCTGCCCGAATACCGCCTCATATAAGGCAGCGCCTCGGAAATTGTCCTGGCTGTCCTCAGCCAATATTTCGTTTCAGTGAAATTAGTTTGCATAATCTTTAATACCCTGGTTTGGTGGGTGATCTGGCTATAAGGGCCGCTATTTCCGCTTGTAAAGATTGTATCCCAATATTATCTGACGCACTGGTGGTTAAAATTTCCGGATGGGCCGCCTGATAAGCGGCAATCTTCGGTACCATCTTCTCGTGGATTGCTTTCTGCTCACCCAGGTTTAGTTTATCTATCTTGGTCAGAACAATCTGATAGGATAAAGCAGCACTGTCTAAAAATTTCATAAAATCTTCGTCTAATTTTTTAAGACCATGTCTTGAATCGATTAATAGGAACAGTCTTAACAGGGAATGGCGTCCCCGTAAATAGGCCTTCATCAAATTTTGCCAACCCATTACCTCGCGCCTGCCTGCCTGGGCATATCCATATCCCGGCATGTCCACCAGATAAAATTGATCGGCAATTTGAAAATAGTTCAGTTGTTGGGTGCGACCGGGCATGGCAGAAACCCGAGCTAAGGTTTTATTGTCGGTCAAGGCGTTAATAATACTGGATTTTCCAACATTTGAGCGGCCAGCAAAAGCGATTTCTGGTAAGGAATTTACCGGTAAATCCTTAACATCCACACAACTTCTAACAAAGGAACTGCGAGAAAAAAGCTTCTTCCCTGCCAATTGCCATTTCGGATCATCTGCCCAGCGAAGGGTGCTAGACATAGTTTAAACTCCACCCTGCTTGATCAACATATCAACTGCTTTTGTTATATTTTTTGGCAGGCGCTTTCATGATATCCCGGGTAATTAGTCGTTGCTGTAAAATGGATAGCAGATTGTTCCATGTCCAATAGATGACTAACCCGGCGGCAAAATGCGCCAACATAAAAGTAAATAAAATCGGCAAAAATTTAAATATTTTTGCTTGTATGGGATCGGGTGGCGCCGGATTTAGGCGTTGTTGGAAATACATACTGAGCCCCATCAAGATGGGCCAAATACCAATATTTAAGAAAGAACCAAAGCTGCTTGCCGGAACAACCCATGGCAACAGCCCAAATAAATTCAGGATTGAAGTGGGGTCTGGTGCCGATAAATCTTGTATCCAACCAAAAAACGGTGCATGGCGCATTTCAATGGTGACAAACAAGACCTTGTATAACGAGAAGAAAATCGGAATCTGGATTATAATTGGCAAACAACCGGCAGCAGGGTTCAGTTTCTCCCGCTTATAAAGAGCGATCATCTCCTGGTTCAGTTTTTGCCGATCACTGCCATAACGTTCCCGCAATTTAGCCATTTCGGGACCAACCAACTTCATCTTAGCCATCGAGCGATATGATTTATTAGCTAATGGATACAACAATAATTTGATAAAAACAGTTAACAGTAAAATCGCCACCCCGAAATTACCAATCCAGTCATATAACGTTTTCAAAACCAAAAAAATCGGTTTGGTTAAAAAATAAAACCAACCAAAATCAACCGCCCGGTCAAACAAGGGGATGGCCATTTTATCGGCATATTTATCCAATTGCTCCACTTCTTTGGCGCCAGCAAATAAATTAATTTCGGAACGTGTTTGGCTGTTAGCGTTAACGGTTACGGCAGGTAAAAGATAATCCACTTGATAAAGCTCGGCTTGGCCATTTTTTGACGGCAAATAGGAATAGCCAGATTTCACCTGATCTTGTTGGAAGGGAATAAGCGCAACCAGCCAATATTTATCCGTGAACCCGCTCCATCCCCCGC
Source organism: Alphaproteobacteria bacterium (assembly GCA_044227605.1). Taxonomy (GTDB): domain Bacteria; phylum Pseudomonadota; class Alphaproteobacteria; order JAEUKQ01; family JAEUKQ01; genus JAEUKQ01. The sequence goes on from JBGAWJ010000025.1 coordinate 5,817, forward strand.
GACTATCAAAAGCAAATTTCTTGGCCTCCTGAACTTCACTATAATCAATTTCTTTTAGCTCATCATTGGCAACCCCGATCAAGCCTTCATGCAAAATAAAATAGCCGCCGATTTGCGGTGTTCCTGCGCGGACAATTCGGCTGTAGGGGAATAATTGTATCGATTTTTCGGATGTATTGTCGACCTGTTGTTCCACATGAACCATGTAATTTTCATCTAACGTAAAAATGAGATGAAAACGCTGTCCTTGTCCGTTATCCCAATGCAAATGCAAAGGTTTACCCGGTTCTAATTTATGATCACTGGTTTGCCACAGGGTATCAGCTTTTGGCAGAGTTATAGTTAATGAATTCCCTGAAATCCAACCAAATTCAACGAAATAACTATCTGGAGTGCCCACCGGTTGCAACAAATCAATGTTTTGGCTGCCAACACCCACATTTTCCCGGTATTGGGTCAATGTTAAATCATCAAATCTTGCCCCTATCAAAGCAATAGAACCGCTTAAGCGGGGGGACAGGATAGGAATTCTGGGGCCGCTTTTTTCCAAGGCTTCGTTGCGTGTGGCAAATTGAATTTTTGTTGCCGTGTTTTCAGGCTGTTGCCCCTGATTTTGTACACCAACCTGTTGTTGCAATTCCGAATTGATCCTAGCATTTTCACGGTTCTTTGGAATTTCATAGAAATATTGGAACCCTAATAAAATCACTAAGGAAAGGCCTATCGCCCAAATTACATTTTTTTGTTCCATCTTTTAATCCCACTTCATCCACAAATACCTATCGCCAATTAATATTGCATCCCTATCACCGCTAATGATCGCCACTTGATTGAAATTTTTCCTTAAGGGGCACAGGATCGTAACCAGAACCACCCCAAGGATGGCAACGGCATAGCCGTCTGCTGGTTAACCAAGTGCCTTTGATCAGCCCATGCTGTTTTAACGCTTCCAATCCATATTCCGAACAAGTTGGTAAAAATCGGCAGGATTTAGGTAATATCGGGCTAATCACATATTGATATCCCTTAATCAGCCCTATCATCAAATAAGAAAATATCTTTTGCATAAAACCATCAGGGTTGAATAAATCCTAAAACCTTTTTAAGGTCTGCCGCCATTTTTATAAAGGACAAAGATTTTGCTTGATCCCTAGCAATCATGACATAATCAATGCCCGCATGGCCATATTTTGGCATCATCAAATCTGCCGCCGCCCGCAAACGGCGACGCACCCGATTCCTAATCACGGCTGAACCAATTTTCTTTGTCACGGTAAACCCTATCCGCCAATCTCCCCGCGCATCCGTTTCCTTGGCAGGTAACCCCGCCAAATCCGCTGATGAAGGTTGTATTTTCGCAAGATATTGTAAAATAAAAGCATCCGTCACATGACGTTTGCCTTTTTGGGCAATTTGAACAAAGTCTTTCCGTTTTTTCAAACGCGGCAACTTCATTGACAGGTGCTTATGCTGACAAACGCTTCCGGCCTTTAGCACGACGGGCGGATAAGATCTTTCGGCCACTAACTGTTTCCATGCGCGCACGGAATCCATGGCGGCGTTTACGAACTAACTCACTTGGTTGAAATGTCCGCTTCACTTTCTTTACTCCTGATTAAAAGGTTGCGGCTATCACACCAGCAACCAACTATTTGAACCCTAAGCGTATAAAGGGTGATGGCCTTTAAGTCAATAAAACAAAATAGCCATTGCTTATAATTTTATCAAAATTCTTTATCTTCTTATCAAACAACGCTCTCATTTACATTACTTCGTGCCGAATAATCGATCGCCAGCATCCCCCAAGCCCGGAAATATATAGGCCTTATCATTTAAACCCTGATCTAAAGCAGCGGCATAAACACGTACATGCGGATGTTTTTGGTGAAAAACCGCTATTCCTTCCGGGGCCACCACTAAGGCCAGGAAACGGATTTGTTGATCTTTAACGCCGTGTTTATTTAAAAGGTCAACGGCAGCGGCGGCGGAATTGCCCGTTGCCAACATCGGGTCTACCACAATGAATAAGCGGCCATCGGTTTCAGGAAGTTTCACATAATATTCAACAGGCAGATGGGATTTTGGATCCCGGTATAAACCGATATGGCCGATACGGGCAGAGGGAATTAATTCGAGCAAGGCATCGGCCATGACCAATCCGGCCCGTAGAATCGGCACCACGGCAATTTTCTTTCCGGCAATTGTTGGTGCCTGCATGGTCATTAAAGGTGTTTCAATAGGGATATCCATCATCGGCAAAGAGCGGGTAATTTCATATCCCATCAGCAAGGTTATTTCGCGTAACAATTGGCGAAACTGGATGGTAGGGGTATGACGGTCACGCATAATGGTCAACTTATGCTGGATCAACGGATGATCCAATACCGTAAAATTATTGAAGGGTAAATTTTTGGCTTTCTGCATGATTTATTCCTTGATAATAAGATTATCGGAGATTTTGGGAGTAAGACGTTGGTGCAGCAAGAATAGCATGGCTAACGCAATCATCCCCATAACCGCCATCAGTAGGAAAGCATCGCCAGACCATAATTTATATAACCAGCCTGCCACCAGTAAAGCAATACCCATCATCAAGCCGGTGCTGACGCCTGCATACATGGCCTGCCCGCCCATGGCTAAAGATGTTGGGATATAGTGGGTCAAGAAACGCATGGCAGCCAAGTGAGTAAGGCCGAAAGTCAGACCATGAAAAATTTGCAAAGGCACTAAATAGATAAGGTCTGCGGTCACACTATAAACCGCCCACCGCACCATCACCGCAAGTGCCGCTACCGTGAAGGCCTGCAAGGGGGTTATATATTTAAAAATTAATTTGCCACAAGCAAAAATAATAATTTCAGCCATCACCCCCTCGGCCCAAAGAAACCCGATAATATCGCCTGATAATCCCTTTGATTGCCAATGCAATGTTCCACACACATATAAAACCGCATGGCTTCCTTGGAGGAAGCTGGTGGTTAGCAAAAATAATATCCATCCCTTGGTTTTGAGTAGTTCCCATGATGATCCTCGGGATTTCTGGATAGAAAATTGAAGGGGCGAAGGCACAATCAGTGACATCCCGATTAGCGCTGCTAAAGCCAACCAAATCGCATATAAAATAAAATCTGGATCCTGGTCTTTTAATACCCACCCACTGCAGATAGCGGTCATCATAAAAGACAAGGAACCCCATAATCGGATACGGCCATAATCCAAAGAATGCGACCTAGCGTAATGAAGGGTTAAATGATCGGAAAAGGGGGAAATAGGTGTAAAGAAAAAAGCGCTAAACGCGCTGACCGCCATAATCCACCAAACACTGCTAACCAACCCAAACAATCCATATGATAAAAGGGATAAAACCGCAAGCGTAGCTAATAACAACCGGTAAGAGGGATAGTATGAGGCCATCCGAACCCAAAAAAGGCTGCCTGCCACGCGTATCCAAGCTGGGATTGCTAGGGCTAAGCCGATTTGATTCTTATCCAAGCCTTTTGATGCCAACCATACCGGCCAAAATGGCAATGAAATCCCTCCCACGATAAAGAAGATTATATAAAAACCGGATAACCGCAGGGATAAAAAAGGGATCATATCAACATTCTATAAGGGATTCTATAGGGTCTTTTGTCGAGGGCGGTTCTTATAATTTACTTAGGCGTAAAAATTCAACTACTAGTTCCTGCAATTTCGCACTGCTTTTCGCCGCCTGCTGCAGCGTATGTTCATGGGTTAAAAGTTCTTGACCCATCCCTGCCGCTAAATTGGTAATTAAAGAAACACCCGCAACTTTCAATCCGCAATGGCGCGCTAAAATAACTTCGGGAATGGTGGACATGCCGACGGCATCTGCTCCTAACCTTGAAAAAGCCCGAATTTCCGCAGGCGTTTCAAAACTAGGGCCTAAGCACCCTAAATACACCCCTTCATGCAAGGGGATTCTTGCCTTAGCTGCCGCCTGTCGCATATTTTGTTGTAAAGAAATATCGTAGGCGTGATCCATTCCGATAAAGCGCGGCCCTATGGCTTCATCATTGGGTCCACATAAAGGGTTGGGTAAGCTATAATTGATATGATCCGTCATCATCATCAGGCTACCAGCTGGCATATCAGGCTTTAAAGAACCGGCGGCATTGGTGACAAGCAAAGCGTGGCACCCCATTAATTGCAGCGAGCGCACCATTTGCCTTAGATAATTTTGCACATTGCCTTCATAGAAATGCACCCGTCCTTGCAAACAAGCAACGGGCTTACCCCCCAATATCCCCAACACCAATCTGCCACGGTGGCCTTGTACCTTGGGCTGCGGAAATCCTGGCAATTCTTGATAATCAATAAAAGTCGGCTGTTCGACTTGATCGGCCAGCCCCCCTATTCCTGAACCTAGGATAACTCCGATCTTAGGTATAAATCCTGGACGGCGCTGCTGGGCGATATCAACCACCTCTTGCGGCCGATGCGGAGAAGACAGGATATTCATGGGGATCCTTTATGAAAAAAGGTTATATACCAAACTTGGCAGTTGTCAGCCGTTGCATGATAGCCAAACGTTGCATGTCGGTCATGGTCAGCCAAGTTCTGATTTCTTTCAGGGTACGGCCACAACCCACACAATATTCGCGACTATCATCCAGCTTGCAAACTTTAATACAAGGAGAAATCATTGACCTGAGATACTTTATTAAAGAATTTATTGGCTTTTTCTTGAGATTTTATACGGGAAGAATTATATACTGGCAACATATATACCAATTATTTTTTGTTATGCGCCATAATCCGGCCATAATCAGCGGATATTCTTTTCCTTTAAAAGAATTTTCCGCTAATAAATTTTGAAGAAAGGAAAAATTTTCCGATGCACCGCATTATTTTATTATTTTTTGTTTTTATCACCCCTTTTCCTGCCGCTGCCCAAACTAGTTTGCCTTTGTCCACCCAATTGGTCAAGGCAGCATTGAACCAAACCTTACAACCGGTTATCTATGATTCAAGTTACCGGGCAATCGCTTATCCCCTGGGTGACGTGCCAGCGAATTACGGGGTTTGCAGCGACGTGGTTATCCGTGCGTACCGCCAAATCGGCATTGATCTGCAAAAGCTGGTGCATGAAGATATGCAAGCCCATTTCTCCCTTTACCCTAATATATGGGGGTTAAAAAAGCCGGATACCAATATCGACCATCGCCGTGTTCCCAATTTAGAAACATTTTTTGCGCGGCATGGTGAAACGTTAGCCATTTCCGCCAACCCCGCTGACTACAAAGCGGGCGATATTGTCAGTTGGCGGGTACCCGTTCCCCATATTGGTATTGTCAGCACCTTGAAAACAGCAGATGGTAAGCGCCCCTTGATCATTCATAATATTGGTCTAGGCCCCCAAGTAGAAGATATGCTTTTCGATTACCCGATCCAAGGACATTTCCGTTACGGGCTGGAGTAAAAGATGATTGTTTCAGCGCTTGTGTGCTGTGCTTACTGGTTGTAAATGTTTTCTACCCATAAAAAAAAGGGGGGAAGTTGCCTTCCCCCCTAGTGACGGAAGATGATGTAATTATTAGCGGCAGAGCGCTGGCATAGGCATACCGGTAACGGTCACGCTAACTCCTGCTCCACCCACATCATTGATGCCATCGCAAGCCGATTGCATACCAACGGCAGTAAAGCTATTGCCACCCAGATCGATGACGGAACTGGTACCGTCGGTAAAAGCAAAACCAGTTGACATGTTGGTGACACTCACATTTTCAAGCTGGATGTTTTGCGAACCTGCCTGCACACGTACCCCTCGGTTGCCAGGAGCACTTGGACCTCTTATAGTAATATTGCTTAACAACACATTATCAGCACCGCCTAAGACATGAATACCATCACCAGAGGCCATGCCACCGGTTATTTGCAAATTCAACAAGCGGATATTACCGGTGGTGCCACCGTCGATGCGGATACCATCACCCGCAAGCCTGTTAAATATACTGTTTTGCACCGTAACATTTTGGCTGCCATTCCGGATAAATACCCCATGGCCGCTATCGTCATTAATATCACTGATGTCTGCCCCGGTAATAAAGGTACCAGCAGCATTATCTAAGAGAATACCCCTGGCATTAGTAGCAATGTTCGCGATTGTTACCCCTTCAATGCGGGCATTTGCGGAATTCTGAACCTCAATAACCCCACTGTTAGCTACGCCAGCGCCGCTAATCCGCACATTCGCAAGCAACGCATCATCCGAACCACCAATAATCAACACTCCTTGGTTGGCAACATTCGTAATAACAACATCCCGTACCCGGCCGTTGCCGGCATTAGCAAACACAATACCCCGCAGAGCTACGCCCGTACCATTAATATTAAAACCTTGGAAAAGCACATTATTGCCACTAGCTCCCAAAACCCCGGCGACATTATTGGTTTGCGTTACCACGCCGCGAGCACCCGGGGTAAGGAAAGTGCCTTGACGGCCGCTGGTCACCCCCACAATGGCCACATTCGAACCACCTCCAATCACGGCGGTGTTTATGTCCATTTCAATAGCAGTATTGCCCAAGCTAATAGCGCCTTGGATGATGATCACCCGATTGGCCGCTAAATTATCGATTTTGGCGGTGGGATTCATAACGGTGCCATCAACAAACTCCACGCCCTCAATGGCAACGCTGCTGGTGCTGTCTTGCAGGCGGGCGCGTTCTTCGCCGGGACCACCCGATTGTTT
>JBGAWJ010000025.1:12541-14944 GCA_044227605.1 Alphaproteobacteria bacterium
ATGAGTGCGGACACCGCGGTCAAACAGGGTGCGGCTGAACGGACGGTCCACGAAATTGGCGCTAGCACTGGCGGCATTGCCACCAAAATGCCAGGTTAACCCGGCGGTAAAGATTGCCTGGGTACGGTTGTTGTTGTCATAGTTCTTGTTTTTGTTGTCATGGCGGAACCCAATGCCCCCTTCAATCGCCAAGCCGTTGCCAAGGCCAAGGCCAACTTTCACGCCGCCATGCAGCCCCAACAGGTTTTTACCTTGACGGTCATGGATATAAACACCCGCATTGGGGGTGATACTAAAGCTACCTAAATTCAATTCATATTGGGCATTAAAATGAACCCCAAAACGATTTTGCTCGGTGCTTCTTTCGAGACCAACCAGCCAAAGATTACAAATCTTGCTTGTCGTATTGGTGGGGTTGCTACATTCCGTACTACCTGGTTGGTCGCGGAATTCTCCTTCGGCCGAGCCAGAGTTTTTAACCCCCCGTTCTTTTTTGCCAACCGGGATTTGTAAGGTACTGCTGAGGGTGAACCCACCGATGCCCATTTCTAAGGTTGGTTTTACAGCATAAAACATTTTATTACTTTCGCCCTTTTGCATGCCAAAGGTTAGCAAGCCGCCAATACCAAAACTATTGCCCAGCATAAAGCGGGCGCCAACCCCCACATCGGCAAAGGGATTGTGATCTTGGAACCCACCATCCAAATAAACACCAAAACCGCCGAAGGGTATCCAAGCTTTGGCATCCATGCCGAAGCCGCCGCCATTCGTTATGCCGGTGGCGCCAACGCCTAAAGAACCTGCCAATTGGGCATTTGCAGATCCCACAACACCCGCCATCAACGCGATAGCACAGCCACTTTGCAGCAGCATCTTTTTTAAATCTTTTCTTAAAATTTCCATGTTCATTCCTTAAGAGATGAGTGACTACCTACAATAAATCTGACAACAGATCCTCTATCCCTTTTATCTGATTTCTACGATCCGGTCTAATGCTTTTAAACAGGATAGGTATGATTATAGATAAATGTGGCATTATTGCATCAAACGTCTTTAATTGTAACACGCCCATAAAATTACGACATATTATCCTGACCAGTAGTCGGTGGGGATAGTATTAACAGCGCCTGGGCAACCCCAAAATACTTGCATAGAAAAGGGGGGAAGTTGCCTTCCCCCCTAGTTACGGAAGATGATGGAGATTAACGGCAGACTGCTACCATACCGCTATTGGTGACGGTTACGTTAACTTGACCACCTACGTCATTGGTGCCATCGCAAGCCGATTGTATACCAACGGCAGTGAAGCTGTTGCCTCCTAAATCAACAATACTGGTAGCGGCACCGGTTAACCCAAATCCGATTTCCCAGTTTTCGGCATGGAAGTTACCGATGCGGATGTTAGTCGAATTATTGTTAACTTGCAGGGCACGGAACGTAGTCACCCCACTGCCGGTAACGCTGATATTGGTCAGGGTAACGGCATCTGCACCATTACTAATAAAGATACCGTGACCATTAGTGCTAGGAGATGTTTGGATGGTCAGATTCCGCAATTCGTTATCGTCACTGCTCTCACCATCAATCACAATGCCGTTGGCAGCAAAGTTACGGATCGATCCATAGGAAATCTCCACGTCATCGACATTATTATCCATTCTGATACCAGATTGATAATTATTATCGTCATCATTAATGTCAAAACCGCGCACGATGGTATGATCCGCATTGTTTGTCAACCATATGCCAATACTACCCGTACGTAATTTATCTAGGGTTATATTGGTTATAATAGCACTCTGACTGTCATTGACCTCGATGACACCGCGGTTGAGTTCCCCAACATTACTGACCCGCAGATTATTAATGCTATTATTGTCTGACTTATTTTCAATTTGGACAGCATGCCTGGTTACATTTGCGACCGATACATCATCGATCTTGATATAGTTAGAATTATTGATGATATGGAAAGCACGTGTGGTATTCACACCGTTGCCGTTGATATCGAACCCTTTAAAAAGCACATTGTTGCGGTTGTTATCCGTTTTAAAAACAGTAGTGACATTGCCAGCGGTAATATTGGGGCGTATGCCTGGGGCAGTAAAGGTACCGGTATGCCCATTTAAAGTAACCAGTTCCAACGTTGATCCGCCACCCACCACAAAAACATTGTCATTACTCATAGTGCTTGTGTTATTACCGAAAGCGATATCGGTGCCACCTTGGACAATAATCATCCGGTTTGTCCCCAAACTGCCAATTTTATTGTGGGGGTTCATAACGCTGCTATCCACAAACTCAACTGCATCAAGGGGGGCATCGGTATTGCTAGCTTTCAAGCCAGCACGTTCGGCAAAAGAATTGCCAAGTTTTTCTTGGGTGCGGAGACCGCGATCAAAT
>JBGAWJ010000026.1:0-14503 GCA_044227605.1 Alphaproteobacteria bacterium
GCCTTAGTGAAATATTTACAAAATTGTTATCGCGGTTTATGTTGGATAAAATAGTCTCCTGTGAATTTTGTAAATTTTAATCTAAATCGAGATAAAATGGAAAAAACGCCCTCTCTTTCACCTAAGATACCTCGACGGCAATTGTGGCGGCTTCCTTGGGTGCTGTTTTTGAATGGTATGATTTCTTTTTATATGGCAGTTTAGCCGTTTTTTTAGGGCAATTATTTTTTCCATCCGACGATCCCTTATCCTCGCTTCTGGTCACTTTGGCGGTTTTTGGGGCAGGTTTTGTGGTCCGGCCGCTTGGCGGGGCGGTTTTTGGTTATATCGGCGATAAGATTGGCCGCAAGGTTGCTTTCCTAGCAACCATCATAACAATGGGTTTATCAACTGCGTTGATTGGGGTTATGCCAACCTATGAAGATATTGGGATCCTTGCCCCAATCATTTTGGTGCTATTAAGATTATTGCAGGGACTAGCATTGGGAGGGGAGTATGGGGGCGCTGCCATCTATGTAGCGGAACATGTCTCACCCTATCGTCGAGGCTTTTATACCAGTTGGATCCAAACGACCGCGACCCTTGGATTTTTAATTTCTTTGGTGGTTATTTTAACCTGCCGACAATTGATAACAGCGGATGATTTTAAGTCTTGGGGTTGGCGGATCCCTTTTTTGTTTTCCCTTATTTTGTTGGGTATTTCTATTTATATCCGTTTGAAACTAAAAGAATCTCCCATTTTTAAAAAAATGCAGCAGCAAGGACAATTATCAACGCGGCCTTTAAAAGAAAGTTTTTTAAACCCTGCTAATAGATATTATTTGCTTTTGGCATTAGTGGTAACGGCAGGTCAGGGTGCTATTTGTTATGCAGCTCAATTTTATGCCTTAATTTTTCTGCAAAATAGCATTAAATTAGATATGGTCACTAGTTACCTGCTAGTTGGCGGCGCCCAAATTGTTGCAATCCCTTTCTTTCCTTTGTTTGGCTGGCTTTCAGACAAATTTGGCAGGAAAATTATTTTACTGGCGGGTTTTTGTATCCCTGCCATCACTCTGATGCCCGCTTTTGAAAAACTTAGCCAATACATCAACCCCGCCTTAGTGAAGGCAGAACAGTCTTTTCCAATTGTGTTACGTACTAATCCTTCTTGTGCAGCGGAGTGTGAGGAAGCTATAAAGTTTCTGAACGCTCGCGGAATTTCTTATGAAAAAAGCACTGTAATATCGGATAACGCCAGAATTCTAACGTTACGTATCGGTGGCTCCCAAGAGATTTATTCTTTTGAGGCGGATCAATGGAATAATCTTTTAAAGCAGGCAGGCTACCCAACCGTTATCGATTACCAACAAATTAATTATTTAGGGGTAATGGGCATTTTATCATTTTTAATGATTTGTGTTGCGTTGGTTTACGCGCCTATTGGGGCTTTCTTGGTGGATATTTTTCCGGCACGTATCCGGTATACATCTCTTTCTGTTACCTATCATATCGGCAGCGGTTGGTTTGGCGGATTTATGCCCTTGGTGGCAACTGCTTTAATCTCCCGGACGGGAAATATCCATGCCGGTCTCTGGTATCCAACCATTGTGGCCGCAATTGTTTTTGTGCTATCCCTTTTTCTGCTGTCGAGCCGCACCATTTCCCAACGGATGGTGGATGATAAAAAATTATTGCCACCAAGCTAAGAATATCAGTTTTACCGTTTTACGTGCATGATAATAAAGCCATCATACCCTTTACTACCAACTGTTTGTAAAGCGGTGGCAGTGACCTTTTTTTCGCGACCCAGTATCTGATATAAATCCCGCGTTCCTTGGACACTGGGATCTTGACTGTTGGAGTCAATAATTTGGCCATCACGAATAACATTATCAATAACGATAATGCTGCCCGGATGTGACAAGCGAAGGGCCCACTGGAAATATTGGGCGTTGTTTGGTTTATCAGCATCAATAAAAATAAAATCGAAAGAAGGATTCTCTTGACCCGCAAGCGTTGGTAAAATGTCCAATGCTCGACCCACCTTGATATGGATCAGATGGGATAGACCGGCGGATTTAACATTTTCAGCAGCTATTTGGGCATGATGGGGATTCGCTTCTAAGGTTATTAAAGAACCATTAGTAGGCAAAGCCCTGGCCAACCAGATTGAGCTGTAGGCACCCAGGGTGCCAATTTCTAAAATATTTTTGCCTGAAAGCTTAAGGCCAATATGTGCAAAAATTTTCCTTGGTTAGGTGCCACATGGATAGAAGGTAATCCGTTCTTCAGGCTATTTTTAGAACGTTGTCCAGAATCGGGTCAGGCCCTAGCAAATTATCTGTAATAAAGCGATCAACATCAGCCCAAGAATTTCGCATGGTTAAAAACTTAAAAAAAACGACGAGAACTATTGTTTATAATAAAAATCAAATTCGCTTTAAATCAAAACCAAAAAATGGTGGGCCCGGCAGGACTCGAACCTGCGACTACACCGTTATGAGCGGCGGGTTCTACCAACTAAACTACAGGCCCATGGATCAATTATCCAGAAAGCTACGCAATTTTCGGCTTCGGCTGGGATGCTTCAGTTTTCTTAAAGCTTTCGCTTCAATTTGCCGAATGCGTTCCCGGGTAACAGAAAACTGCTGACCTACTTCTTCCAAAGTGTGGTCTGTATTCATACCAATTCCAAAACGCATGCGCAAGACCCGTTCTTCACGAGGTGTTAAACTTGCCAACACCCTTGTTGTTGTTTCTCGGAGATTAGCTTGGATGGCTGCATCAAGGGGGACAATGGCATTTTTATCTTCGATGAAATCGCCTAAATGGCTATCTTCTTCATCTCCAATCGGTGTTTCCAAACTGATAGGTTCCTTGGCAATTTTTAAAACTTTGCGAACCTTTTCCAATGGCATCAATAGTTTTTCCGCCAGTTCTTCCGGGGTTGGTTCACGACCCATTTCGTGAAGCATTTGGCGGGATGTGCGTACCAGTTTATTAATGGTTTCGATCATATGAACAGGGATACGGATGGTTCTAGCTTGATCTGCAATAGAGCGGGTAATCGCTTGCCGGATCCACCAAGTGGCATAGGTTGAAAATTTATAACCGCGGCGATACTCGAATTTATCAACGGCTTTCATCAAGCCAATATTACCTTCTTGAATAAGATCCAGGAATTGCAGTCCGCGGTTGGTATATTTTTTTGCAATAGAAATAACCAAGCGTAAATTGGCTTCGATCATTTCTTTTTTAGCACGGGTTGCTTCTTTTTCGCCCTTCTGGACGGTATTCGCAATACGCCTGAAATCATTGATCGGTAATTTACATGTTTTGGCAATCGTTACAATTTCATCCCGGATAACCTGAACTTCAGCCTTATGCTTGCTAATAAGGATCTTCCAGTTCTTGGAAGTCAATTTAGATAAATAATCAAACCAATTTGGATTTAGTTCTTGGCCATAGTAATGTTTAATAAAATCTTCACGTTTAAGCGCAGCTTTTTGGGCAACGCGCAGTAATTTACCCTCGGCCATTACCAGGCGTTTATTCAGATCATATAATTGTTGAATCAACTGCTCTAAACACGAATTATTTAAGTGGATAGGTGACATCAAACCAGCTAATTCTTTTTTGAGTTTCTCATGGCGCTGGTCTGATTGCTTGGAATTGACCTCACCTGTTAAGGCTTGGGAAAGGCGGGCAGCTTGTAATTGATTTTGCTTCTTGGATAATTTACCGATTTTTTCAAAAGTTTCCAAAATCCCTGGCAACAATTTTTGTTCCATAGCAGCTAAAGAAACATTCTCCGGATTGTCTTCATCCAGCTCCTCTTCAACTCCCGATAAGGTGGGTTGTTCGGTTTCTTCTTCTGATGAAGCGTCTGGTTCCTCTTTCGCGTTTTTTATAGGCGATTTTGTTCTTTTTTGTTCCGATGTTTCTTCAGAAATTGTTTGGCTATCTTTAGGACCGGGCGAGGAGGGGACAACAAAAGTTGTTTCTTGTAGAAACAAGCCTTTTTCATCTTCGGGCAAGTTGGTATCGTAACTGGCATCCAGATCAATAATATCCCGTAAAAGCAATTCCCCACTCATCAGGCCATCATGCCAGGCGGCAATGGCTTCAAATGTTAAGGGATTTTCACAAATGCCGTAAATCATCATATCTCGGCCAGCTTCGATCCTTTTTGCAATGGCAATTTCGCCTTCTCGCGATAAGAGTTCGACGCCGCCCATCTCTCGCAGATATAATCGTACCGGATCGTCAATGCGGCCGCCAACACCCGCTTCTTCGACAGCTTCCGCAGGTTCTTCTTCGGCTGTTTCTGCGCTTTCAGGCTTTGCCTCTTCGTCGATAATCTCTTCATCAACGATGTTAATTCCCATTTCGTTAATGATAGACATCGTATCTTCAATTTGTTCAGAAGAAACTTTTTCCGCAGGCAACGCTTTATTCAGTTCGTCATAGGTTACATAGCCGCGTTCTTTAGCACGACCGATCATTTTTTTAATTGCGGGCGGCAAATCACCGGAAACCATATTATCAACTGGTTCCTCTTGCTGGATGTCCTCGGATTCAGATATTTTCGAGGATTTAATCACCATATTTTGCCTCTTTCAGTTATAAACCTGCACAGGTTATATGATTATAAGCTGCGAAATGTTCGTTTCGGTTAAGCAATTCTTCAATAAAACTATAACGAATGATGCTAATATCTTGAAATTTATACAAATTTCAAGATTTTTATTGCACAAACGTTACTTTTTATCAGATTTTAAGTTTAAAGCAAATTTATCCAAACTTTCTTCAAGCTTTTGCAAGGCTTCATGGAACTGATTATCAAAAAAACTGTCAGATATTTCCTTAGGAAGTGGTAACAGCAGCTGTTTACGTCTTATAATATCATCTAAAATATCTTGATATCCTTTCAAACGAAGGAAATCACTTATTTTGTGTTGATCGGAAACATCGCGATTTATTAAATAATCCACTGCATCAGAGAAAAATGTCCTAATGCGTATTGCTAAAGAAGATAACAAGAATAAATCTTGAATAGAGCTTAGTTGTTCTGCATAGCTATTCACGAGAGTTGGTCTTTCTAACAGAAGGGCAATCACTCGTAGTATTTTATTATAGTCAGCATGTTCAATAGAAAGAGGGTTTTTTCTTGGCGCTTCGCCATCACGTAACTGAGTTTCAGCCGATCCAGCTGATTGTTTATATTTTCCCTTTTTAAAAAAAGCTTGGGGGGAAAATTTCTGTTGATAATCAGCAATTTTCAGCTGATAGCGACGCCGATAATCTTCCCCAATATCCTTATAACTAATGGTAGAAATACGATCGAGTAACCTTTTTTTGAAGCCGGACCAGCGTTCCGGCGTATCAATTTTTTCCGCGGCCATTTCCACATCCCAAATAAACTGATCTAAAGGTCTGGCTTGATTTAAAACCTGTTGAAAGGCTGCATTGCCATGAGTTTGAATCAGCGTATCGGGATCGTAATTTGAGGGCATTGTCGCCATTAAAATTGATTTAGATGGCTTCAAGATAGGCAAAACACGCTCGATAATCCTGGAAGCTGCCCTTAATCCGGCTTGGTCACCATCAAAGCAAATGATAGGTTCATCTACATATTGCCATAATTTTTCAATTTGTTGTTCGTTAATAGCAGTACCTAAGGGTGCCACTGTTTCTTGAAAACCTGCTTGGTGTAAGGCAATCACATCCATATAGCCTTCCACAACAATCGCCCGTTTTTTCTCGCGGGCGGCTTTCGCAATAAAAACTTCCCCATATAAAATTTGTCCCTTATGAAAAACAGGGGTCTCTGGGGAGTTTAAATATTTGGGTGCCGTGGAAGAAGAGGTAGGCATATTTTCAAGATTATCAAGTATCCTGCCGCCAAAGCCCACAACTCGTTGTTGCCGATCAACGATTGGATACATAATGCGTCCCCGAAACCGGTCGTAGCTGGCGGTGCTGTTATCCGATTTTAAAATAAGGCCCGCTTCTAAGAGAAGGGGTTCATCAAAACCTTGCAATAATAAGTGTCGTTGGAGGGCTTGTCGCTGATCATCAGCCCAACCTAAGCGGAAATGATCAACACTTTCTTTTAGCAACCCTCGTTTTAGCAAATATTCCAAGGCTTTTTTTCCGTTTTTTTCTTGCAATTGCTTGATAAAAAATTGGGTAGCTGCTTCTAAAGCTGCATAAATTCTTTTATGAGGAGCGATAAGAGGCGAGTCTCGCCTATCAGGTAAGGGTATACCGTACAAATCAGCAATTTTTTGGGTGGCTTGGTTAAAGTCAATATTATCGTGGCGCATGACAAAGTCGATAATGCTGCCGCTTGTGCCACAACCAAAACAATAAAAAAAACCTTTGTTTCCATTGACACTAAAAGATGGACTTTTTTCTTGATGAAAGGGACATAAGCCAATAAAATTCTGTCCCTGGCGTTTTAATTTAACCCAGCGTTCAATAAAGGGAACAATAGGAACTTGTTTGATTTGTTCAAGAAAATCGCTAAAATCAGCCATTCAACAAACAATTTAAAAAAGTTGTTTTAACAAAGCGCCCGCTTTACCCATATCTACCCGACCAAGGTATTGGGTTTTGAGTGATGACATCACTTTACCGAAATCTTTGGTGCTGGTAACATTAAGACTTTTTACCAACTGCCGTAAAACTTGTTGTAGTTCCTGATCACTTAATTGCTGTGGTAAATAAGTTGAAATAATATTTATTTCTTCCTGTTCTTGGTCTGCAAGATCCTGTCTATTGCCTTTTTGGTAAAGTGCAATACTGTCGCGTCTTTGCTTAATCATTTTCTGTAACATCACGGTAATCTCTGAATCGTCGATCCCTTGCATATTGCCTTTGCCGCTGGCATCGATGTCATTCTCTTTAAGGCATGCAATAATTAGACGAATTATTAAAGTTTTTTTGGGTTCCTTCTGTTTTATCGAACTTTTTAATTCTTCGGAAAACCGTTCGCGTAAGGGTAGAAGCATCAGTTTTTCATCCGCTTTTGATGTTGATAGGGTTAAAATAATATCAATTGGAACCATTGACTCCTTATTTAGGGGAAGTCATCAAGGAATCGTTTAATATTTTTTTAAAAGATTGACTCACCGCTTAAAACACCGAGATTTCGCAAAGCTCATCTTTTATTTTGCTGGTTTAAAATGGGGTGATTCCACTGCAAATAAAAACCAAAGAAACACTTGGTTTTTATCAGGCCACTAACTTCAAACAATACAGGCATTTAAGGGTAATTAACTTTATCGCGGAAGTCAAATAAATTAGTCAATAACTGGTTTTGACCAAAAAGTTCACTTGACGTCAAAGCCAAGATATCACCAAGGTCTTAATCGCTGCCTAAAAAATTGTAAATATCTATATGCGGCAGATCAAAAAATGCCGTTTGAAAATCTTCAAACCCATTGCTGGTGAGGGCTGATATGCAACCGTTCACTTTAAATTTTCCTGAATCGCTTCTTTCTAAGAAGCAAGATCATTCCGTTGGCATTATTCTTTTAGAAGATGGAACAACCATTTGGGGCACAGGAATGGGAGCCAGGAAAACAGAAATTGGTGAATTATGTTTCAATACCTCCACCACCGGTTATCAGGAGGTACTTACCGATCCTTCCTACGCCCGACAGATCATTAATTTTACCTTTCCTCATATTGGCATTGTTGGCACAAATTCTGAAGATGCTGAATCAAGGAAGTCTTTTGCGAGCGGTTGTATTTTTGCAGCCCAATCCGAGCATTTTTCAAATTGGCGTGCCCAAAAAAGCTTAAATGAATGGTTAATTGAAGAAAATCTGGTGGCAGTTGCCGATGTCGATAGCCGCTATCTAACCCATTATATCCGCCGGGGAAAAGCGGTTAAAGCGTTAATCGGGAATATCTTGCCAGAACAAATACATATCAACCAGTTGTTAAGCAAACTTAGAAATTGGCCAGATATCGATGCTGCTGACCTAGCTTTGCACGTAACCTGTTCCCAACCATATGAATGGACGGAAGGTAGTGGTAATTGGGATGAAAGTGCTAACCAGGTGCGATTCCAACCTTATCATATCGTGGCAATTGATTATGGGATTAAGCGCAATATCTTGCGTTGTTTTGTTGATTATGGCTGTCGCGTAACGGTTGTTCCCTGCCAAACTTCTGCGGAAAATATCCTTAAGCTTAAGCCGGATGGGATATTTTTATCAAATGGCCCAGGCAATCCGGTTATTACAGGTCAATATGCAGTGCCGATCCTTCAAAAGTTAATTGATAGCGGGGTACCCATCTTTGGTATATGTCTAGGGCACCAATTGTTGGCAATCGCGGTAAACGGTCAAACCCAGAAAATGCCTTCAGGCCATCGGGGGGCGAACCATCCTGTACAAAACTTATTGAATGGCAAGGTAGAAATTACCAGCCAAAATCACGGTTTTGCAGTGATGGCCGAAACCCTTCCTTCCCATGTCAAAATCACCCACCGTTCCTTATTTGATCAATCTGTTGAAGGGATGCAATTTGAGAATAGACCTGTTTTTTCTGTTCAATATCACCCGGAATCTTCACCAGGTCCCCATGACAGCCGCTATTTATTCGGTCAATTTATTGAATTGATCCATCAGTATCGTCAATTTAATCAACGTTGATATGTGATACGAAAATTTAATAAAGCTATTAACGGGAGTGTTTCATATTATGCCCAAAAGAACCGATATCCAATCAATCATGATCATTGGCGCTGGCCCCATTATTATCGGCCAGGCTTGCGAATTTGATTATTCCGGGGTGCAGGCTTGTAAAGCTTTGAAACAAGAGGGGTACCGAGTTATTTTGGTCAACTCAAATCCCGCAACAATTATGACGGACCCAGAACTGGCGGATGCAACTTATATTGAGCCATTGACCGTAGAGATCATAACGAAAATTATTGAGCAGGAGCGTCCGCAAGCTTTATTACCTACGATGGGGGGGCAGACTGCTTTAAACCTTGCGATGAAACTGCATCAAACCGGCGTTCTAGATAAATTTAAAGTAGAAATGATCGGGGCTAAAGCCGAAGCGATTGATATGGCTGAAGATCGTTTATTATTCAGGCAGGCGGTTCAAAATATAGGCCTTGAAACCCCCCGTAGCGAAATTGTTCGGAATATGGAAGATGCACAAATGGCCGTTCAAAAAATAGGATTGCCAGCGGTCATCCGTCCTTCTTTTACTTTGGGGGGCACAGGGGGAGGGATTGCTTATAACCGGGAAGAATATGAACAAATTGTTCGGGGCGGTCTTGCCGCTTCCCCGGTTCAACAAGTGTTGGTCGAAGAGTCAATTGTTGGCTGGAAAGAATTCGAAATGGAGGTGGTGCGCGATAGGGCAGATAATTGCATCATTGTCTGCTCTATTGAAAATATTGATCCGATGGGGGTACATACGGGCGATAGTATCACCATCGCCCCCGCTTTGACTTTAACCGATAAAGAATATCAACGCATGCGCAATGCATCGATTGCTATTCTTCGGGCAATTGGGGTAGACACCGGCGGTTCAAATGTTCAGTTTGCGATCAACCCTGATAATGGCCGCATGTTGGTGATTGAAATGAACCCCCGTGTTTCGCGGTCATCAGCCCTGGCCTCCAAGGCCACCGGGTTCCCGATTGCAAAAATTGCTGCTAAGTTGGCTGTTGGTTATACCCTGCACGAGTTAAAAAATGATATTACCCAAACTACCCCCGCCTCTTTTGAGCCAACCATTGATTATATTGTAACGAAGGTACCCAGATTTGCTTTTGAAAAATTTCCTGGAACAGAGCCTATTCTAGGCACGTCAATGAAATCTGTTGGTGAAGTGATGGCGATAGGACGATCTTTTAAAGAATCTATCCAAAAAGCTTTGCGTTCTTTAGAAACGGGATTGTCGGGATTTGATGAAATAGTTATTCCAGGTGGTGGTGATAAACTTAGTTTGCAAAAAGCCTTATCGCGGCCTACACCGGATCGGCTTCTTATTATCGCCCAAGCATTACGGATGGGTATGTCGGTTGAGGAAATTCGCAGCATCTGCAAATATGATCGTTGGTTTATCTCACAAATTGCTGAAATTGTTGCAGAAGAAAATAAAATCATTCAAGAAGGGCTGCCTAGGGAAATAGCGGCATTTAACCGTATAAAAGAAAATGGTTTTTCAGATAAAAGGCTTGCGAAACTGACGAAAGTTACTGAACAAGATATTATGGATATGAGGCGAAACTTAAAAATCAATCCGGTTTATAAACGGATCGATACCTGTGCCGCAGAATTTTCATCCAACACCTCTTATATGTATTCAACTTATCACGGAATTCGTCAGGGGCTTCGGGTATGCGAAGCGAAACCTTCCTCCCGTAAAAAAGTTATTATTTTGGGAAGCGGCCCTAACCGGATCGGGCAGGGGATTGAATTTGATTACTGTTGTGTGCATGCGGCTTATGCTTTAAGGGAAGCAGGCATTGAAACAATCATGGTTAATTGTAACCCGGAAACTGTTTCCACCGATTATGATACATCGGATCGTTTGTATTTTGAGCCGCTGACACCGGAAGATGTTTTTGAAATTATTGACCTAGAAAAACAACAAGGTCAGCTTCTGGGCGTGATTGTGCAGTTCGGCGGGCAAACACCACTGCGTTTAGCGGAGTTTCTTGATAAAGCAGGCATTCCCATTTTAGGCACCTCTTTTGATATGATTGATTTAGCGGAAGATCGCAAACGTTTTGGCCAGCTTCTTACGAAAATACGTTTGCATCAGCCGCAAAATGGGACTGCTACCACCCTGGAAGAAGCCCTAAAGGTTGGCCAAGAAATCGGTTTCCCGATTATTATGCGCCCGTCTTATGTTTTGGGGGGAAGGGCTATGGAAATTGTTCAGGATCAGGCTGGATTACAACATTATATCACCCATGCTATCCAAGTTTCGGGGGATAATCCTGTGCAATTGGATTCATACTTGCAAAATGCTATTGAGGTGGATGTTGACGCGATCGCCGATAAAAAAGATGTTTTTATTGCGGGTATTATGGAACATATTGAAGAAGCCGGTGTTCATTCGGGGGATGCTGCCTGTTCCTTGCCTGGATATTCACTAACCGCACCTGTGTTGGATGAATTAAAAAGGCAGACAATACTACTTGCCAAAGAATTAGGAGTGGTGGGTTTGATGAACGTGCAATTTGCCATCAAAGATTCGCAAATTTATGTATTAGAAGTTAATCCACGAGCAAGTAGGACGGTTCCCTTTGTAGCAAAAGCCACGGGCATTCCGTTAGCTAAAATTGCCGCTCGAGTGATGATTGGCGAGTCTTTGGCAAGCTTTGGGCTGAAATCCCAAAAACTTCCCTATATTGCTATTAAAGAAGCAGTTTTTCCCTTCTCTCGGTTCCCTGGAACGGATATCATTTTAGGGCCCGAAATGAAATCCACCGGGGAAGTGATGGGGATCGATGAAGATTTTGGCAAAGCATTCGCCAAAGCCCAATTAGCAGCCGGAACGTTACTGCCGCTGAACGGAAACGTATTTGTATCAGTCGGCGACAAAGACAAACTGGCAATTTTATCTGCTTGCCGTCAATTAATTACCATGGGTTTTACCATTCTTGCGACCCGAGGAACCGCTTCTTTCTTGGAAAAAAAAGGGCTGCAGGTGGAAGTGGTCAATAAAGTTTTGGAAGGGCGTCCAGATATCATTGACACCATGAAAAATGGTAAGGTACACTTAGTATTCAATACTACAGAGGGGCCCCAAACCAAAAGAGATAGCTTCCTAACGAGACAGACCGCGTTGCATTTGCGCATTCCTTATTGTACAACCATAGCTGGCGCATCAGCGGCAGTTTCAGCCATCCGCGCATTGCAGCAAGGTAGTCTTGATGTCTGCAGCTTACAGCAGCGCTTAAAAAAAATACGTGACTATAATATGAATTTGTTATAAAAATTACCGCTTATTTATTTGATAAAGAGGTTTGCACATGTCCAAAATCCCCATGACGATTGATGGTTATGCTCGCTTATCAGAGGAGCTGAGATATCTGAAAACAACTGAAAGGCCCGCTGTTATTAAAGCGATTGCCGAGGCAAGGGAGCATGGTGATTTATCAGAAAATGCGGAATATCATGCGGCTCGGGAACGGCAAAGTTTTATTGAAGGCAGGGTAGGGGAATTAGAGGATAAAATTGCTCGGGCCGATGTTATCGATGTTTCAAAATTATCTGGCAACCAAGTCGTTTTTGGTGCCATCGTTACCTTGATTGATGACGATACCGACGAGAAAATTAAATATCAAATTGTTGGCCAGGATGAAGCAGATATTAAAAATGGCCGCTTGTCCATTAGTGCTCCTTTAGCCAGAGCGTTGATTGGCAAACAAGTAGATACAACCGTCGAAGTGACAACACCCGGCGGATCAAAATCCTATAGCATTGAGAAAATAGCATTCAAATAACGAACGCCGCCTATTTTCTTACTTATAGGCTATATAGCAAAATAATTCTTGTTACTTGAAGTCAAATAAGAAAGTGGGAAAAGATAGAAAAATTTAGCTTCCTGCACTGTCAGAACCACCAAAGATATAGCTGATCCCTAAGAAAATTTAGCGATTGCCGGTGGGGCGGTGGGAGAAAGCAGGTTCGGTTTTAGGCGGCGTTATTCTTAGCTTGTCGTAATAGATCAAAAGGTATCCCAGGTTCATGTTTGCTATTACGAATGGCAAGGGATGATTTGACATGTGTTACGTTGACAGCAGCCGTCAATTGGGTGGTTAAGAACTGCTGGTAAGCGTCCCAATCTGGGGCAATAATTTTCAGCAAAAAGTCTGTTTCGCCAGCCAACATGTGGCATTCACGAACCATTGGCCAAGTCCTTACTAATTGTTCAAAAATTTGCAAATTGGTTTCCCCATGTTTAGCAAGGCTAACTTGGGCAAAAATAGTGACATGATATCCCAATAAATTGGCACTTAATTCCGCATGATAACTTTTAATATATCCTGCATCCTCCAAATGGTTTACTCGGCGCAGACAAGGGGGGGCGGAGATACCAACCCGCTGAGACAACTCAACATTGGTAATTTTACCATCATTTTGTAATTCTTCAAGAATTTGCAGGTCGATGCTGTCTAATTTGTGTTTAGGTGCTTGTTGCATCGTCTTCCCCCATTTCTCTTACCGTTTTGAATTGGTCTGGATTTTTTTTATAAAATAATCTGACTTTTTATAACCGGCTTGCATTATAAGTAAATACTATAAGTGATTAATAAGAAAAGATATTTAAAAAATAATATAACAAGAACCCAAGTGTATCTTATGTGTTAATCAACTTCTGATCACAGGAAAAGGTTGTTTTTATTATAATAAAGATTATCTTGGTACAAGTACCATCAATAGATAAGATTTTGTATGGGGTTAGTAAGGTACGCCAATTATTTTTATGATAGATTCTGACGTTTAATTCACCCTCACTAGCGATAGATTATGACTGATAGTAAAAAAACATACACCCACACTAATATTTTAATTATTGGTTCTGGCCCCGCTGGTTTGACTGCTGCAATTTATGCAGCACGTGCCAATCGACACCCTATTATGTTAACGGGAATGCAGCCGGGC
Source organism: Alphaproteobacteria bacterium (assembly GCA_044227605.1). Lineage (GTDB taxonomy): Bacteria > Pseudomonadota > Alphaproteobacteria > JAEUKQ01 > JAEUKQ01 > JAEUKQ01. The sequence goes on from JBGAWJ010000026.1 coordinate 13,638, forward strand.
GGGCAGATGACCATTACGACTGATGTAGAGAATTATCCCGGTTTTTCTCAAACCATCCAGGGGCCTTGGTTAATGCAAGAAATGCGTGCTCAAGCAGAACATGTGGGAACCAAGATTATTGAAGATTTGGTAACCGAGATTGATTTTAATGTGAGGCCCTTCAAGATAAGAACGGATAGTGGGGCGTATTACTCTGCTGATGCGATTATTATTTGTACAGGCGCACAAGCCCGTTGGTTAGGGTTGGATAGTGAACATAAATATCAGGGTTTTGGGGTATCGGCCTGTGCGACTTGCGATGGTTTTTTCTTTAAAAATAAAACTGTTTGTGTGGTGGGAGGGGGGAACACAGCGGTTGAGGAATCTTTATATTTAACCCAGCACGCTAAAAAAGTAATTTTGATTCATCGAAAATCTAAGCTACGCGCTGAAAAAATGATGCAAGATAAATTATTTAAAAACCCTAAAATATCGGTTATTTGGGATAGTGTGGTTGAAGAGGTTATGGGGTTAGACAACCCTAAAAGGGTAACCGCTGTTAAATTAAAAAACATACAAACCGGCGTTATTAGTCCTATTGCCACGGATGGGTTGTTCATAGCTATCGGTCATAAACCAGCTACAGAAATATTTGTAGGTAAGCTTGCTATGGATGAGGAAGGCTATTTGCGAACTAAAGCTGATTCGACCGCCACCGCCATTCCTGGGGTTTTTGCTGCGGGGGATGTGAAGGATAAGGTCTTTCGCCAAGCTGTAACTGCTGCTGGAATGGGTTGCATGGCTGCCCTTGAAGCAGATCGCTATCTTTCCCACTTGGAATAACGGTAAAACAAGCTTTCACTTTCAATATTTGGCGTATGACAGCT
>JBGAWJ010000027.1:0-14264 GCA_044227605.1 Alphaproteobacteria bacterium
TAATTTTCAAAAAAGCCTATTTATTAGCTTGCCTAACATTTAAATCGATATTTTCGTTCTTAACGGGTTATTAACCAAGTTTTGTAAAAATCAGCTTATCGAAAATATAAAGCTGAATTTATAACAAGGAGAAAAAATTATGAAAAACCAAATAGAAGAAAAGAAAATTGTCGCTTTTAGACCAATTTATTTGGCGGCAGTTATTGTAAGCTCGTTGGGCTTAGCAGGTTGTCCAGATTTCAAGCTGCTCGAGTATAAGCCGTATCCGGGCGATGTCAGGACACATGATACGGGTTCAAAGGTATTTAATATTCCTGCTGAGGCGCCCGCTCCACCTGCTGAAGAAGAGCCGAGTTGAGGATAGGGCAGAATGGCAAGGAAAGAATGCTATAATAGCTTGCCTATCAAGAGCAACAATACCTACTAGCCACCTGCTTGTGGCCTATTGATAGAGGATATCAATGCGAATTGCCAAATAACAAGCCCCCACATCAGGGGGCTTGTTTCATTATAATAAAGCAGCAATTGCGTGAACAACCGCAGCTATTTTAACGCTTTCCTGAATGACTTCTGTGGAGATATTTAATTTTTGCAGTTCGTGTTCGTGGGCATTTAAACAAGCGGCACAGCCGTTGATAGCGGAAGCAACCAAACAAAAAAGTTCAAAATCAGCTTTTTCAATGCCATGGGTCGCGATGCCGTTCATCCTTAATTTTGCAGGCAGATGACGGTATGCTTCATTTTCCACTAAATGTGTAAAACGGTAATAAATATTATTCATGCCCATTAAAGCAGAGGCTGTTTTTGCAGCCGTTAAAGCCTGCGGTGATAATTGGGATGTAAATTCTTCTAAAATTTTTTCCATAACCATTTTATTGCGGCTGACAATCGCCGCTACAATAAAACAACCGGCTTTTTGTTGATTCGAAAGCAAGGCATTTGTTTGCAAGGTAGAAATATTGATGCGTAAGTCTTTCGCGTAATCTGGTAAGGTTTCTTTCAATTTCTCAATGGACATGGGATAAATTCCTTATAAAAAAAGCGGCAAAGAAGAAATTGCCGCTTGAGAACTGAGTATCTTTAATATAACTAGGGCTTTAAAACTTTTTGGCCTTTTTGCCAGTTGCACCCACATAATTCATCCGTTTGCAAAGCATCCAAAACCCTTAATACTTCTTCAGGATTACGACCAACTTTCAAGTCATTCACGGCAACAAAGCGAATCACCCCTTGTGGATCGACAATAAAGGTTGCGCGCAATGCAACACCATCCTGATGCAGAATTCCTAATTTATCACACAATTCCCGTTTAAGGTCGGACAGCATGGGAAATGGCAGATTTTTTAAATCAGCATGGTTTTGACGCCAGGCCAAATGAACAAATTTACTGTCGATACTTGCTCCATAAAGAACAGTATCGCGATCTTTAAATTGGCCATTTAATTTACCGAAAGCAGCAATTTCCGTGGGACAAACAAAAGTAAAATCCATCGGCCAAAAAAAGACAACCTTCCACTTCCCTTTGTCAGATTTATCAGAGATTTTGGTAAAAGCTGTTTTAGGATCAATTGATTCAACAGCATCAAGCTCAAAGCTTGGAAAATGATGACCGACTGTTAACATAAGCTCTCCTTATAAATATGTAATTGTTAGTTGGGTGATACTATATATAAGCAAAAATTTTATGCATTCTAGAGCAAAGATATTATTTTTTTTCTTGGCTCTTTTTTATAGCCTGGTCTCGGATCTGGGATAAGCTGGCGCGCGTACTAATGGCCTCTGGATCAATTTTAACTTCAATTAATACGGGTTTATTGGCAGTTAAAGCATGATCAAAGGCTATAAAAAATTCATCCGTTTGTCGAACCAAATATCCTTCAGCCCCGTAAGCTTTGGCTAAAGCCACAAAATCTGGATTAAATAAATCCGTCCCAATAACCCGGCCAGGATATTCACGTTCTTGGTGCATCCGGATGGTACCGTACATACCGTTATTAATAATCAATATTATCATAGGCAGTTGATAGCGAACGGCCGTTGCTAATTCTTGCCCATTCATTAAAAAACAACCGTCCCCATTGACAGAAACAACGATACGCTGTGGATGAATGAGTTTTGCCGCCACTGCGGAAGGAAGACCGTAACCCATCGCCCCATTGGCGGGGGCTAACTGGGTACGGAAGCGGTAGAAAGGGAAAAAACGATGAATCCAACCAGCATAATTGCCTGCGCCATTGGTAACAATGGCATCATCGGGTAATTTCTTTCTCATATATCCCATAATTTTTGCCAATTGGACATTGCCAGCATTGGTAACATCCGGTTTAGAATAGGATTTATACTCCTGATTGGCTGCTGCTGTCGATTCGTTCATATTATTTTTAAACGTCAAACTAAGCTTGCTAATAGCTGAAATAAAATTTTCAGCAGTTGAAAATATACCTAAATTGGCTTGATAAACCCTGTTTAATTCTTCACCAGATGGATAAACGTGAACCAATTTTTGTTGGGGAACGGGAGGTGTTAACAACGTATAATCATTGGTTGTCATCTCCCCTAATCGATCGCCAATAACAATCATTAAGTCTGATTCTTTAATCCGTTTCATTAATAAGGGGTTGATCCCAATCCCCACGTCTCCTGCGTAATTAGATGCTTGATTGGGATATAAATGTTGGTGGCGAAAAGAAGTGCCGACCGGCAAATGGAATTTTTGGCAGAATTGTTGAATTTTTTCGATAGATGATTCTGTCCAGCTGGAACCGCCTAATAAAACAAAAGGTTTTTGGCTATTTTGTAGTAATTCCACAAATTTTTTGATGTCTTCTGGGTTAGGAGCAGGGTTAACGAAGCGGTAAGCATTTGTATCAGTCGTTGTCACATGATCGGTTAATACATCTTCCGGTAAAGAAATGACGACTGGCCCGGGACGGCCGCTAACCGCTATTTGGAAGGCACGGCTAATAATTTCGGGCAATCTTTTTGCGTCATAGACTTGTTCAGCCCATTTGCATAAGGGTGCAAAAAACTGTTTAAAATCCACTTCTTGAAAAGCTTCTCGGCCTAAGACGCCCCTGGCTGCCTGCCCAATAAATAGGATCATGGGGGTTGAGTCTTGATAAGCGGTGTGCACACCAATAGATGCATTGGTGGCGCCTGGTCCACGGGTTACAAAGCAAATACCGGGTTTACCTGTTAACTTACCATAGGCTTCTGCCATAAAAGCCGCTCCGCCTTCCTGGCGACACACCACCACCTGAATGGAATTTTGCACATCATAAAAAGCGTTCAGGGCGTCCAGATAACTTTCACCGGGCACACAAAAAACTTTATCTACCCCGTGGATCTTAAGGGCATCTACTAAAATTTTCCCGCCGCTGCGTAAATTATTCTCTGACATAATGGCCTTTCAATTGATTTATGAGGATATAAATAAAAACGTTTGTTTTTTTAATGATGATGGGCGTGCTGATGCCAGATTTTTTGAGCAGCGCTTGTGTCATAAGTTTGGCCTGCAGGCGTTAACACCGCGTATTCGGGATAATAAGATTTGATTAGGCCTTTACGCTCTAATACTGTCCAAACCGATACATTGCCAAGTCCTGAAAGTTCTTGGCCGGATAAAACATAATGGCCTACATGAAAATGATCGCCATGGGCGGAGGGGAAATGACGCACGACAATCCCATCTTGGTTTTGCTCAGCTTCCTGATGTTGTCCGGCCAATATTTGCAAAAGGGCTAATGTTTTTAATTGCAAAGGATTTAACCGTAAAGGGTTAAGAAATTTGGGGTTTTGATTGTTCAGCATAAAAGGTCCTTTTCGTTTTCGTTATTTTGCTTAATCTCTAAAATTGTTAAATTGTACGGGTTGATTTAAATCCAGGCGCTTTAATAAAGCCATCACATCTTGCAAATCATCCTTTTTTTTGCCGGTGATCCGCAATTCATCCCCTTGGATCGCTGATTGAACCTTTAATTTACTTTCTTTGATGTGCCCAATAATCGTTTTAGCTAAATCATGGGAAATACCTTGCTTAATAGTGACGGATTGTCTGACACTTTGGCCTGCTGCTTTCTGGCTATCAAGAAATTCTAAAAAAGCTGTCTCAACACCGCGGCGGGTTGTATGCATTTTCAATAGTTCCTGCACTTGCTTCAATTTAAGCTCATCATCTGCCTGGATCTCAATCAATTTGTTATCTTTTCTTTCAATGGTACAATGACTTCCTTTAAAATCAAACCGAGTGGATATTTCCCGTTTTAATCCGTTCAAGGCGTTATCAATCTCGGCAATATTGGGTTTTGAGACAATATCAAAAGAGGGCATGCAATTCTCACAAAAATAAAAGGTTAGGGAAATGTATATTAAAATAGCATATACCCATAATATCAGTAAAATTGAAAAAATCTTCTGTAAAGTATTTTGTAAAAGCTTGAAATATTTCTAAGGTATAGGGTTCAACCTATTTTTATTAATAGTTGATTATAAGCGCACTGCAGCAATGCCCTTGCGAATATTAATATGGTAAAACCTAATAATTGATAACAGAATTGCATTTTTTCTGTTGCAAAACTTTTATAATTGTGAGAATGTTGCATTGCAGCAGCATTTTTTAATGTTGTTGTATACGCCCCTTGGGCGTTTCCTCCCTGAACTTGGGCCGTTCCTTTGGGTACGGCCTCTTTTTTTATCCGTCCTTCTGCATTTTGAAGGTTTTAACAAGAATCATCTTGTTCAACTATTCCGTTTTTTCATAAAAATTTGATGCTTTTACGGCTGTTATCCTTGCATAAGGAATGGTGGATAATGCACTCTAAGATATTCGAATTTAACTAATTACAATATTCTTCTTATCGGGTGTTATATAGTCCTATCCTTTTTTAGGAGGGACTTTGATTCTAACGCTACCATCCTCAGAGTATCAGCAAAAATTTCTGATTTCTTCTCCAATAAGGGATCAAGTTTCCTTTGATCAGCCTAAAATTTGTTATGTGCAAAGCGCTGACAAATTATCCGATCGAGCAGATCAGCTAATTGAAACAATTTCCCCCCATTCTCCCCTAAGGCTAACAATCATTTGCGATGAGATTACCCATGGGGTGTTAGCAGCTAAAACTCAGAGAATTTTATCAGCCAGGCATTTATGCCGTTCCATTATTTTACCCACCCCTTTATCTGCCGATATAACATTCAGCCAACAAATTGTTGCTGAAGCCAAAGAAAGCGAGTTATTAATTGCGGTAGGTTCCGGCACCATTAATGATTTGGTTAAGTATGCGGCCACCCAATTAAAGATCCCTTATGTTGTTTTTGCAACAGCACCTTCGATGAATGGATATTGCTCTGCCAGTGTTTCTTTGATTGACCAAGGGCTTAAAAAATCAATTCCCGCCAATCCACCACGGGCTGCTTTTTTTGATTTGGCAATTTTATCCCGTGCCCCACAAAAAATGATCGCTGCAGGGCTGGCTGATTGTTTATGTCGGTCAACGGTGCAAACAGATTGGTTATTTTCCCATTTCCTAATTGCCACACCTTACCATCAAGAGATTTTGAATCCGCTGATTGATCTTGAAAAACGGGTTATTGCCTCTGTTCAGCTATTAAGGGATGGCAATCAAAATGCCCTTAATGATTTGGTACAACTGATTGTCCATTCGGGAATTGGCATGGCGGTTGTGGGAAACAGTAACCCGGCGAGCCAAGCCGAACATATGATTGCCCACTATATTGATACCCAAGGCGATTCTGTGGACACTTCAAAATTCCTTCATGGGGAAATCATTGCTGTTACCACGCTAACAATGGCCGCTTTACAGGAAAAAATTTTAAGTTTTAAGCAGTTAAAATTATCGGCTGGATTTAAATATGATCATACCTGGTTCAATCAGGTTTTTGGTCAGGAAAAAGCACCGGAATATTGGAAGGGCTTTCAGGAAAAACAATTTTCTTGCGAAAAACAATCTAACTACCAACAGAAATTAACTGTCAATTGGCCGGAATGGCGCATAAAAATTCAAAAAAATCGTTTAAGTCACCAACTTTTATCACATATGTTCAAGACGATGGGGTTGCCAACTCAGCCCGAACATTTAAACATTAGGCCAGACTTATATCAAAAAGCGGTTAAGTATGCGCGTTTTACCAGAAACCGGCTGACCTTTTTGGATTTGGCTGCATGGTTAGAGTTGTTACCGTAATCAATAATCGTCGTTGGGTTTAGTCAACGACGATTACAGCATATAAGGGGCTCAATGTTTAGATGATTAGAATTTGGGACTATTCAATCAAATGTAAGCTTGTTTGCATGGCATGGGCAATTATTTGCATATCATGCGGGGAAATTTCAAAAAGGCCAAACCTTAACTGATATCCCCAGTTTTTACGATCCCTGGAAAAATCTAATTGGGGTAACAGTTCCTTGATAGGTGTTTCTGAAGCTTTCAGCCAATTGACATCGCGCCGAAATGGACAGAAGCCACCCCCCATTTCTATTTGATAAGGATCATTCGGTTTGATGGTACCTATGGCTGTGAAAGATTGGTAACGATCTTTTCCTTGAAACTGCTCTGTTGGTGAATAGTATGCAATAACATCCCCTGGTTTTATCCGTTTTAAGGGGGATAATTTTCCGTGACAAACTTGCATAAATCCAGCTTCACGGCCGATCCTTACATGTTCGGCGGAAGCTACGGCGACCCAATATTTATTCATGATTGCACGGGCGAAAAAACGCGCAAACGGTGGCCATCCAGATCTGCCGCAACAAAAGTATAGCCAAAATCCATTGTTGTGGGGGATTGCATGATTTTTAGGCCACGTTTTTTCCATTCTTTGGAAACTTGATCCACCGTTTGCTGATTTTCGACAGCAAACACTAGTTCCGATGCGCCATTGGCTGAAGTTGGAATGGGTTCCACTGTATGTTTAGCCCATAAACCCAGCATGATGCCTGATTTTAAGGCAAACATAACAAAAGTGGGTGATGCTTCAACCGGGGGCATACCCAGTATGTTTTGATAAAATGTAGCGCTGGCGGTAGGGTTGGTAACGTATAAGACAACCATGTTTGGTTCGGTCATAGATGTTCTCCTAAAAGTTCGTCATTAATTTTTTCACCAGCCTTTCAATTTGTGGGCGGTGATTATCCTGTTAATAAAAAACTTAAAACATCACCATGACAGATTGTGTCAGTAGCGCATAAAATTTAGGGCGATGGTATCCCTTCACTTAATCTCCATTCTTTCATGAGCTCATGCCGCCGCTTGGGATATCTTAACCCTAATGAAACCGCTACCGCTATACGATCGGCACGGAAATGGCGGAATCCTTGACGCAGCTCACACCAGGCCACAATGATCAGCACTTGTTCAAAGAAAGTTAAAACAATCGGCCAAATAATCCGGCTGGTTTTTCTACCGCTTAAATCTTCATATTGTATTTCAATTTTCTGCTCAGAACGAATGGCTTGCCGAATAAGCGTTAGATCTATTTGGTAAGAAGTTTCTCTGTCGTTTGGCCTTACTAATAAGGGTGATTGGTTCATTGTCTCTTTAAGATCAGTTGGAAGAACGGCTGCAATTTTTGCCAACGCATTACGTGCGGCAGCACTTAACCGCTCATCCGCCCGGTCCATGACCCAATTTGATCCCAACCACAATGCCTCAATCTCTTCTTGTTGAAGCATGAGGGGTGGTAGCATAAAACCTGGACGCATGAGATAGCCAAGTCCTGCTTCCCCATCAATTCGTGCCCCCTGGGTATTAAGAAGGGCAATATCACGGTATAACGTGCGTAAGCTTATGTTCAATTCTTGCGCTAGTGTGGCGCCCTGGATGGGATAACGGTGGCGGCGTAAAATTTGAATAAGGTCAAGAAGACGTTCTGAGCGGGACAAAGCTAACTTTTCTCTAAAATAAGATTTTAAGAGCACAGCTTAAGAGTTTTATTTGTTTATCTCATTAATAAAGAAATGCCCACCACCTTTGAAAGTGGTGAGCGCGACGGGAATCGAACCCGTGACCTCCTGATTAAAAGTCAGATGCTCTACCGCTGAGCTACGCGCCCCTAAAATAGAGGTTGTTCATTCAAAACAAACCATATGTAAGGGAAAAGACACTAGACTGTCAAAGTATTTTTTATGGAGAAATTTTATTAATTGTATTCATTATCCCCGGCTCCACTATTTATAGAAAAATTGAGTATAAGAATAGATGAAAAGGATAATCGGTGATATCCCTATTTTGCCTACTCGTGGGTTGGCATAAATTTACGATTTTAATAAGGATTTTTTCTTAAATTGTTGCTGTAGTAAATTAGCAATTCTGGGTGATACAAAAGAAGTCACATCACCGCCAAGTAAACTTATTTCCTTCACAAAACGGGAAGAAATAAACTGATATTTTTCTGAAGCCATTAGAAAAACCGTATCAATTCCTGGATCTAAACGTGCATTCATGCCAGTCATTTGAAATTCATATTCAAAATCGGATATAGCCCTTAACCCACGGATAATAATCTTTGCTTGGACAGAATGGCAGAAATGCGTCAGCAAGGATTGAAAAGGACGCACTTCAATGCGCTGTACTTCGCTTGCAGGCAAACTTTTTTCAATTTCTTGCTGAACAATTTTCTCGCGTTCACCTAAAGAAAATAGGGGGTCTTTACCTGCATTAGCGGCAACTGCCACAATAATTTTATCAACCATTCCCGCAGCCCGGTGAATAATATCCATATGCCCATATGTGATGGGATCAAAAGTGCCGGGATAAACGCCTATTCTCATGATAACTTCCCATATCTATGATGGTGATGGTTCCAAGGGAGCATCTTCATTCCCAATTATGCCTTGATCATCTTCATCTGTCAGGCAGGTAACGAATACCACCTGTTCATCCGGCGCCACATCAAATAACTTAACTCCTTGGGTGCGGCGGCTGCTGATACGAATGTCGTGAACAGGGCAGCGAATGACTTGGCCGCGGTTCGTTACCAACATGATATGGCTATTGTTATCAACCGGAAAAGATGCAATCACGAGGCCATTCCGTTCGGATGTTTCTATATTGGCAATTCCCACCCCACCTCGGCCTGTTAAACGATAAGCATAAGAAGAAGTCCTTTTGCCGTAGCCCCGTTCTGTTACAGCTAACAATAATTGTTCGTTTTCAGCCATTGCTTGCAATGAGGTAGGTAAGGATTTTTGATCGTTTTGCGTATTGGCATCTAAATCCACTCCTGCTATCTCTTCTTCCTCTTCGGTTGAAGAGGGTAGGGTAGCTGATTCGGACATATCTTCTGCAGGATAACGACCATTTTTTAAGAAAGACTCGCGGTCCTCAGCTGAAAATGCCCCATGTTCTAACATCGTCATGGAAATAACACGATCATCGCCTTGCAATTTAATGCCGCGGACACCGTCTGAATTGCGTCCTGCAAATACCCTTAGGGTTTTGACTGGGAAACGTATGCATTTACCTGCGGCTGTTGCCAAGAAAACATCTTGGTGATCATAACAGACCTGAACACTCACCAAACGATCATTTTCCTCCAATTTAATGGCAATTTTACCGTTTGATTTAACTTGAACAAAATCCGCAAGTTTATTCCGGCGTACCTGGCCCAGGGCGGTTGCAAAAATGATCGATAATTTCTCGGTTTCTTGTTGATCAGGTAGGGGCAGCAATGTGGCAATCGTTTCGTCTTTTTCTAAGGGTAATAGTTGTACCAAAGGTTTGCCTCGACCTTGTGCGGTCGAAGGGGGCAATCGATACGTCTTTAATTTATATACAATTCCTTGATTAGAAAAGAATAGAACCGGGGTATGAGTGTTAATCACGAAAAGTTGGTTGACAATATCTTCATCCCGAACATCCATACCAGATTTGCCCTTGCCGCCGCGCCGCTGGGCACGATAAGCAGATAAAGGCACCCGTTTGATATAGCCATTATGGGTTAATGTTACCACCATATCTTCGCGTTGGATTAAATCTTCAATATCAACATCCGAATCATTTTCGGTAATCTCCGTGCGGCGTGGGGTTGCAAGTGTCCCCTTCGCTTGCATCAATTCGTTCTTCATCAATTGCAAACGCAGGGTGCGGTTGTTTAAGATATTATGCAAACGGCTGATTTGGATCGATAATTCAGACATTTCGGCAACAATTTTTTCCCGCTCCAGCCCTGTCAGCCGATGCAAGCGTAAATCAAGAATGGCCTTTGCTTGGCTTTCTGTTAACCGATAATCAGCTTGGACAGGAATTGAAGATATTGGGTTTTCAATATCCTGCTCTAACAATTGTAAAAGGGGTAGGGCGGTATCAATTGACCAGGAGCGTTCCATCAGGGCTTGTCTGGCTAAAATGGGATCAGCGGAGGCACGGATGATCTTAATCATTTCGTCAATGTTAGCCACTGCTACCGCTAAACCCAGCAAAATATGCCCGCGTTCTTGGGCTTTTCGCAATTCAAAGCGGGAACGCCGGTTAATCACTTCTTCCCGGAATTCGACAAAGGCTGCGATAACCTGTTTTAAATTCATCAGCAAAGGTTGGCCACGATGCAAAGCCAACATATTAATACCAAAACTGGTTTGCAAAGGCGAATGCTTATACAGTAAACTTAAAATAACCTCAGCAGAAATATCACGCCTAACTTCAATGACCACCCGTACCCCTTCGCGGTCTGATTCATCGCGAATTTCGGTAATGCCTTCAATGATTTTATCGCGTGCCAGTTCGGCAATTCGCTCCACCATGCGCGCTTTGTTAACTTGGTAAGGAACTTGGCTGATAATAATCGCTTCACGGTCATTTTTTAATTGCTCCACGTGGCTTTTGCCACGAATAACAATCGATCCTTTGCCCGCTAGATAAGCGTCGCGAATCCCTCCCAAGCCTAGGATTTCGCCGCCGGTTGGAAAATCAGGTCCTGGTACCAATTCCATCAATTGCTCAATCGCAATCGCCGGATCTTCTATATAAGCACAGCATGCATCTATGACTTCACCTAAGTTATGGGGGGGGATATTTGTAGCCATACCCACGGCGATACCACCGGCCCCGTTCACTAATAAATTAGGTAATAAGGCAGGCAGAACCATTGGTTCATGGGTGCTGTCATCATAGTTTGGCTGAAAATCAACCGTTTCCTTGTCGATATCATTTAACAAAAACATAGCCGATTTTTTTAAACGTACTTCCGTATAACGCATCGCGGCAGGCGGATCACCGTCCATCGAGCCAAAATTCCCTTGACCATCAACCAAAGGCAGGCGCATTGAAAAATCCTGCGCCATCCGCACCATGGCATCATAAATCGCCGTATCACCATGTGGATGGTATTTACCCATCACATCCCCAACCACGTGCGCTGATTTTCGGAAGGGTTTTTCCGGTTCGTAACCCGATTCATACATGGCATATAAGATACGTCGGTGAACTGGCTTTAATCCGTCCCGCACATCTGGCAGCGCCCGCGCTACGATTACGCTCATGGCGTAATCAAGGTAGGAACGTCGCATTTCTTCCTCAATGGAAATAGAAGAAATCGCATTAGCAGGGGCAATGGGGATGTTGTTGTCCACAATAAGCTCTCTTTAATTTTTATAAGCAGAAAATAACGGTAGTAATGGTAATAAATTTAGGGGCAAATTGAAAGGATGCAAAGCTTTTTTATATTAAAACGGGATATCATCATCTAAATCTGGCTTGCTATTTTTTGGGGACATCGTTTTCTCAAACGAGTCCATCGTGTTAGGCCTTGAATTTTTGGGATTGCTAAAAGAAGGTTTTGACCCCATCGGAGCGGGGGAAAATTCATTGGGGATAGCTGAACGTTCATAATCTTGACCCTCACTTGCGCCATCAGATTTCGAATCAAGCAAAGTCAAATCGCCCCTAAAGCGTTGTAGGACAACTTCTGTTGTATATCGCTCTTGTCCTGATTGATCGGTCCATTTACGGGTTTGCAGTTGTCCTTCTAAATACACCTTTGATCCTTTACGCAAATATTTTTCGGCAATATCAACTAATCTCTCATCGAAAATGGCCACTTTATGCCATTCCGTTTTTTCTTTGCGTTCACCGCTGGCTTTGTCTTTCCAACGTTCGGAGGTTGCAACTGGAAAACTGGCCACCCGGTCACCAGATTGCATGGAACGGACTTCAGGATCCTTCCCTAAATTTCCAACCAAGATAACTTTATTAACGCTTCCAGCCATTCGTTTTTTTTTCCTTATGTAAATAGATTCATTGTACTCATATTATCGCAGGGAAGATAATCATTTTTAATAATTTTATTGGGATTTTTCTCTTAAAACAGGAGGTTTCCAAGCAAAAATCTGCCGTTGAGCGTTGGCAAACTCTTCTGTGCTTAAATGACTTAGGGCTTGCTCACGCATTGTTTGCACTTGTGCTTTCAAAGAATCATTAAGATCGCCATGCAAAAGAACGATACTCGACCAGAAAAAAGATTTTACATAGTTTTGATCGATACCGGTTCCTTGAAGATAAAGTCCGGAAATTAATATTTGAGAATAAGTATCATTTAACTGGGCACCGGCTAAAGCAAATTCTGCCGCCTTATTCGCATTTTTTACGGTGCCTTTGCCATGAAGATATAAATAAGCCAGGCCGCCGAAGGATTTCGGATAGTTATCTTCTTCTATAGACTTGCTATACCAGTAGAACGCTTTTCCATCATCTTGGACAACACCTTGACCTAGCATATACAGCCTTCCTGCTAGAAAACGAACTTCAGGGAAATGGGCTTTATCAGCTGCACCTAAGCAATGGATGCTGGCTTTATTAAGGTCATATGTAATAGCCTGCCCTATTTGATTATTTATCCCATATATGGTGCATAACATTTCATGGGCAAATTGTTTTAATTCTAAAATAGACTCTTGTGGGTTCTTTAGGGAAGCTGGGTTTCCGATATTATACCCAGGATTGTTAATCACTTGATTAAACCAAAGGGCAGCCTGGCTATAATCCGGTTTTACACCATATCCGTTATGATACATTAACCCGATATAATGCTGGGCAGCTATATTGCCATCTTTTGCCAGCGGTAAAAATTCTTGATAGGCAGTGTGATAATCTTTATCCTCAAGCGCTTGCCAAGCTTCTTTTTCTCCGGCTTGAACTTGTTGCAACAATAAAATAAAAATAAAGGCCGTAGGGGGTAAATAAAGGTTTCTAAAAAAAAAATTCTTCATTGCTTGTACCAAATCCCCAATCAATTTTTAATTTTAAAAAATAAAAATATTTTCTCCCCTCGCCATTATAAATAGTTCTATGGCAAAGACAAGTAACAATTGCCCTTTTTAAGGGAACATAATCATATTTTACTCTTCATCAAAGCAAAGAAAATTAAATTAAACCTAGGGGCTATACCATCTAAGCAGGGATGCTAGGATGGAAATAGGTATGAGAGAAAGGGTCGTTTAAGGGTGCGTCAGCAAGGGATGCTGATCGAGCATTTTGTGGTAAAATAGGGTTGTTCTGTTCACTTGGATGCCTACTAAATCTCTGCAGCAGATCGGCTCATCACTTCAGCACGAAAAATTCTAGCAACCTCCTCTGCTTTTTCTTCCTTAATTTACTATAACTTATCTTCATTGTAGTAGCTTACCTTACTTCCCATTCTACTACAGCTCCATAATTTTTTGGCTTATTTATTTAGACTCCTTCTATCTCACAACAGCCATTTTTGCCGGGTTTCTTTCAGCTTGCCTTGGGGGATAGCTTGGCGAATGTCCCGCATCAGGCGGTTCATGATGGCAATGTTGTGGATGGTCAGCAATTGCATACCTAGTATCTCTTTGCTTTTCAGCAAATGATGGAGGTAGGCGCGGGAGAAATTCCTGCAGCAATAACAGCCGCATCCCTCCCATAATGGGTTCGGATCCTCACGAAAACAGGCATTGTTTAAATTGATCCGTTCTTTCTCCATTTGGGGCAATAAGGCCCCGCCATGCCGGGCCATGCGGGTGGGGGCCACGCAATCAAAGGTATCAATCCCTTGCTCAACCCCATTAAAAATATCGCTAATGCCGCCAATGCCCAATAGATGAATGGGCCGGTCACGCTTTAAATTTCGGGTGGCATAAGCCACCACTTCCTGCATCAATTGAGCGCCCATTTCACGCTCCGCCACCGGTTTGTCGCGTAGGAATTTTTCGAGGCGCAGGATGTCTTTGTAGTTGTAAAACGCAATGCATTTTCCACCCAGGCCATCGCGACCGGCACGCCCTGTTT
>JBGAWJ010000028.1:0-7319 GCA_044227605.1 Alphaproteobacteria bacterium
TCTAAAATAAAAGGGATTTGACCATCAAAATCTTGAGCGACATCAATGGCTTGTGTGGGGCTGATTTTTCCTGATTTATTGGCGCTGGGGGCAGCAATAGGCTTACCAAACAAGCGAATAAGTTCCAAGGCGGCGGGGTGCTTAGGGATGCGTAAAGCAATAGTTGACTGACCGGCACAGGCTAATAAAGACACCGGACAGTCCGGCTGGCGCGGTAAAACCAAGGTCAAAGGGCCAGGCCAGAACAATTTTGCCAGTTTTTTGGCGTCTGCATTGAATATTGCCAATTTTTCCGCTGCCGCGAGGGTCGCCACATGAATAATTAAGGGATTAAAGGTTGGGCGGTTTTTAAGGGCATATATTTTAGCTACAGCGATATCTGAGGTGGCGTCACCCCCAAGACCATAAACGGTTTCAGTCGGGAAGACAATAACCCCCTCTTGCTTTAAGATAGTAGCGGCCTGGACTATATATTGAGGAGAGGAAGCAGGGTAGATAGGGGCAACATTCATGTTAAATAAAATTTCCATAAGCAACAAAAGCCGGATTTGAAAAGCCATCCTTACGATATCTAAGGGGCGCGCCATCAAGCAGGCGGACATGTCCGCCCGCGGTTTCCAGAATAGCTTGGCCAGCGGCTGTATCCCATTCCATAATATCCGTACGCCTGGGATAAAAATCAGCGCGGCCTTCCGCAATCAAACAAAATTTCAAGGAACTGCTGACAAATTCATGTTCTATAAAAGTTAGATCGAGGGGCAGCATCGGCATGACACTTAAGGGATGTTGACGGCGGCTATTAAGGATTTTGGCTTGCATCCGGGGTGTTTGGCGTGTTCTTATGGAAGTTTTTTGGGTACCCACAGATTGGTTATAAACAATATTAGCAGGTTTAATAGCCGCATAAACCGTTTGCTGAAGGGGAGCATAAATAACCCCTAGAATGACTTCTTCGCCATCAACCAAAGCGATATTAACGGTAAATTCGCCGCTGCGCTGAATAAAGTCACGTGTACCATCCAACGGATCAACCAGCCAAAAAAAGCGATGTTCCGGTTTCAGGGTAGGCAATTCGTTCCGTTCCGCGGCTTCTTCCGAAATGATGGGAAAATGGGGGGTCATTGCTGAGAGTGATTGAATAATCAATTGTTCGGCCTCCTGGTCAGCGTTGGTAACCGGGCTGGCATCCTTTTTTCCCTGAATAATGCAACGTTCTGGATTATTGTAATAATCCATAATCAATTGACCAGCTTGTCTGCTGAGCATGGCTACACGGTCCAGAAATTCGCTAGTTAAGAAAAAAGTCGAATGGGGCATATTTCTACACATTGCTTATGTTGGGTCAGCATAAAACCGTTAGATTTTTAGCTTATTTAGGCTGCTTACTAGTGCTGTGGCTGCGTGGGTCAACTTCCGTCACATTTTGGGTTGATGATAAGGGCATTGCAACAAAATGTTGTTGACTATGTTTCAATATGGAGGGTTTCTTGATAACAATCCATAAAATAACAACTTCCAATAATAATGTTGCAATCCCACAAAATAAAAACAATGTTTCAACCCCAAACAACTTCATGAGATATCCCGCAACTGCAGGGCCTATTGCGGCCCCAATCCCCCAGAAAATTAACAACAGGGAGCTTGCTTCAACCAGATGATTCTTATGGATAATATCTGCAGCACGCCCCATTCCTAAAGAATAAAAAGGCGCAACTAGACTGGTTAATAGTAAAAATAATACCATAATTTGGGAAAAGCTGGGTTCTGCAGTATAATAACCTAGGAAAGCGACTGCCGTTGCTGCTAGGCTCAAAACCGCTAAAACCGGCAGGCGGCCAAGTTTGTCTGACAGCCAACCAACAGGCGTTAAAGTTAATATTACCATAACAGGGCCCAAAACTAACAAGGAAGATAATTGTTCTTTCTGAAAACCGTATCTTTCCATTACGCTTGGTAATAGGCTGTAAAGCGGGGTATAAATAAAACCAGCTGTAAAACAAGTCATCACTGCAACAGAGGTTAATTGCCAGATACGCTTACTGCCTAAATTTTTAGTAATTGTTGTTTCGGGGTTGGGCAGCCTAGTTAAGGCAAAAGGTAGCATAGAATTCACAAAAATCAATGCAACCAAAATAAAAATCATATTTCCCGTACTATCTTCAAACCTTAAAGCAATCGGCCCTATGCCTGAAAAAACCCAAGAAATTGTTGAATATAAGCTTAATATCCGTCCCCGCCACTGGGGTAGGGTTTTAGCATTCAGCCAGCTTTCAATAACTAAGAACAATCCCGCAATCGCTAATCCGATAATAAAACGCAATAATAACCAGACATATAGATAATCAAAAAGAATATGCAATAAGGTGGCACTCGCTGCCAAAGTAGCGTAAACACTGGCGGCGCGAATGTGGCCAATCTGTTTTACTAAATACTGGCTTTGGAAAGCACCAAAAACAAAACCTATATAGTGGCAACTGGTGATGGCGCCGATCAAAAACGTTGATATTTGCCGTTGTTCTAATATATACGAAGTATGGGGTATCAACAAACTACTAGCCATTTCGATCATAGCAACAGCAATAAAAACAGGTAAAACAGTGCGTAATACGGAAAACATCTATAACCAACATTTTAAAAAAATAGTATGCTAATTCATAGAGTTAATTTAAAGCCTTATCAATAGATAACCTCCACATGATCTCCTCCCTCCCTAATTTTCCGTGGCTAACAAAAGAAATCATTTTGGAAATAGGCCATTTGCCTATTTGGCAAATTGTGCCGGATTTAATAAAGGTGTTAGAGCAACCCATTAATGTTATTTTGCAGGCTATGCCAGGGGCTGGAAAAACTACCATCATCCCTTTACTTGTTTTACAAACAGAATGGTTACAAGATAAAAAAATTATTATGTTAGAGCCTAGGCGTATAGCTGCAAAAATGGCTGCTGCCCGTATGGCTGCGTTACTTGGGGAAAAGGTAGGCGAAAGGGTAGGTTTTCGGGTGCGTGGGGAGTCTGCAGTTACCCCAAAAACCCAAATTGAAGTAATGACAGATGGGTTCTTTTTAAGATATTTGCAGCAAAATCAGGGGCTAGGAAATGTCGCTTTAGTCATATTTGATGAATTTCATGAAAGGCGGGCCGATAGCGATTTAGCGTTAACGCTTTGTTTGAATAGTCAACAGATTTTAAGGCCCGATCTACGTTTAATGATTATGTCGGCCACCCTTAATATCAATGAATTACGAAATGTTTTGCAAGAAGCCCCATATTTTTTTGTTGAAGGTAAGACCTATCCGGTTGAGATTTTTTATGATGCTAAAGAAACATTTGAATCCTTTGAAACCCATTATCAACGTGTGTTGTCCCAAGCATGGCAAAATAGGCAAGGGGATATCTTGTTTTTTCTGCCAGGGGTTTCAGAAATTAAGCGGCTGGCTGATGATTTAAAACGTCATCCTATATTACAAGAAGCGGTTGTCTTGCCGCTCTATGCCGATTTGCCTTATCAACAGCAGGCAGATATCTTAAAAAACTTTCATCATCAACGAAGAATTATTTTGGCAACTTCCATTGCGGAAACCAGCTTAACCATCCCTGGTGTAACTACTGTGATTGATAGTGGCCTAAGCCGACGAAACATATATGACCAATCAATTGGTCTTAATCAGCTTGTTACTATCAAATCCTCTGTAGCGACAGCAAATCAACGAGCTGGAAGAGCGGGGCGGAACAGCCCAGGATTTTGTTATCGTTTATGGAGCGCAGCGGATCATAAATTGCGCTTACCACATCACCTGCCAGAAATGGCAGTGATTGATGTGGCCGCTATAGTGTTAGCAATCAAATTCTGGGGAACAGAAATTGATGCGTTATCATGGGTGACTCGCCCTCCCGAACTGGCTATCAAGCAAGCAAATATAATGTTAGAAAACATTGATGCGATTGATCCTGAGCATCACATCACTGGGTACGGGAAAGAATTGGCTGCATTGCCCTTCCATCCTAGGATAGCACACTTGTTATTGCAGGCTAAAAACACAGCTTTGTTAGGGCATGCGTGTATGCTTGCGGCATTGCTGTCTGAGCGGGATTTTATGAAACAATCCGGCCAACCAAAAGATACAAATCTAACAGAGAGGCTGCGGATAATACAATCGGCCATTCATTCCCCAGCACACCAGGCATTTTCCTTGCAATGGTTTGATAAATCGATCTTCCAAACCATTGTTCGAACAGTTAAAAATTTGTTTCAAGAAATGCAGATCAAAGGGACTGATTATTCAGCTAGCGAGGAAGAAATTGGCCAATTGGTGGCTATCGCTTATCCCGAACAGATTGCCATGCGTAGAGGCAACCAAGATAAAAATGCAAAAGAAGTTTTATTCCTAATGGCTAATGGCAAGGGGGCAAGACTACCCATTCATGATTCTTTGGCTAAACATGATTTCATTAGTATCGCCCATATTGATGCGGGGGACGTGAATGCCCAAATATTTTTGGCGGCGCCTATCTCCATTGATTCCATAAAAAAAATCACAACCCCTTTACTCCGATCAGCTGGTGAAATCGTGACCCATCAAGCAACGGGTAAATGGCAGGCACGCAAGCGCTCATATTACGGGGCAATTTTACTGAATGAAGTGGCTATCCCTTTTCATTCGCTTCCACACGCCTATCGATCTTCAAAATTATTAGATTTATTCCGATCATTTGGTATAAAAAAACTCAATTGGACGGATCAGTTGAAACAGTGGCAAGCACGGATCCTCTTTATAGGTAAATTTTTGGATGTTCCGCAATTTCCTGATGTCAGCGACCAGGCTTTACATGAAAATTATCAGGAATGGTTGATCCCTTATCTTAATTTCGACCATAACCAGCTTGATCCTGCGGCGATCAATATTGACGAAATATTACAAGGGCTACTTAATTGGCAACAAAAGAAGCAGTTAGATCAATTAGCACCCTCATATTTTCTAACTTTTAAAGGTCGTAGGATTATGATTGACTATCTCGACCATGACCGGCCTCGTTTATCCATAAGAATTCAAGATTTATTTGGTTGCAAGGTGACCCCTACCATTCTTGCAGGAAAAATTAAGCTGCTATTACATCTATTGGCGCCTTCCGGCCGGTCGGTACAGACCACAGATGATCTGGCAGGGTTTTGGCAAGGAAGTTATAAAACAGTCCGGACAGAGCTAAAGGGCCGTTATCCAAAACATGATTGGCCAGAAAATCCCCTTAATCACGACAATTGATTCATATCTCTGTTATTGATTTTAATTTTCGGCATGTGCATGTATCTTGCTTTAGCGGTCCGTTCGATAGCTGAGGAAATTAATTGGTCAATCTTAAGGCGGGTGCGCAGTAATTCTAAAGTCCGTGCTTCCTCACGGCTAACTTGACCGTCAGCTGCTGCGATATCACACGCAATGACATAGGCTGTTTCGCGGACAGCGGACGGGATGGATTGCTTAATACTCTGTAAAACTTGATCAATTTTCGATTTACCCGATAAAAGTTGTGCGCATTCGGCAGCTACTTTGGGTAAATTTTCAAAGGGGAATTCTTTAAATAACGGTAATTGACGGACAATGGATCCTATCATCATCATTTCATGATCCGTCATTTCGCGATCAGCGGCCGAAATGATTACCATAACATATATAAGGGCATGATGGGGATGTAACATTTTTGCTCCGTATTTTTTGGATGTTTACGTTATCGATATAATATATCATTCATAGACGATCAAACCTGAATTTGGCTAGCATGTTTATATAGGAATAAAAATATAATAAACTAACGGATTGATAAACGTTTATTTTAAAAGATTATTATGATTAAATAGGTTTATTGAAATTTAGGACTGCAAGGACAATATCTATAAAATGGCAACAGTTCGTCCGGGTCATGCGTATGTCGATGAATTAAAAGCGCAATACAAAAGCAAAACGATCAGCCGGCGGCAATTTATTCAAAATATGGTGTTGCTAGGCGTTGCCGTGCCCGCTGCTTTAACCATTGCCGGATGTGATGATACGAAAGATGAGGCCCAGGATCCCGCTACCAATCAAGGGAAAATAGGTGGGTATGTTGCTTTTTCCATGAACATTCCCTCGTTGCTGTACCCCCATCAAATTCAAACGGTTCATGGGGCCAATATACTTCGGTTGGTAACAGACGCCCTAATAAGGATTAATTCAAAAAACCTTCCTGTGCCATGGTTATTAGAAAAATGGGAAGTGGCTGAGGATTTACGTAGTTGGACTTTTTATCTGCGTCCCAACATATATTGGTCGAATGGGGAAGAATTGAGTGTCGACCACATCATTTGGAATATCCACCGCTGGTTAGATGTCAGGCTTAATTCTTCCATGCTGCCCTTAATGGCCAGTTACATGCTAGAACAATCAGCAGGCTCTGCAACAGGTACAAACAACAATCCAGAAAATCAATATAGGCTATGGTCAAATAATGCTATCCAGCGGATCAACAGCCATACATTTCGTATCAATACCAAGCTGCCCCAAATCTCTTTGCCGGAGCACTTGGCTTTTTATGGCGCCTATATCTTACATCCTGCTGATGGTGGCGAATTTAAAATTGACATGATAGGTACAGGCCCGTATCGCCTGATCGATTTTGCACCGGGTCGTTATGCTGTTTTCAAACGTCGGCCTGACTTTTGGGAAAAGCCTGCCAAAATTGATATGATAGAAATTAGCAATTTTACGGATGATCCAGCTCGCTCACTTCAAGTGTTGGCTGATCAACAAATCGATGGTATGCAAGAGCTTAATCTCAATCAATATTCCACCGTCTTAAAGATGCCTTATTTAAAAATTTCTCGTGCGGATTCGGCACAGACCGGTTTGTTGCGGATGCTAATGGTGCATCCTTTGTGCCAAGATCCTAAGTTACGTAAAGCCATGCGCCTTGCTTTGGACAACCAGAAATTATTGCAGATTGGGTATAACGGGTTAGGGGTTGCTGCCGAACATCACCATGTTTGTCAAACCCATCCTGATTATGCAGCCATTGCCCCCTTCCGCGCCAATATTGATGAAGCCAAGGAATTAATGCGCCAAGCAGGGTATAGTAGGGGGTTTAATACGGAAATATTATGTCGCCAAAATGTGGAATGGGAAATGTTGACAACCCAGGCGATTGCCCAAATGTGGAAAGAAATTAATATCACTGTTACCGTCAGGCCGCAGCCATCTGTCGTTTTTGACCAAGCAATCAATTTAAATGATTACCCATTTGCATTTGTGGCGTGGCCGCACCGGCCGTTAGGAATTATGACCCAGAA